>CAUHCL010000014.1 GCA_959604655.1 uncultured Alistipes sp. | reverse complement strand
ATCTTCGGCGGCTCGCGCATAAAGCGCGACCCCCGCAGCCGCCGAAGATAAATTTTACCCGAGATCGTCCGTCTGCTACTCTTCGAACCGTGAAGTTCGCCTAACGCATGCGATGATCGGCATTGCCTTGACGGCAGCTGTGTCGGCCTAACGTTTTTTCAGCCCCACGAGATTCATCACGGCGTCGATGAACGTCATGGGGTGCGTGGGCGCTCCCGGGAGCCACAGATCGACGTGATGACGATTGAAGAACGAGCGGTCGACGGCACGGCTGTCGGCGTACAGACCTCCCGAGCAGGCCTCTGATCCGCAGACGATAAGGACTTTGGGATCGGGCACGGCATCGTAGCATATCTGCAACGGCTCGGCCATGCTCGCGGTGACGGGACCCGTCACGACCACTCCGTCGGCATGACGCGGCGAGGCGGTGAACTCCACTCCGTAGCGCCCGAAATCGAAATTGACGTTCCCCGTGGCATTCAGCTCCATCTCCACCGACGCGTCGCCGCCCGCCGATACCTGACGCAGACGGAGTATGCGGTTGAACAGCCGCGGAATCTCGGGTCGCACCTTCTCGGCATGGAAATCGACCGCTTCGTCGCCGACGCGGACCACGAGAGCCTCGCGGTCGGCAGACCCGATCTTGTAGTCGTTGGTGAACCGTATGTTGCGCGGGGCGCGCAGGGCGCATTCGCCGCAGAAGAGGCAGCGGCCCATGTCGAGCGTGAAGGGCGCCGTGCGGATGGCCCCCGTGGGGCATAGCGCGGCGGCGGCCTCCGCGTCGGACATGTCGTCGGTGGCGGTGAGCACGGGACGCCCGCGGAACTCCTCTGTCAGCTCCACGGCGTTGAGGTCGGGTATGTATTGCAGGCCGTGGCTGCGCAACACTTTTATCTTCGGCAGTATCATGATGCTTCGTTCGTTAAATCTTGGTTTCGGAGCCGTTTTGCGGCGGCTCGCTTCTTACAAATCGTGGCCGCAGTACGAGAGGTTGAAACTCTTGTTGCATATCGGGAAGTCGGATATGCCCTCGCCCCGCACGGCGATCGCCAGTGCCAGCCAGTTGTGCACCGACGGATCCTTTATCTTGTATGCTGCGATGCGTCCCTCGTCGTCGGTCACGGCCACGTGGCATATCTCGCCGCGCCATCCCTCCACGAGTCCCACGGCGAGCGAGGCGGGTGCCAAAGCGGCCTCGTAGTCGGGGCGTGACGGATCGGGTGCGGGTGTGAAATCGGCCAGCAGGCGTTCGATCAGATCGGCCGACTGCAATACCTCGCGGCAGCGGACCATGAGTCGCGCCATCACATCGCCGTGACGCTTCACCATGCTCTCGTGGGCGATCGAGGCGTATACCCCCGTGGGGTGCGACGCGCGTATGTCGCGGGCCACTCCGCTCGCGCGGGCCGCCATTCCCACGCCTCCTATGCGCAGCATGTCGGCGCGCGGCACCACGCCGCACTGCTCGTAGCGCGCCAGCAGGGTGGGGGAGCTCTTTATATCCTGCCGCACCTCGTCGTAACGGCGGCGTATCTCGGCCACGTTGCGGCGTATCATGGCGGCCTTTTCTGCCGTCAGCGGCTTGTTGGTGCCGAACGGACGTATCAGTCCCTTGCCGAAACGGTTTCCGCACCAGGCCTGCGTGGTGTTTATGGTCATGGTTCGCAGCGCCTCGCACGCCACCTGCCCCAGCTGGTAGCCCACATCCATCGACAAGGCTCCCGTGTCGGCAATGTGCATGGCCATGCGTTCCAGCTCGGCCGCTATGGCGCGTTCCGTGGCCAGACGGTCGTCGGCCTTGCGGTCGGCGAGTTTCTCCATGGCCGCCACGAACGCCGAGGCATGCGATACCGCGCTGTCGCCCGCCACCGATTCGGCGAGCAGGGTCTGGCGCAGGCGGTTGTCGGTGGCGGCGAACTGATGTTCGACGCCGCGGTGCTGGTATCCGAGCGCGATCTCCAGATGCAGCACGTTCTCGCCGTTGCAGATGAAACGGAATGCCCCTGGCTCGATGATGCCCGCGTGTATGGGTCCCACGTTCACCTCGTGGAGCGAATCGCCCTCGATGGTGTAGAAGGGGTAGTTGTCGATGGTCGAGTTGCGGTTGCGGCGGTCGAAGGGGAAGCGCAGGGGCTTGTTCCACGGCATGGAGTCGAACTCCACGTCGTAGAGTTCGGCTATCTCGCGCTCGAACGGATGCAGGGCGGGGTGCAGCGCCGTGAGCGACGGCAGCGCCGTGTCGTCGTAATAGTCCATCGTGAACGAGGCGAGCATTATGCGGTGCTCCTGGTCGTCGAGCAGGACGATGTAGAACCGCAGCAGCGAGCCGTCGGGCAGTGCGAAGTAGTGCGCCACGTGGTAGCGCTCCTGCTTCAGCCGCTCGCGCAGATCGTCGTACAGCGCGGCGTAATCGACCGTGGGTATCTCCTTCAGCGCTACGGCGCGCGAAAAGTTGTCTGTTATATGGTAGTTCATGGCTTGACGGCTTAAAGGGTTGCTATTCGGTCGATGAGCATCCGCAGCGGCGCGGGCTGCCAGAGGCCGAGCACTATGGCGGCCACGAGCAGCGTGAGCGCTCCGTACGAGAGTCGTCGGTTGATCTTCGAAAGGTGCAGCTCGTCCTGGTTGGGCTGGTAGCAGAGCTTTATCACGCGGTAGCAGATCGAATAGATGACGATGCAGAGCAGCAGCACCATCACGGCTGCGAGCCACCACCCCGTCGAGGCGATGGTCTGCGAGAGGATCATCAGCTCCGACACGAACAGCGGCGAGGGCGGGAATGCCAGCACCACGACCATGCCCGCCAGCAGACCTATGGCGCCCACCTTGTTGATGTTGATGTAGTCGCCTATGCGGTTTATGCGGTAACCGTTGTAGACCTGGCGCACGACGGCTATTTGCAGGAAAAGGCTGCTCTTGATGAGCGTGTGGCACATCACGTGGAACACGGCCGCCCACACGCCTATGCCTCCTATGCCCAGACCTATGGCGGCTATGCCCATGTTCTCGACGGTGGAGTAAGACAGGAAACGCTTGTAGTTGTTGGTGCGTCGCAGGAACAGCGCGCCCACCGAGAGGCTCAGCACGCCGATGATGAGCAGCACGTGGCGCACCCACGGGAACACCTCGGTCGAGGCGAACAGCTTGTAAACGCGGAATATGGCCAGAAAGCCCGCGTTCACCAGTCCCGTGGATATCATGGCCGAGGCGGGTGCGGGCGCGGCGAAGTTGGCGTCGACGCCGATGGTGTAGAGCGGGAATATCTCCATCTTGCAGCTGTATCCCGTCAGTATGAGCAGGAACGCCGTTTTCAGGTAGAGCGGGTTGCCCTCGGCGATGAGCATCCGCAGTTCGTCGTAGCCGAGCGAGCGGTTGGCCGCCGCGGCACTCAGCAGCAGGATTCCCAGATAGGCTATGGCGATGCCCGTCGAGCATACGAACAGATACTTCCACGTGGCCTCCAGAGCCGCTTCCGAGTGGCGGTGGTAGATGATTCCCGCGCCGCACAGGGTGGTGGTCTCCAGCAGGATCCACGTGACGGCTATGTTGTTGGCGAAGTATACGCCCGTGATGGCTGTCGTGAGCAGCATGAGCAGCGCGAAGTAGGTGCGGTAGGCCGTTATGCCGTCGTCGCGCAGGTACTCCTGCGAGTGCAGGAACACGAACGCCGCCACCACGACCATAAGGATGTAGAACGCCGTTCCTGCCTCGTCGAAGGTGAAGAATGCGCCCGAGGTCGAGAGGAACGTGCCGCCGAAGAGCAGGCGGGCGGCGAATGCGGCGTGCACGCCCATATAGAGTCCGCAGAGCAGGTGCACCGTGCGTCTGCCGGGGGCGAAGAAGGTGGCGGCGCCGGCGGCCAGCCACATGGCGAAGAAGATGTATATCATGTCGCTTTAATCCTTTACGTGGGTCAGTGAATCGCTGTCGTCGGTGTGTATCTCTCGGTCGACGCGCGTCATGAACAGCCCGAGCATCAGCACCGAGATGAGGATGTCGAGCAGTATGGCCGTGTTGATGAGTATCGGCATCTCCACTCCTATGGCCATCGAGAAGAGGAACACGCCGTTCTCGATGACGAGGAATCCCACCATGTGGGTGAAGATGCGCGAGCGCAGCACGATGAGGATCAATCCGCTCAGCAGGGCGTAGAGGGCCACGCCGAAGAAGATCATGTGCACCGACGAGTCGGCCACGTAGTAGGTCACCAGCGCGCTGGCTATAAGGGCCGTCACCGAGAGCAGCAGCGAGTTGAACTGCGCCGAACCCGAGGTGCGCACGCGGTTGATCTTGGTCTTGCGGATGACGCGCTGCAATATGGCGGGCACGATCAGCGCCTTGAATATCAAAGTTTCGAGTATGACGAACGACAGCTCGATCCAGTCGAGCGAATGCAGCCGCAGCAGCGCTATACCCAGCAGAATCCAGCCCTGAAAGGCTATGAGCGAGGCGTAGTTGCGGAAACGCTCCACGATCGACAGATAGATGAGCGTCAGTACGTACAATATTATAAGCGATAGAAGCATGGGCGGGCGGTTAAATGTTTATGTCGAGTTGCAGCAGGTAGCCGATGAAGAATATCAGGGCCGCCAGCGCGGTCAGGGTCACTATGAATGTGGTGTTGCGCGCGAGTTTGTTGCGCGCCTGCGTCGACTCCACTATGCCCACGGCCAGACCCGTGAGGGCTATGGCCAGCGGCGCGGCGAACCACCAGCGGAAGCAGCATACGGCGGCCACGGCGTCGGCGGCGATCATCGAGAAGCAGGCCGTCTTGAGCCAGCCCGCCATGTGGATCAGTCCCAGGTCGATGCCCGAGTAGTCGAGACACATCACCTCGTGGATCATCGTAAGCTCCAGATGGGTGCGCGGGTCGTCGACGGGCACGCGTCCCGACTCCACGAAGGCTATCTTCACGAAAAGGTAGGCCGTGAGCAGCATCACGATCGTAAGATGCAGGTCGAACGACTGTTCGCGCGCGAAGATGTCGGCGAACGAGGTGTAGCCGCAGAACATGGCCAGCGTGGCGAAGCCTATCATCATGGCGGGCTCCACGAGTGCGCCGTAGAGGGCCTCGCGCGAGGCTCCCATGCCCTCGAACGAGCTGCCCGTGTCCATCGCGGCGAGGATGATGGCCACACGTGCCAGCGCCAGCGTGTAGGCGAAGCATATCATGTCGCCCTCGAACGAGATGAGCGGGTCGAGATCGGCCACGGGGATGAAGAGCATGGCCGTGACGGCCGCGCCGAGATATACGGCGGGTGCTATGCGGAACAGGGCCGTGGTCGTGGTCGAGTACACCGAGCCTTTGCGGAGCAGCAGCGCCACGCCGTTCACGTGGTTGAAGAACCGTACGCCCTTGCGCCCCGCGAGGATGGCCCGCGTGCGGTTTATGACGCCCGTGGTCAGCAGGGCCACCGTTATCATCAGAATGGTATTGAGTGCTGTTCCCATACGCTAAATGAGGTTTAGGATCGAGAGTATGAACACCGCCACGAGAAAGAGCAGGGCGAAGAGTATGTAGTGGTTGATCTTGCCCGTGCGCAGACGCATGATGCGTTTGTTTATCAGGCGCAGCATCTCCATCCACCATGCGGCGAACAGACGGTCTACGCGGTCCTTGTGGCGTACGTTGTAGTTGTGTGCCGAGGGGAATATCTCGCTCTTGCCCACGGCGCGACCCTCGACGGTGTTCTGCGTGAGCGAGTCGGCGATCGACTCCAGACCTTCGGCGAACGACTCGCCCGTGTACTGCATGCGTATGTTGGGCGAGGTGAATCCGCAGCCCCACGTGGGGCCTTCGGCTATCGTGCGGCTGCGTTGCGCGCGGCTTTTGGCCGTGTAGATCAACGCTATGACCAGCACGAGCAGCCATCCCGTCAGCGACACGCGCCCGAGGGCGGGCACCATGTCGGCCTCGACGGCCTGCGCGGCCGAGGGGATGAATCCTTCCGCTATGCCGCTCACCATGCGCACGGCGTATTGGGGCAGCAGGCCTATCGCAACGATCCCCGCCACGGGTATGGCCATCGCCGCTATGCGGCAGTTGTCTACCTCGTCGGCCTCGGCCACGTGGTGGTGGCGCGGCGAGCCGAGGAACACGGTGCCGTAGAGCTTGGTGAAGGCCAGCACCGCTATGCCTCCTATGAGGGCCAGGGCCATGAGTCCGCCCGCGGCGCAGAGCGTGTCGGTGCCGTCGCTCACGCTGTCGAGCATGCCGAAATAGATCAGAAACTCGCTCACGAAGCCGTTGAGCGGCGGCAGGGCGCAGATGGCCAGCGTGCCGACGAGGAACAGTATGGCCGTCACGGGCATGCTCTTGGCCACGCCGCCGAAGTGGTCGAGCAGCGTGGTGTGCATCTTCGAGTAGATGTTGCCCGCGCCGAAGAAGAGCAGCGACTTGAACATCGAGTGGTTCACCGTGTGCAGCAGCGCGCCGCACAGTGCGGGTGCGGCTATGGCGGGATTGCCCGCCGCGCGGCCCAGCATGGCTATGCCCAGACCTATGAAAATGACTCCTATGTTCTCTATGCTGGAGTAGGCCAGAAGCCTCTTCACGTCGTTCTGCGCGGCGGCCAGGATCACGCCCCACAATCCCGTGACGGCTCCCGCCGCGAGGATTATGACTCCAGCCGTGTGTATCTGCGCGGGGTCGGTGATCTCCCACGCCACGCGGATCACGCCGTAGACTCCCGTTTTGATCATCACGCCCGACATCACGGCCGACACGTGCGACGGAGCCGCGGGGTGCGCCTCGGGCAGCCATACGTGCATCGGGAACAGACCCGCCTTCATGCCGAAGCCTGCCAGAAAGAGCAGGAACAGCGGCACCGTGCGTCCCGCCGCGAAGCATGCGGGCAGATCGGCGAAGTCGGCCGAGCCGCACGCGGCGTATATCCCGACGAAGCCCGCCACCAGAAAGACGAAGCCTATGTGCATCATTATAAGGTATGCCAGCGCGGCGCGCAGTACCTCGGCGCGCTGGGCGTCGAAGAGTATGAGCAGGAACGACGCTATGGTCATCAGCTCCCACGCGAGCAGGAACGAGAATCCGCCGCTCGACATCACCACCAGCATCATCGAGAGTACCAGCACGGTGAGCGAGAAGTAGTGCAGCGAGATGTGCGCCGACGATTTTTCGGCCAGATAGTTTTGCAGATAGCCCCGCGAGTAGAGCACCGTGGCAATGCCCGACACCGCTATGATGAGCAGGAAGAGCGCCGACAGCCGATCGATCGCGATATGCTCGCAGCCGAACAGCGGCCCTTCGATGTGCACGAGCGTCTCGGCGGGAGCGCCCGCCAGCACGCCGATCGCGGGCACCGCGACGGCCGCGGCTGCGGCGGTCACTGCGGCCAGCGCCATCCACACCTTGCAGCGCAGCGGTGCGACGAACAGCACGCCTGCCAACAGTGCCAGAGCCAAAAGCAGGTAGAGATAGAACATATCAGATTGTCGTCAAATTGTTTTACAGCCCGTTCACTACGGCCGCCATTACCGCGGCTGTCACGGCCGCAGTCTCCGTGCGGAGCCTTTGCGGCCCGAGCGTTACGGGCTCGAATCCGTTTTCGAGCGCAAAATTAATCTCTTCGGGTGAAAAATCTCCCTCGGGGCCTATCAAAATTAAAATATTTTCATTTTTCCCTATCTCCGAGGCAAGATAACGTCGGTCGGCGGCGTTATCGTCGCAGTGGGCTATGAACTTGCGGCCGTCGAACGGTGAGGCGATCAGTCGGTGCAGCGGGGTGAGCTCGTCGAGCACGGGGTGGTAGGCCTTGAGCGACTGTTTGACGGCCGAGGTTATCACGCGCAGCTCGCGGTCGTACTTTATGATGCGGCGTTCGCTGTGGTCGCACTCCACGGGCACTATGCGGGTCACGCCCACCTCGGTGGCCTTCTCGAGGAACCACTCGAAGCGTTCGATGTTCTTCGTGGGGGCGACGGCGAGGGTCAGGCCGTAGGGCATCCTGCCGTACTCGGCGATGGTCTCCACCGTCTCGACGGCGCAGCGCTTGGGGTTGGGATCCGTCACGCGGCAGCGGTAGAGGTTGCCGCGGCCGTCGGTGAGATGAAGCTCGTCGCCGACGCCCAGACGCAGCACG
This sequence comes from uncultured Alistipes sp., assembly GCA_959604655.1. GTDB lineage: Bacteria > Bacteroidota > Bacteroidia > Bacteroidales > Rikenellaceae > Alistipes. Next base: position 21,824 of record CAUHCL010000014.1, on the reverse strand, counting down.
CGCACGCAGTGTTTCGACTCCTCCTCGCTCAGCGTGTGGTGCGGCGGGACTATGTCGGGAGCGTAGAATAGTTGCATGGTCGATCAATTGATGTCGGGTTTGTCCGCATGGCATTTCGGCATCGCGGCGCGATGTCGGCATTCCGCCGCGCTCCTGCCGCCGAGGGCGAACCGCGGCCGACTCCCTGCGGCGCCGAAGATGTTTTTGCGGATACGTATTTTGTATTAACTTTGCAAAGGTATTAATTATATGTCAAGTAATGAAACGCTTCATTCCTTTATTCCTGTCGGCGATGACTGTTGTGACTTTCGGGGCCTGCCACCGCGCGGGCGACACGGGAGGAAATCCCTTTTTCGAGGCGGAGTGGGACACTCCCTACGGCGCGCCTCCGTTCGACCGTATAACCGTCGATCACTTCAGGTCCGCTTTCGAGCGCGGCATGTCGCTGCACGACGAGGAAATCGCGGCCATAGTGTCGTCCAAGGACGAGCCCGATTTCGATAACACCGTGCTGGCCTTCGACGAGTCGGGCCGCATGCTCTCGCGCGTGAGCGCCGTGTTCGAGCTGCTCGACGCGGCCGATACCGACGAGCGTATGCAGGCTGTGGCGGCCGAGATGATGCCCGTGCTGGCGGCCCACCGCGATGCCGTGATGATGAACGAGGCGTTGTTCGCCAAGATAAAGTCGGTCTACGACCGTCGCGCGGCATTGGATCTCGACGCCGAGCAGCTGCGGCTCACCGAGAAGATATACGACCGCTTCGTCCGCGCGGGCGCGCTGCTGCCGTCCGATAAGAAGGCGCGCCTGAAGGAGATAAACGAGCGTCTGTCGCGGCTCGGCGTCACGTTCGGGCGCAATCTGCTGGCCGAGACCAACGATTTTGCGATGGAACTTACGGTCGAGGAACTGAAAGGTATTCCCACCGTGGTGCGTGACGCCGCTCTGGAGCAGGGCAAGGCGTCGGGCCGCGAAGGCAAGCATGTGTTCACGCTCCAGAAGCCGAGCATGCTGCCCCTGCTGACCTATTGCGAGAAACGCTCGCTGCGCGACAGCATCTACAATGCCTACATATCGCGCGGCGACCGCGGCAACGAGCACGACAACAAGGCCGTGGTGGCCGAGATGGCGGCCTTGCGTTACGAGAAGGCGGCCCTGCTCGGGTACGACTCTTATGCCGATTATGTCACCTCCGACCAGATGGCGGGCAGTCCCGAAGCCGTGTACGGCCTGCTGGACCGCGTGTGGACGCCCGCGCTGGAGCGTGCGTGCGGCGAGCTGGAGCGCATGATGCCCATGCTGCGCCGCGACGAGGGTGAGGATGCCGTGTTCGAGCCGTGGGACTGGTGGTATTACGCCGAGAAGGTCCGCAAGGAGGACTACGACCTGCAGGAGGAGGGCGTGCGCCAGTATCTTTCGCTCGACAACGTTAAGGGCGGCATATTCTTTTTGGCCAACCGCCTGTACGGCATCACGTTCCGTCCGCTGACGGCACCCGTCTACAACGAGGAATGCGAGGTGTACGAAGTGATCGACGCCGACGAGACGCCGCTCGGAGCGCTCTATTTCGATTTCCATCCCCGTGCGGGCAAGCGCGGCGGCGCATGGTGCGGCCATTTCACCGAGCAGACCTATCGCGACGGCCGTCGGGTGGGGCCCGTGGTGAGCATCGTGTGCAACTTCACCCGTCCGTCGGGCCGCATTCCCGCCCTGCTGTCGATAGACGAGGCCGAGACGCTGTTCCACGAGTTCGGACATGCGCTGCACGGACTCTTCGCCGATGTGCGCTACCGCGGGCTGGCCGAGGTGGAGGGCGATTTCGTCGAGCTGCCGTCGCAGATCATGGAGAACTGGGCCTTTACGCCCGAGATGCTGCGCCAATATGCGGTCAACTATCGCACGGGCGAGGTGATGAGCGACGAGATGATAGACAAGATACGCCGCAGCTCGCTCTTCAACAAGGGCTTCGCCACGACCGAGCTGGTCGCCGCGGCGCTGTCGGACATGGATATACACTCGATAGCGAGTGCCGAGCCGATCGACGTCGACGCTTTCGAGCGCGAGGCGCTTACGGTGAAGCGCGGGCTTATCCCGCAGATCGCGCCGCGTTACCGCTATCCCTATTTCAGCCACATATTCGACGGCGGATATTCGGCGGGATACTACTTTTATATATGGGCCGAGGTGCTCGACAAGGATGCTTTCCGCGCATTCGTCGAGAGCGGCGATCTGTTCGACCGCGCCACGGCCGAGCGTTTCCGCCGCGAGATCCTTTCGCGCGGAGGCAGCCGTGCGGGCATGGATATGTATCGTGCGTTCCGCGGGGCGGAGCCCGATGCCGATGCCATGCTTCTCGGCCGAGGCCTGATCGAGGCGCCCGAGCAGACGGAGGCGCCCGAGGTCCGCGAGGTCGGACCCGTGGATACCCGCGCGCAGGCACGCGAAAGGGCCGAGAAGTCGCGCCGCGAACGCGAGGCGGCACGTGCCGAGGCCGATTCAGCAGCGGTGGCGGAGTAGATTTATAATGCCGCAGGCATTATTATCTTCGGCGGCTCGCACCTTCGGTGCGCCCCCCCCCAGCCGCCGAAGATATATTGGTTATTTGAAGAAACCGAATTGAAAATAACGATGAAAAAATTCTTTTTACTTATGACAATCAGCGCTTTTGCGGCAGGTTGCGCGGGCGATTCGATGCCCGTGGCCGATCTTCCCGAGATCGACACGACGAACCCTTTGCTGGGCGAGTGGGACACTCCCCGCAACACACCGCCTTTCGACAAGATCGAGATCACCGATTACGAACCCGCATTCGAGACGGCCATCGCCGTGTCGCGGGCCGAGATAGAGGCCATAGCGAACAATCCGGCGAAGCCAACGTTCCGCAACACCATAGTGGCGATGGAGCGTCAGGGGCGTCTGCTGGACCGCATATCGGGCATATTCTACAATCTGCGCGAGGCCGACACCTCGGACGAGATGGACGCCATAGCGCTGCGCATACAGCCCAAGCTGACCGAACTGAGCAACGACATAGCGTTGAATCCCGCTCTGTTCGCCCGCGTGAAGGCCGTTTACGACGGTCCGCGCCGCGGATTGTCCAAGGTCGACGTGAAATTGTTGGAGGATACCTACAAGGGCTTCGCCCGCTCGGGCGCCGCTCTGTCCAACGAGGACAAGGAGCTGTACCGCAAATACACCTCGGAACTCTCGGAGGCCACGCTCAAGTTCGGACAGAACTCGCTCTCGGCGACCAACGCATTCGCCTGCAACATAACCGATGCGTCGAAGGTGGCCGAGCTGCCCGAGTTCGTTCGTGAGGGGCTTGCCGCCGATGCCGCTGCGCGCGGCGAGAATGGCTGGACGGTGACCCTCAAGGCGCCGAGCTATGTGCCTTTCATGACCTATTCGTCGCAGCGCGACATAAAGGAGAAGCTTTACCGCGCCTACAATTCGCGCGCGTTGGGCGGCGAGTTCGACAACTCGGAGCTCATACGCCGCATCGTGTCGCTGCGCCTGAAGATCGCCAACCTGCTGGGCTATGAAACCTATGCCGATTACGTTCTCGAAGAGCGTATGGCCGAGAGTGCCGCCACCGTTACCTCGTTCCTCGACGAGCTGCGCGCCGAGACGATCGATTACGGCCGCAAGGATTACGAGACGATAAACGCCTACGCCGCGTCGCGAGGTTTCAAGGGCGATGTGATGCCCTGGGACTGGGCCTATTGGGCCGAGAAGTACAAGTCGGAGAAGTATGCCGTGGACGACGAGCAGGTGAAACCCTATCTGAAGCTCGACAATGTGATCCGCGGCGTGTTCATGGCGGCCGAGAATCTCTACGGACTGACGTTCACGCCCAACAAGGATATCGCCGTCTATCATCCCGACGTGACGGCTTACGACGTTAAGGATGCCGATGGCGATTTCCTGGCCGTGCTCTATCTCGATTTCTTCCCGCGCGAGTCGAAGCGTTCGGGCGCGTGGATGACCGAGTTCCGCGGCACGAGCGTCGAGGACGGCGTGGAGACGCGTCCGTTAGTGTCGCTGGTGATGAACTTCACCAAGCCCACCGAGACCACTCCGTCGCTGCTCACCTTCGACGAGTTCAACACCTTCCTGCACGAGTTCGGACACTCGCTGCACGGCATGCTGGCCAAGGGCGAGTACGAGTCGCTGAACGGCACCAATGTCTACCGCGACTTCGTGGAGCTGCCCTCGCAGATCATGGAGAACTGGGCCACCGAGAAGGAGTACCTCGACCGCTGGGCCGTGCACTACAAGACGGGTGAACCCATTCCCGCCGAGCTGGTGGCCAAGATCGTGGCGGCCAAGAACTATCTGGCGGCCTACTCGAACCTGCGCCAGCTCTCGTTCGGTCTGGCCGACATGGCATGGCATACGCTCAAGGAGCCTTACGAGGGCGAGATTGAGCCTTTCGAGCGCGCCGCGATGGCTCCCGTGCAGATCACGCCCGTGGTGGAGGGCACTGCCATGAGCAACGCTTTCACCCACATCTTCGCAGGCGGTTATGCGGCGGGATATTACGGCTACAAGTGGGCCGAGGTGCTGGCGGCCGATGCCTTCTCGCTCTTCAAGGAGAAGGGTATATTCGACCGCGACACGGCCGCGGCGTTCCGTCACCTGCTGGAGCAGGGCGGACAGCGCCACCCGATGGACATATACGTCGAGTTCCGCGGTCACAAGCCCGAGGTGAAGGCTCTGATAGAGTCGATGGGGTTGAAATAGCGCCGACGGCCGTTCGCCGACAGCGGAGGATTGCAAGAGCGTAAAGCGAATTGCAGTCCGCCGCGCGGGGTGGCGGCGAACTGCCGACATAGCACGGCTATGTCGATTTATTGAAAATGAAATTATACGGATCACATATGAAAACAACAGGCAAAATTCTTCTTACGGCGATATTCGCCGCGGCGTCGTTGAGTGCATCGGCGCAGAAAACATCGGGCAACCCCATATTCGAGGGCTGGTATGCCGACCCCGAGGGCGTGGTGTTCGGCGACACCTACTGGATCTATCCCACCTACTCGCATCCTTTCGACGAGCAATTGTTTTTCGACTGTTTCTCGTCGAAGGATCTGGTGAAGTGGACCAAGCACGAGCGCATCATCGACAATTCGCGCATCAAGTGGCTGCGCCGTGCGTTGTGGGCGCCCGCCATCGTGGAGAAGGACGGCAAATATTTCCTCTTCTTCGGCGCGAATGACGTGCACGAGGGTGAGATCGGCGGCATAGGCGTGGCCGTGGCCGACAATCCCGCGGGTCCGTTCGAGGATTATCTGGGCAAGCCGCTCATCAACGAGATCGTGAACGGCGCACAGCCCATCGACCAGTTCGTGTTCCGCGACAAGGACGGTTCGTGGTATATGTATTACGGAGGCTGGCAGCATTGCAACGTGGCCAAGCTGCGCGACGACTTCAAGGGATTCATCCCGTTCGAGGACGGCACCGTATTCAAGGAGATCACTCCCGAAGGCTATGTCGAGGGTCCTTTCATGTTCATCCGCGACGGCAAGTACTACTTCATGTGGTCGGAGGGCGGCTGGACTGGTCCCAACTATCGCGTGGCCTATGCCATCGCCGACAATCCGTTCGGTCCGTTCGTGCGCAAGGACGTGATTCTGCGCACCGACGAGAACGTGGCTACGGGTGCGGGGCACCACTCGGTGATACACAACCCCAAGAGCGGAAAGTATTACATAGTCTACCATCGCCATCCGCTCGGCGCGACCGACGGCAACAACCGCGTCACCTGTATCGATCCTCTGGAGTTCGATGCCGAGGGCAATATCCTGCCCGTGAAGATGACCTTCGAGGGCGTGAAGCGCGACAAGTTGAAATAAGTCTTGCCGGTCGATAAAACAATTTCCCCCGCTGTTCCGAACAGCGGGGGAAATTGTCTTTTACGGGTTGTCGGTTATCTCGGACCGCCCGGGCCTCCGGGGCCTCCCATCGGGGGACCCATGCGGCGGGCCGAACTCTTGCCGTCCGAAATGCCGTAGTCGGAGAGTACGCGCGAGCCTTTCTTGCCGAACACGCGGAGGTTGTAGTTGAACTGCACCGTGAAGTAACGTCCTATCACGCTGTTCCACGAGTTCTGCGTGAATCCCGATCCCGTGGTGCGGGCGAACGAGGTGTTCTGGTTGAAGATGTCGTTCACGCCGACCATGATCTCACCCAGCTGGTTGCGGAACAGCTTCTTGCCTATGTAGGCGTTGCAGAGGGTGTAGGAGTCGTTGTAGTCGTTGGTGAAACCTATGTACTGCACGTAGTTGGCGCTGGCGGTGAAGGTGAAGCCCTTCCAGAATACCGTTTTGAGCGATCCCGAAGCCGAGTGGTTGAAGTACTCGTTCTTGCGGCCGCCCGCGGCCAGCGAGTTGTCGGCCTGGTTGTAGGTTCCGTTCCACGAAAGGGTGAAGTCGATGTTCTCCGAAATGTTGCTGCCCAGCACCACGTTGGCGTCGTAGCCTATGTTGCTCGCCATGTTGCGCGCGCCGTTCACGAGCGAGGGCATTTTCGAGTAGTTGACGCCCGCCATGATGTTGAAGTTGCACTTCATGAAGTTGAGCGGCAGACCGTAGCTTATGTGGGTGCGGAGGTTCAGGAATCCGTCCACGTTGTCGTAGGTGGTGTACTGTATGGGAGTCGCGCCCACCTCGTCGATTACGCTCTGCGGGATATGCTCGCCCGTGTAGATGCTCGACGATATGTAGTCCGACGTGCTCTGGAACGAGAACATCCACATGAAGGTGCGTCCCTTCTCGAGATTGGTGTTGTTGTAGTGGAAGTTGATTCGGTGCGAGTAGGCGGGGTTGAGTCGCTCGTTACCGCCCGTTACGTACTGCAAGTCCGATATGTCGAGCAGATTCTGCAATTGCGTGATGCGCGGGTTGTCGGTGCCCGACATTACGAACAGGCGGATCGAGTTCTGACGGTTGATGTTGAAGTTGCCCATCAGGAAGTAGGTGAAGTCGTTGTACGAGCGTTTCACCGCCTGGGTGTTCATGGCCTGCACCTCGCCGTTGAGGGTCGAGTACTGGTAGTTCAGGTCGAGCACGAGGGTGTTGCGCTCCTTGCTGTAACGGAAGCCCGGGCCTACGCGGTGGGTGGTGTAGTCGCTGGTATACTTGTTCGAGAGCTGCGGATCGAGCACGCCGTTGGTGTAAGAGTCGTCGTTGCCGAAGTTCCACGTCTGTTTGTCGTTCTCCTGGCCCGTGTAGCCCAGACGGTACTGGAAGTTGATCTGCGAGTATTTCGACAGAGGCTCGGCGTAGTTTATGGCTCCCTCGATGTTGGTGTTGTTCGAATCGGTACCGTTGGCCAGATAGCGCAACAGGGGCGAGTAGGTGCCGTCGCCGTTGTCGATGGTCTCCTGATTCGAGTAACTTTTCGAGTCGTTGTCGTTATTGCGGTATCCGAATCTCACGTCGGCGGTGAGCAGTCGGCCCGGCTTGCCGAGTTTGAGTCGGTATTGCAGGAACTCCGATATGTTGTATCCGCCCTGGTTGGCTTCGCGGCCGTTCATTATGATGTTGTGTATGGCGTCGCCGTATTGCAGACCTTCGGTCATGCTGTACGGATCGTACGACTGGAAGCTGAGTCCCGTGCGTGACATGATCGACTGGTTCTCCGATATGCGCCAATCGAAACGGGCGTTGAGGCGGTTGTTGTAGTTCAGGTTGTCGGAATAGCCCGTCTGCTCCAGCGTACCCAGATCCTCGAGCGGAGCCTCGTACCATTTTATTGTCTCCGAGAGGTTCTTCGTGCGGGTGCGGTTGAAGAAGTAGCTGGCCTCCAGTTTCACCTTGTCGTTCTCACCCCACGAGCCCGTGTAGTTGAGTCCGATCGATCCTACCGCGGCCACGCCGCTCTGCGGGCGCACCATGTACTGGCCCACGCCGCGGCCCATACCGCCGCCCATGCCGCCTGTGGAACCCGACACGCCGAGGATATCCTCGAACGAGAAGTTCTGCTGGTTGATGTTGTTGAGCAGCGCGATGCCCGACAGACGGTGATTCTTTTCGAAATAGTTGACATTACCGCCGAAGATATATTTGTTCGCCGCAGTGATGTCGTCGGTGTCGGGCTGGTAGCCGTAACCTGCGTAGAGTTTGCCGAACACGCCCTGGCGCATGTTCTCGAACGTTACGATGTTGATGGCCTTGTATCCCTCGCCGTCGTCCATGCCCGAAAACTCGGCGTTGTCGCTCAGCTTGTTGTAGACCTCGACGTTCTTTACCGCCTGCGCGGGCAGCGAGTTGAGGGCCGTCGACACATCCTCGCCGAAGAACTCCTTGCCGTCGACGAAGATCTTCTTCACCGTCTCGCCCTGGGCCTCCACGCTGCCGTTGGTGATGGTGATGCCCGGCATCTTCTTGAGCAGTCCCTCCACGTCGGCGTCGTTGGCCACCTTGAAGGCCTCGGCGTTGTAGCTCACCGTGTCGCCCTTCTGCGAGGCGCGGATGGCCTGCACCTCCTTCACCACGGTGTCGATGTTGGTGGCGCTCTCGCTCATCTCCACGTTGCCCAGATCCTTGGCGGCCGCGTCGATCTTGACGCTCTTTTTCAGATCGTCGTATCCGAGGAACGTGACTACTATGTCGTACTCGCCGTATTTGAGGTTGGGGATCTCGGTCTTGCCGCCGAATCCCGAGGTGTAATACTTCTTCTCGCTGTCGGGTGCGCCTGCGGGCGTTACCTCGACCACGGCTCCGGCTATGCCTTCGCGTGTCTGCGTGTCGATCACCGACATGGTGAGTTTGCCGCGCTGCTGGGCGAATGCCGCCGCTGTCAGGCAAATGAAAAGAACGGTACTTAATAATTTCTTCATACTCCTGTCTGCTTTTCGCTATTTTATTTGTTCATTAAATTTCGTTTTCACACGGTTGGCCGACGCACAATGTCCGATTGTGCGGAAAAATCTTGGCTTGTCTGCCTTCGTTTTCTCGCCTCGGCATAGCTTGAACGAGTTCGGCTCTGCCCTCGGCTTAACGAAAACGTTACAAATATAGGGATTTATTTACCTTGCATGCGCCGATTCGGGGGTGAATCGACAAAACAGGGGTGCCAAATGACGAACGGCACCCCTTCCGAAAAACAACCTAATTTCCATTACTGCCTTGAATGGAATATGGGATCCCTTGTGAAGATTGGACTGAAGAATTTAGAATCCCATGCCGTTGTCGAAACCTCCGCCGCCGAAACCCTGAGGACCTCCTCCCATGGGTCTCCCGCCGCCGAACCGTCCTTCGCCGCCTTGTCCCATACGGCTGCGGTTCTGCTCGTTCTGCTTCTGTTTCAACCATTTCTTATACTGCGATGCGTCGAGTATCTTCTGCATCTGCTCGTCGCAAGCCTCCTCGCGGGCCTTCTGCTTCTCGCGACGCTCCTGCATCAGTTTCATCATCTCCTCGCGCTCTTTCTGCTGCTCGGCCGCGCTCTCGAGGTTGAGCTTGTAGATCTCGGCCTTCTGCTTGTCGGTGAGTTCGAGCGATTTTGCCATGCGGTCGGTGCGCATGGTGGCCACTTCCTCGGCCGACAGCTGTTTGCGTTGCGGACGCTGCGGTCCGTCCTGATTCTGGGCGAAAGCGGCCGTTCCCATGAGCAGGGCCGCTGCGATTGCCAATGTTCTTACTCGTTTCATCCTGTTTTCGTTTTAGGTGAATTGTCTCGGCTATTTGTCCGAGGCTTGCTATCCTTTTGCTGTTACAAAGATAGGTACAAAACAACGCAACCGATGCCGAGGCATCGGTCGAACGTCGCAATCGAGGGGGTGAATCGCCTAATCGGCGGGGTGAACCGACGTGAGCCACTGCTTGAATTCGGGCACACGGGCTTTCGAAATGATGATTTTTTCGGGAATCTCGACCGTCAGATTGAGCGACAGACGGCTGCCGAACCACACGGCGATATCCTTCACGGCCTTGCGCGCGATGATGAACTGGCGGTTGGCGCGGAAGAATTCGTCGTCGGGCAGGGTGGTCTGGAGCGTCTCCAGCGTGCGGTCTATCGCGTAGCGGTCGCCCGAATATGTCGAGGCGGTGACCTTCTCGTTCGAGGTGTAGAAATAGGCCACGTCGTCTATATTCAGAGGTATGATCCTGTCCTTGTAGTGTACGAGGAATACGCGTTGGCTCTCCCGCTTCGAGGTCTCGATCATGGTGTCGACCTTGTTATTGTAGTCGGTGCGCTCGGTGCCGCTCAGGCGGGCGAACTTCTCGATGGCGTGCCGCATGTCGTCGGCCTTGATGGGTTTGAGCAGGTAGTCGATGCTGTTCACCTTGAACGCCTTCAGCGCGTATTCGTCGTATGCGGTGGTAAATACGATGGGCGAGGCTATGTCGACCGAATCGAATATGCGGAACGATTCGCCGTCGGCCAGGTGGATGTCCATGAACACGATGTCGGGGATGGTACTCTCCGCGTCGCTGAAATAGTCCACCGTCTCCTCGATGCTTTCGAGTACCGCCGTGATGTTGCAGTCGGGGTCTATCGAACGCAGTATGGCCTTGAGGTTCGCGGCGGCGGCCGTCTCGTCCTCCACTATCAGTACATTCATTCCGTAACGGGTTTTTGCAGAGGCAGACGCACCGTAAATTCGTCGTCGGTCTCGATGATTTGTATCTCTTCTCCCGCGATGAGCTTCCAGCGGCTGCGCAGGTTCTTGAGCCCGATGCCCGTGCTCGGCTCGGGTTCGAGCTTGGGATTCTTGCGGTTCGACACCACCAGCGTGCTGCCCTCGGTGCGGATGGATATGTGGAACGGCTGCTTGCGGGTGATGGTGTTGTGCTTCACGGCGTTGCCTATGAGCGGTTGCAGCGAGAGCGCGGGCAGCGTCCATTTCATGTAACGCGGATCGATGTCGGTGTCGAAGAACAGCTTGTCGGCATAGCGCACCTTGAACAGTTCGCCGTAGGCGTGGGCGAAGGCCATCTCCTCTTCAAGGGTCGATTTGGTGTTCTGTCCGTTCTGTATGATGTATCGGAACGTGTACGACAGCTGGTCGATGTAGGCCAGCGCCTTCTGCTCGTCGTTGTCGCGCACCAGCATGGCCAGCGAGTTGAGCGAATTGAAGAAGAAGTGGGGGCTGATCTGGCCCATCAGCATGTTGTATTGCGTCTGGAGGTTCTCGTTGCGCAGATGCTCGTTTTCGAGCAATATCTGCTGCTGGCGGTAGAGCAGCGCGTAGATTCGGCCGTAGAGCACCGCCACGGCCAGCACCACGGTGCATTTGAGCATGACGAGCAGGTCGAGGAACATGTTTCCGTGGCGGAACATCATCATCACCTTTCCCGTCTGCCAGTTGATGACAGGGGCGAAGAAGTAGCAGGCGAATGCCGCCGCCACGGCCAGCGCGCAGCGCTGCATGTAGCTTCGCGTGAGATATTTCTGCTTGTGCATGCGCGCCGTCATTACGGTCAGCAGAAGGTACGAGAGCAGGAAGTAGTAGACCATCTGCACCGCCATGTCCTGGTCGCGCTTGGGGCGGTCGAAGATCATGGGGGCGTTGATCTCGTTGCCGTTCTGGCGAAGCACCTCGTCGAGTCCCGGGTTGGAGTTGCCGCGCCCGGGGAATATGGTGCACAGCAGGGTGTCGCCGTCGTTGAGATTGTACCATTTGACCTTGCGGTTGTTCACGAAAACGCTGTCGACGCGCACCGAGTCGGGATGCTCGGGCGAGGGCGTGCTTTCGCTCAACAGATATCCGTAACCGTCGCGCGACAGATGCAGCACGCCTTCGCGCTCGGGCTTGCGAAATTCCGAATGCTCGTTCTGTCGCCGCTGGTCGTTGTTTTCGCGTTGCTCGACCATCATCGACAGCAGGTACGAGAAATTGACCGTGAGTGTGATGACAATGGCTATCAGCAGGTTGAGAATGCCTGTCGATCGCGTGTGCTTCAGCTTTATCATATTCGCCAAGTTTTTGGGGTTCAACCTTTTGTTCATGGCGTGTAACGGATTTCGGTTTTTCGGTTTTTCGGCGGCGGTATCTTTCATTCAGTCCATTCTGCGTGTGCCCCGCGCTATTCGTACCACGAGGCGTAGAGGCGGTAATCGTGTGCCGTGCGCTTGATTATCTGTTCGCGCTGCTCGGGCGTGACTTCGCGGATCTTCTTCGCGGGGACGCCCGCATAGAGCGAGTCGGGCTCCAGCTCCGCACCCGAGAGCACGAGCGCGCCCGCCGCCACGATGCAGCCGCTGCGGACCACGGCGTTGTCGAGCACGGTCGATCCCATGCCTATCAGGCAGTTGTCCTCGATCACGGCTCCGTGGATGGTGGCGTTGTGGCCTACCGACACGTCGTTGCCTATATGGGTCTGCGACGGGCGGGGCGATTTGTCGTAGAGGGTGTGGATCACGGCGCCGTCCTGTATGTTGGTGCGGTCGCCTATGGTGATCGAGTTCACGTCGCCGCGCAGTACGGCGTTGAACCATATCGAGCAGTCGCGGCCGATCTTCACGTCGCCGACTATTACGGCGGTCTCGGCCACGAAAGTGCCTTCGCCTATCTCGGGCGTGTGGCCGCGTATTTCCTTGATGTATGCCATAGGGGTAAATATTTTATCGGTTAACATATTACGACTCGTCAGAGTCGTGCGGGCCGCAGCCTCGCCCCGCGAAGGCCCGCTGCTCGCTGCCGCTCGGCAGCCGACTTCGCAGGCTGCGCCCGAAAACTCGGCCGCAAATCCTGTGCTCATTTTTCTATCGCCCGCTCTCCGCCTGCTTGGCTTTGTGCCACAGCACGTCCAGTTCCTCGGCCGACATGTCGGTGAAGAGGCGGCCGTCGCTCTCGGCCTCGCGTTCCATGTGCGAGAAGCGCGAGATGAATTTCTTGTTGGCGCGTTCGAGCGAGAGTTCGGGATCGATGCCGTAGAGGCGGCACATGTTCACCAGCGCGAAGAAGAGGTCGCCCACCTCCTCGGCGGTGCGGTCGGCGTCGCGGCGCTCCATTTCGGCCTCCACCTCGGCTATCTCCTCCTTCACCTTGGCCCATATATCCTCCTTGTGCTCCCAGTCGAATCCCGAGTTGGCGGCCTTCTCGCCCACTCGGTAGGCCTTCACCATCGCGGGCAGCGAGCGAGGCACGCCGCCGAGAATGCCGCCCCGACGGTTCTTCTTGCGCAGCTTGAGGGCCTCCCAGTTCTTGGTCACCTCGTCGGGGGTGTCGGCATGTATGTCGCTGTAAACGTGCGGATGGCGGTATATGAGCTTGTCGCACTCGGCCTCGGCTACGTCGGCCATGTCGAACGCGCCCTGTTCCTCGCCTAACTTCGAGTAGAATACCACGTGCAGCAGCAGGTCGCCCAGTTCCTCCTTTATGCCCGCCATGTCGTGGTCGGCGATGGCGTCGGCGAGTTCGTAGGTTTCCTCTATGGTGTTGTTCCTCAGCGACTCGAAGGTCTGCTCGCGGTCCCACGGACACTTTACGCGCAGGGTGTCCATCACCTCCAACAGCCGCTCGACAGCCTTGAGTTTCTTCTGTTCGTTCATATCGAAATCGAATTATGTCACACAAAGTTATTATTTTCCGTCGGAAATGGTAACTTTGCGATGAATAATTTTTTGCGATATGGGATTTCGAACTCTATTTTTTGCCGTTTCGGCCATGATCTTTTCGGTCGCGGCCCGTGCCGCCGACATCGTTCCCGCGCCGCGGGAGTATAAGAAAAGGGACGGAGTATTTACCATACTAACAACAACTAAGATTACACACTACCCTGAACTCCGTCCCTCGGCAATGTACCTCGCGGAATATCTTCCGCTGTCGGTTCAGGAATATAACGGAGCGTCGGCGGGAAATATTGTGCTCGGGACGAATAAAAATCTCGCGGCCGAGGCCTATGTGCTCGACATCGGCGCCGAGGGCATAACGATCGAGAGCGGATCGGCCGCGGGAGTGCAGAACGGCATCGAGACCCTGTTGCAGCTTCTGCCCGCGAAGGTCTATTCGCATGCCTTGACGCTGCCCGTGATGGCGGGGGCGTGCCGCGTGGCCGACGAACCGCGTTTCGCCTACCGCGGATTCATGCTCGACGTGTGCCGCACGTGGATGGAGATCGACGAGGTGAAACGTTTCGTCGACAATCTGGCCCACCACAAGATCAACAAGCTGCACCTGCATCTGTCGGACGACGAGGCGTGGCGCATAGAGATAAAGTCGCACCCCGAGCTGGCCGAAGTCGGGGGATTCCGCGGCGGCGACTCGCCCGTGGCTCCGCGCTACGGCCGCTGGGACGAACGCTACGGCGGATACTACACGCAGGAGCAGATGCGCGATCTGGTGGAGTACGCCGCCGTGCGCAACGTCGAGATCATCCCCGAGATCGATCTTCCCGGGCACAGCCTCGATCTGGCGAGCGTGCATCCCGAGGTGCTGTGCGGCTACACGCCGTCGCTCAAGGCCTCCGACGGTTACGATACGCGCAACGTGCTGTGCGCGGCCAAGGAGAGCAACTACGAATTGTTGGACGACGTGATAGGCGAGCTGGCCGAACTCTTTCCGTCGCGGTACTTCCATATCGGCGGCGACGAGGTGGATGCCTCGCAATGGATGTCGTGCCCCGACTGCAAGGCGCTCATGGCGGCCCGCGGCATCGGAAGCGGCGCCGAGTTGCAGGAGTATTTCATGAATCGCGTGGCGCGCATGGTCGAGGCGCGCGGCAAGATACCGTGCGTGTGGAACGAGGCGATAAATTCGGGCGGTCTCGACCGCAAGGCTCTCGTTTACGCGTGGAAGGATGTCGGCGCGTGCCGCAAGTCGGCGCGCGAGGGATATTCGACCGTGGTGCTGCCCGGGGCATGGTTCTATTTCGACATGCGTCAGACGCCGCGCGAGGCGGGGCACGACTGGGCCGCAGTGTTCGATGCCAAAAAGGTGCTGTCGTTCGATTTCGCCGAGCAGGGCTTCACCGAGGCCGAGATGCGCAATGTGGCGGGGGTGCAGGCCAATTTCTGGAGCGAGGTCTATCTGTCGCAGCGCGACGCCGACATCGATTACGATTTTATCTATTACCAGACCTATCCGCGCATATGCGCGCTCAGCGAGCTGGCGTGGCGCGGCCGCAGCGGCGGCTGGGCGGAGTTTTATTCGCGTCTTACGAGCAGTCATTGCAGCCGCATGGCCGAAATGGGCATCGATTTCCGCCTCTTTCCGCCTGCGGTGAAGTATGCCGACGGAGTGCTGACGGCATCGACCGACGACCGATCTCGCATATATTACAGTGTGATAGGCGAAGCGGGCGAGCGTCCCTACGAGGGGCCGATACGCACCGATAAGCCGCAGCGCTATTCGTTCCGCAGCGTGTACGGCGGCGCGCGCAGCCCCGAGGCGGGCGTGGCGGGGCGCTTCCGCATGGCGCAGCCGAAGGTGCACATCACCTCGTCGGTCGCGCAGAGCGAGCGTTTCCCCTATTCCAATGCCGAGAGCTACGGCCGCATAGCGCGCACTTCGCGCACCTCGCGCGCGGGCGACTGGATCCTCTATACCTTCGAGAAACCCGTCGAGTGCCGCCGACTGGAGGTCCGCACGGGCAATCTGCAATTGCCGCGGTATGTGTTCAATTCGGGATACATGGAGGTGAGCGAGGACGGCGTGACGTTCCGCCGCGTGTGCGAGTTGAAAAACGGCGGCGGGGCGATAGACAATCCGTCGCGGCCGATAAAGGCCGTGCGGGTGGTGTGCACCACCGACGGCAACGGCGCGGCCTTCGTCACCGTGCAGGCCCCGATGGTGTTCCCCAAGTTGTAGACGGCGGACGGAGAATGAAAATCCCCCTGCCCGTTCAAGGAGCAGGGGGATTTTTCGTGCCGTACCGTGCGGCAGGATTATTTCACCATACCTATATAATTATGGGGCGTGATGGCGCGCAGCTCGGCCTTGACGCTCTCGGCCACGTCGAGCGTCTCGACGAACTCGCGTATGGTCTGCTCGGTAATGTGGCCTCCCGTGCGGGTCAGTGCCTTCAGGGCCTCGTAGGGATTGGGGTACGACTCGCGGCGCAGGATGGTCTGCATGGCCTCGGCCACCACGGCCCAGTTGTCCTCCAGATCGGCCGCCAGCTTGGCCTCGTTCAGGATCACCTTGCCCAGTCCCTTGCGCAGCGACGCGAAGCCGATGAGCGAGTGCGCAACGGGCACGCCCGCGTTGCGCAGAACCGTGGAGTCGGTCAAATCGCGCTGCATGCGCGATACGGGCAGCTTGGCCGCGAGGAACTCGTAGACGGCGTTGGCCATGCCGAAATTACCCTCGGCGTTCTCGAAATCGATGGGGTTGACCTTGTGGGGCATGGCGCTCGATCCCACCTCGCCCGCTTTCACCTTCTGGCGGAAGTACTCCATCGAAATATATGTCCACATGTCGCGCGCCAGATCGACCAGAACGGTGTTGATGCGCTTCAGGGCGTCGAACGTGGCGGCCAGATTGTCGTAATGCTCTATCTGCGTGGTGTACTGCGAGCGCGAGAGGCCCAGCGTGTCGTTCACGAACGAGTTGCCGAAAGCCACCCAGTCGATCTCGGGATAGGCCACGTGGTGGGCGTTGAATCCGCCCGTCGCACCGCCGAACTTGGCGGCGGGAGCCACGGCGTCGAGCTGCGCGATCTGCTTCTCCAGTCGCTCGACGAACACGCGGAACTCCTTGCCCAGGCGCGTCGGCGACGCGGGCTGTCCGTGGGTGTGGGCCAGCATAGGCACGTCGCTCCACCGATCGGCCATCTCGCGCAGCTCGGCCACGATGCCCTCCAGAGCGGGTTTGTAGACATCGGCCAGCGCCTCCTTGAGCAGCAGCGGAGTGGCGGTGTTGTTTATGTCCTGCGAGGTCAGGCCGAAGTGCACGAACTCGCGGAATCGGTTCAGACCCAGCGCTTCCAACTTCTCCTTGAGCAGATATTCGACGGCCTTCACGTCGTGGTTGGTGACGCTCTCGATCTCCTTCACATGCTCGGCGTCGGCCATGGTGAATTCGGTGTAGAGCTTGCGCAGCTCGGCGAATGCCGATTCGGGCACCTCGCGCAGCTGCGGCAGGGGCAGACGGCACAGGGCGATGAAATACTCTACCTCGACGCGCACGCGATAGCGGATGAGCGCATATTCCGAAAAATAGTCGGACAGGACCGCCGTGACTCTGTTATATCGGCCGTCCACGGGCGAAACGGCTAAAAGTTGGTGTGACATATCGATGTGTGTTAATTAGTCGTCAAAAATAACACTTTTTATCCACACACGAAGCATATCTTTTACGGAATGGCGATTTTTTTGTATTTTTGCAAAGGATACAATTAATTCGGCACCGCATTATGAACATATTTTCGGCTCTGATCGACGCTATGGCATCTTTCGTCAGAAACAATCCCCTGACGGTGGTCATCATCGTCATGCTGGCGGTATTCGTGCCCTCGTTTTTCGGGGCGCTGCTCATAGGCGTACTCGTCCTCGCGCTGCTTCTGGTGGCGTGGCCAGTCATCATGCTCTTCCGCCTGCGCCGCATGGGGCGCCGTATCGAGGAGGAGGCAGCCCGCAACTTCGGCGAGGGGTACGATCCGAACAATCGCTATTCGCGGCGCGAGAGGGGCGAACGCAGCGCGGGCGACGTGAAGATATACACCGCCTCGGTGAGGGAGAAGCGCGTGAAGTCCAATGTGGGCGACTACGTGGAATTCGAGGAAGTGGAGAGCGAGAAGAAGAACGAGACGGAGTAAATATATCTCCGACGAGCGGGCCGCGCGGTCATTCGGATCGCGACAATACCCCGCCTGCCCGCCCCGCAGGCACGATTTTGGCGAATTGAAAATAATTCCATAATTTTGCCCGTCACGATGCCGACGGATTGTCGCCACACTCCGCGGCTCGTCGTTTTAACGATATGTTCGAATCGATAGGCAGATATTTCCTGCTGATGCAGAAGGTGTTTTCGCGTCCCGAAAAGATGCGGATCTACCGTGAACGCATATTCTACGAGATGGAGGCGCTGGGTCTCAACTCCATAGGTCTCACGGCCATCATCTCGGTGTTCATCGGCGCGGCCATCACGTTGCAGATGTCCATAAGCCTCGAATCGCCTTTCATTCCGCGCTACCTCATCGGCTATGCCACGCGCGAGACCATGACTCTGGAGTTCTCGTCGACGGTCGTGGCCCTCATCCTCGCGGGCAAGGTGGGCTCCAACATCGCCTCGGAGATAGGCACCATGCGCATCACCGAGCAGATCGACGCGCTGGAGATCATGGGCGTGAACTCGGCGTCGTACCTCATCCTGCCCAAGATAGTGGCCACGGTGGTGTTCTTCCCGTTCCTTACCATCTTCAGCATGCTCATCGGCATGGCGGGCGGCTACCTCATCGCGGTGCTGACGGGCATAATGATCCCCGCCGACTACATCGAGGGACTGCAATACTGCTTCGTGATGTGGGAGGTGATCTACTCGCTCATCAAGATCGCCGTGTTCGCGTTCATCATAACCAGCATATCGGCCTACTGCGGCTACTACACCAAGGGCAACTCGCTGGAGGTGGGAAAGGCCTCCACGCGCGCCGTGGTGTCGAGCTCGATAGTCATAATGATATTCAACCTCATACTTACGCAACTGCTGCTCACGTAAATGATAAAGGCGCAAAACATAGTCAAGTCGTTCGACGGACGTACGGTGCTGAAAGACATTTCGGTGGAGTTCCTCACGGGGCGCACCAATCTCATCATCGGCCGCAGCGGTTCGGGCAAGACGGTGCTGCTTAAAAGTCTGGTGGGGCTGCACGAGATCGACTCGGGCGCCATATTCTACGATGACGTGTGCTTCTCGACGCTCGACTTCAAGTCCCGCAAGGCCATCCGCAAGGATGTGGGGATGATATTCCAGGGCGGCGCGCTGCTCGATTCGTCCACCGTGGTGGAGAATGTCAAGCTGCCGCTCGACCTGTTCACCGAGCAGTCGGAGGAAGAAAAGCTCGAACGGGTGAACTTCTGTCTCAAGCGCGTGAATCTCGACAATGCCCACAAACTCTACCCCTCGGAGCTGAGCGGCGGCATGGTGAAGCGCGTGGCCATAGCCCGCGCCATAGTGCTCAATCCGCGCTATCTGTTCTGCGACGAGCCCAACTCGGGACTCGACCCGCAGACCTCGATCGTGATCGACAACCTCATCCGCGACATAACCGAGGAATACGACATGACCACCATCATCAACACCCACGACATGAATTCGGTGATGGAGATCGGCGAGAAGATCGTGTTCATCTACGAGGGCAACAAGTGGTGGGAAGGCTCCAAGAACGACATACTGCATGCCGACAACCGCGAGCTCAACGACTTCGTGTTCGCTTCGGCGATGGCCAAGCGCGCGAAAAAGGTCGAGGAATACGAGGCTTCGCAGCGCCGTTAACCCTCTCCCGCACGATATTTGACATGATCGGAACGTTCGGATGCCGCCCGTGCCGTACCCGTGCGGCATGAAATCGGCCGAATCGCATATAATTAACAAAAAATTTTGAAAAACACGCGAAAGTATGTATCTTTGCGGTGTGAAAAAAATAACAGAGTTCTAATATAACAAACTAAATTATGTCACAGATTAAGATTGGTATCAACGGTTTCGGACGTATCGGCCGTATGGTATTCCGTGCAGCTTGCACTCAGACCGACAAGTATGATGTAGTAGGTATCAACGACCTCTGCCCCGTGGACTACTTGGCTTACATGCTCAAGTACGACACCATGCACGGCCAGTTCAACGGTACGATCGACTCTTGCACCGAGAAGAACCAGCTCATCGTTAACGGCAAGGCTATCCGCGTAACCGCCGAGAAGGATCCCTCGCAGCTGAAGTGGGACGAGGTAGGCGCAGAGTACGTGGTAGAGTCTACGGGTCTGTTCCTCACCGAGGAGAAGGCTCAGGCTCACATCGCCGCAGGTGCCAAGTACGTGGTTATGTCGGCTCCCTCGAAGGACGCTACCCCCATGTTCGTATGCGGTGTGAACACCAACACCTACGCAGGTCAGAAGATCGTTTCTAACGCATCTTGCACCACCAACTGCCTGGCTCCCATCGCCAAGGTTCTGAACGACAAGTTCGGTATCACCGACGGTCTGATGACCACCGTTCACTCGACCACCGCTACCCAGAAGACCGTAGACGGTCCCTCGATGAAGGACTGGCGCGGCGGCCGTGCCGCTTCGGGCAACATCATCCCCTCGTCGACGGGCGCTGCCAAGGCCGTAGGTAAGGTTATCCCCGAGCTCAACGGCAAACTGACGGGTATGTCGATGCGTGTTCCCACGCTGGACGTATCGGTTGTCGACCTGACTGTAAACCTCGCAAAGCCCGCCAAGTACGACGAGATCTGCGCAGCCATGAAAGAGGCTTCGGAGGGCGAGCTGAAGGGCGTTCTGGGTTACACCGAGGAGGCTGTCGTATCGTCGGACTTCCTGGGCGATCCCCGTACCTCGATCTTCGACAAGGCTGCCGGTATCGCTTTGACCGACACCTTCGTTAAGGTCGTATCGTGGTACGACAACGAGTGGGGTTACTCGAACAAGGTTCTCGACCTGATCTCGGTAATGAAGGCTTACAACAAGTAATCGCGATTCTTATCCGATATGCAGAGCGGCGACCCGAAAGGGCCGCCGCTTTTTTTGCGGTTCATGTGTCGCATCGTAAACGCCGCGAGCCTCGGGTTAGCGGGCAAGGGGCTTGCGGCCGCTTGTTTCTTCGGCTGTGGCCCGCACACCGCGTTATATATAATGTATCGGCGCCGCACTGCCGCAAAATCCTATCCGACGAAAAACGAACTCACCCCAAGTCCGCTTCTCGGAGCATGGGGTGAGCCGTTTCGTTGGGGATATTTTGCTTCGTATCAGAATTCTACCCCGAAGCGGATGCTGATGCCGTCGAGATTGAGGTTGCCACCGTAATAATCGTAACCGTCGAAGATTTCGAATTTGTATTTTTGCAACGTGTAGCCCACACCTATATTGAATGCGAGGCCCCGCTTTGCTCTGATTCGGCAGCCGATCGAAGGCGAGAGGTACAATCCCTCGGCATCCAATACCGAATATCCTATTTTCAGGTCGACGAACGGCGTGACGGCCCTGTCCTCCAATATGTCGCTGCGTATGTCCGCGAATATGGGTATGTTGACGGCCGAACCGTTGTAGAAATAGTTGACCCCGATGCCAAGACCCGTGTAGATGTAGGGACAGATCTGGTAGCCGTGCGATGTGAGCACTCCTATGTAATCGGCGCCCGCAGATTCGCCTATGCCTACGGTCCAGTTCAGGTCGACGAATCCGCGATATCCCGTCTCGGGACCGTTCCATTTCGAATATCCCCCGCGGTTCGGATCGACAGAGTTTGTAGAAACCCTTTCGTTGGTGATCTTTTCCACCTCCGACATGGTGTATGCGAATATGTTGCCGTCTCGGGTAAGTATCTTCACCGATTTTTCAGGCACCAGCTCTACGATCGTTCCATGAATTATGCTGCCGTTCTTGAGATAGACGGTCCCCCGCATGTTTTGGGCGAATACGCCGACCGACATTGCCAGCGCCGCGAATAGAAATAATAGTTTTTTCATAGCGATTTGTTGGGTTGCTGTAATTAACTTTTACAAATGTATACATATCCGGCGAGAATAACAAGGCTGCCCGACATTTGTCGCGCGCCGCGGTCGCGACCCGTTTATGGGCCTTAGACGGTTCGGTGGCGCAGATTTTCTTTCTCCTGTATTTCATTGATCTTCAGGGGCTGTTGTGGTGGGGGATAAAAAAAGCGTAAAAAAAGGTTAATAAATATTTGGAAAGGAATAAAAAAGTGTGTTACTTTGCA
>CAUHCL010000013.1 GCA_959604655.1 uncultured Alistipes sp. | reverse complement strand
GGCTCGGCGTCCCCGGTGAGCATCACCGTTTTGCGCACGCCCGCCTCGCGCAGGTCGCGCGCCACACGGCACATCTCGTCGAGCGACGGGGTTATCAGTCCGCTCAATCCTATGTAGTCGGCCTTCTCGGCCACGGCAGCCTCCACGATGCGTTCCGACGGGGTCATTACCCCCAGATCGATGACCTCGAATCCGTTGCAGGCCAGTATCACGGCCACTATGTTCTTGCCTATGTCGTGCACGTCGCCCTTGACGGTGGCCAGCAGGTAGCGGCCGTTGCCGTGTGCGGCCGACGCGGCCTGCGACGCCTCGATGTGGGGTTGCAGCAGTTCGGTGGCGCGCTTCATCGTGCGGGCCGTCTTCACCACCTGCGGCAGGAACATCTTGCCCGCGCCGAACAGCTCGCCCACTAAAGTCATGCCGCGCATGAGCGGACCCGATATTATGTCGGCCGCCGACGGATACGCGGCGAGGGCTTCGGCAATGTCTTCCTCCAGATGCTCGTCGTCGCCGTGACGCAGCGCCGCGGCCAGACGTTCGTCGAGCGGCACGGCGCGGCGGTCGGTCTGCGCGGTCTCGTGCCGTTCGGCGTCGGGGGTGTCGCGGAACCTGTCGGCTACGGCCACCAGACGTTCGGCCGCGTCGTCGCGTCGGCAGAGAACGGCATCCTCTAAAGCCTCGCGCAGATCGGCGGGGATATCCTCGTACATGACCGCCGTCGAGGGGTTCACTATCGCCATGTCCATCCCCGCGCGGATGGCGTGGTAGAGGAACACGGCGTGCATGGCCTCGCGCAGGTAGTTGTTGCCGCGGAACGCGAACGACAGATTGCTCACGCCGCCGCTCACGTGGGCGTGGGGCAGGTTCTCGCGTATCCACCGCGTGGCGCGGATGAAGTCGAGGGCGTAGGTGTCGTGCTCCTTCATGCCCGTGGCGATGGTGAGCACGTTGGGGTCGAATATTATGTCGTGCGGATCGAAGCCTATCTGTCGGGTGAGCAGGCGGTAGGCGCGTGCGCACACCTCCGTCTTGCGTTCGAACGTGGTGGCCTGCCCCTGCTCGTCGAAGGCCATCACCACCAGCGCTGCCCCGAGGTCGCGCACGCGGCGGGCACGCGCGAGGAATACTTCCTCGCCCTCCTTGAGCGACAGCGAGTTGACTATGGGCTTGCCCTGAATGCACTTCAGCGCGGCCTCGATCACCTCGAAGCGCGACGAGTCGATCATCCACGGCACGCGCGCCGTCTCGGGATCGGAGGCCATCAGGTTGACGAACCGCACCATCTCGGCGCGGGCGTCGATCATGCCGTCGTCCATGTTGACGTCGATCGCCATGGCGCCGTCGCGCACCTGGCGCCGCGCTATGGCCAGCGCCTCGTCGTATGATTTCTCCTTGATGAGCCGCAGGAATTTGCGGCTGCCCGCCACGTTGCAGCGCTCGCCCACGTTGACGAAAGCGCCGTCGGGCGTGAAGCCGTCGAGTCCCGCCAGCCACGGCAGGCGCCCTTTCGAGGGGCGTCGTACGGCGGTCGCGCGTGCCGCCTCGGCGGCTATGGTGCGTATGTGGTCGGGGGTGGAGCCGCAGCAGCCGCCCACGATGTTCACCAGACCCTCGTCGATGAA
The DNA here is from genome assembly GCA_959604655.1 of uncultured Alistipes sp. Classification (GTDB taxonomy): domain Bacteria; phylum Bacteroidota; class Bacteroidia; order Bacteroidales; family Rikenellaceae; genus Alistipes. Next base: position 31,957 of record CAUHCL010000013.1, on the reverse strand, counting down.
GCGGCCGATGTGGCGGGCCATGATCTCGGGCGTCTGGTCGTAGCGCCCCAGAGCGTCGGGGATGCCCGCGTTGGGGTAGGCGCTGACGTAGCACGGGGCCGACTCGGCCATGCGCCGCAGGTAGGGCGTCATCTGCTCGGCACCGAACGAACAGTTGAGACCCACGGCGAACGGCGCGGCGTGGGCCAGCGAGGCGAGCAGCGCCTCGGGCGTCTGGCCCGAGAGGGTGCGTCCTGCGGCATCGGCTATGGTGAACGACACCGCTATGGGCAGGCGCCGCCCCTTGCTCTCGAACGTGAGGCGTGCCGCTTCGAGGGCAGCCTTGGCGTTGAGCGTGTCGAACACCGTCTCGATGAGCAGCATATCGACCCCACCGTCGACCAAAGCGCCGATCTGCTCGGCATAGGCGTCGCGCAGCGTGTCGAAATCGACGGCGCGGAAGGCGGGGTCGTTCACGTCGGGCGACATGGAGGCCGTCTTGCCCGTGGGACCTATCGATCCCGCCACGAAGCGCGGGCGGTCGGGCGTCAGGCGGCTCATGCGGTCGGCCTCGGCGCGGGCTATGCGCGCGGCGGCGAGGTTCATGCGGACGATGCGGTCGGCGGTGCGGTATTCGGCCTGCGATACGGCCTGCGCGTTGAATGTGCAGGTCTCGATGATGTCGGCCCCCGCCTCGAGATATTGGCGGTGGATGTCGGCTATGACGTCGGGGCGCGTGAGGACGAGTATGTCGTTGTCGCCTTCGAGTTTTACGGGGTGGTCGCGGAACTCGTCGCCTCGGAAATCCTCCTCGGTGAGGCCCGCGCGCTGTATCATCGTGCCCATCGCGCCGTCGAGCACGAGGACGCGGTTGCGGATAGCTGTTTCAATGGTTTCTGCCATCGGGTTTCGTATTTGCGCGCTTGCGTGTTTGCGGCGCGCGCGGTTAATAGACGGCTTTGGCTATGGCTTCGACGCTCGCGGCGGCGTTCATCGAGTAGAAATGGATGCTCGGCACCCCCGCGGCCTTGAGTTCGCGGGCTTGCGCGATGCCCCACTCCACGCCCAGCGCCTTGGCGTCGTCGTTGGTGCGGCAGCGGCGGAACTCGGCTGCCAGTTCCTCGGGCAGGTCGATGTGGAATGTCTTGGGCAGCAGCGCCTGCTGCGACAGCGCCGTGAGCGGCTTCAGACCCGGGATGATCGGCACGCCGATGCCCGCGGCGCGGCAGCGCGCGACGAAATCGAAGTAGCGGCGGTTGTCGAAAAACATCTGCGTCACCACGTACTCCGCGCCCGCCTCGATCTTGGCCTTCAGATGCTCGATGTCGATCTCGGGGTTCATGGCCTCGTCGTGCTTCTCGGGGTAGCCCGCCACGCCGAACGAGAATCTCTCGGCCAGAGGCTCGTGGCGCGAGCCGTCGATCATGGTCCCGTCGTTGAAATCGCTCACCTGGCGGCACAGATCCGCGGCGTGCGTGTGGCCGTCGGGCATCGGGACGAAGCGGTTCTCGCCCTTGGCGCGGTCGCCGCGCAGCACCAGCAGGTCGGTGATGCCGAGGTAGGAGAGGTCGATGAGTTCGTTCTCCAGCTCGGGGCGGGTGAAGCCGCTGCATATGACGTGGGGTACCGTGGGGATGCCGTAGCGGCCTTTCAGGGCCGCGGCGATGGCCACCGTCCCCGGGCGCGTGCGTTCGGAGGTGCGCTGGAACACGCCTTCCGATACCTCGCGATAGATGATCTCGGTGCGGTGGGTGGTGATGTTGATGTAAGCCGGATCGAACGGCATCAGTTTGTCTATGGTGTTGAATACCTGTTCGATACTCTTGCCCCGCACGGGCGGCAGAACCTCGAACGAGAATGCCGTGGGGTGGTCGGAAGCAAGGAATGACGCGACGCTCATAACCTTAACCTTAAATTTTCGCCGAATCGTTCGGCAGGTTGTAATAATCAAGGCAAAGTTACGATTCGTAATGCGTTTCTCCAAGATTCGGCGGATAAATTCTTGTTTATCGCTTCGCGGAGGCGGTTTTGGCCCGTCTGTTACCTTATATAATTCTTAGGCAGGATGCCGAATTGCTTTCTGAAACAAGAGGCGAAATAGGACGGCGAACTGAATCCGACCATGAAACATACGTCGGAGATGGTGTATCGGTTCTGTCGGAGCAGCGCGGCGGCGAACAGCAGGCGCTTGCGCCGCAGATACTCGTTGGGCGTGATGCCGTAGAGTGCCTTGAGGCGGCGGAAAAGGTTGGAACGGCTCATGTATACGGCCGAGGCGAGATCGTTGACCGAGAGGTCGACCTCGTTGATATGCTGCGCGATGAACTCGTTGAGACGTTGCAGCATGTGCGTGTCGCTGCCCGATGGCGGCGTCAGCAGGGGCAGATCGATGTCGTCGGTCCCCTCGTCGGTGTCGGGTACTACGTTGTCGGACGACGACTCGTTTTCTGCAGGCGTCGCGGGTGCCGTATCGGGTGCCGTCGTCGGTGTCGCGTCGGTCGCGGCAGGGGACGGCTCGGGCGACGGAGATTTCGTGTCGGAATATTCGGCGTCGGAATGTTCGGCATCGGTGTGAGGGCATGCGGTCAACTTGGCGCAAGCCTCGGTGTCGGGGCTTTGTTCGGTGCTGTCGGCCCGATCGGGCTTAGGCATGTGCGCCGATCCGCTCGTTCTGCGTCTGCGCAGCACTGCGGTGCCTGCTGCAAGAAGAGCCGCTACCGACAATATGAGTATCACGGTACGGGCTCGGGGCAGGCGCATGCGTATGACGAGCATGTCGTCGTCGGTTACGGATATGCCGACGGGCGTTTGGGTCGTGTCCGTCGGGCAGGACGTGTACGGCGATGCGGCGTCGCGGGCGCCGAGTTCCCTATGCGGGGCGAGCGCGCACAGCACGATGCAGATAGCCGTTATGATATGCGTCCTTTTCATCTTCAGCGGTTCGGACACGAAGCGTTGCGGCTTCGGTCGCGGTTTTCAAAGCGAACGCCGCCTTGCGAGCGGAGTTCGTGCGGGTGATAATAAAAAAACGCCCGCAGATCAGTCGTTCCGCGGGCGTTGCATTGCGTCCGTCAGTTTGTGTGGACTTGTTCCGAAAAGCCGCCGTCCGCAGACGCGGGGTCTGCGGACAACGGTTCGGATGGTCTATTCTTCGGTGGTCCAGGCACCGATCTCGGCCAGCGATGCGCAGTTGCCTCGGTTGGTACCTACGAATCGCATTATGATGTAGCGGGTCTCGGCGGGATCGAGTGCGAACAGCTGGCCCTGACGGGTATTGCTCGTGTTACCGAAATCGGCGGTACCCAGATAGGTGAGTCCTTCGTATGCGATAGATTCGCGGTCGGTCTTGTAGTCGGCCGATTCGGCAGCATAGATCTCGATCGTACGGGTGTCGGTCACGTAACCGCCCGGGCGGCGCCAAGGCTCCAGGATGTTGATCTTCTGCTTAGAACCCATGTCGATGACGGCATTGAACGGCAGGTTGTAAGTTCCGTAGCCTCCGTTGCCCCAACGGTTCTCCCAGAAGTTGCCCAGATCGCCGTCGAGAACCACGCTGCCCGGGTTGCTGTCCATCTGCGACTCGGTGTGGAATACCCAACCCGTGCGATCGAGGGCGGTAGCCGAACCGTTGAGTGCGGTCAGGAATCCCGAAACCGTCACGTCGGGCATGTACTCGTAGCGGATCACGGCCTCCACATCCTCACCCGTGGTAGTGGCGATGGGCGCCTCGTTGAGGGTGGGGTTCGACAGCTTGACCTTCAGCCAGTAGACTCCGTAGGGAGTGCCTTCGGGCATCGAGATCGAGTAGGTGAGGCTGTTCACACCCGGCTCCATGGCCGACTCGGTGGTGACGAAGGCCTCCAGAGGCATACCCTTGCGGGCATATTTGGCGGCCAGCGAGTTACCCAGCTCGGTAGATTCCTCGGTGTCGTTGAAGACGTTCTCCACCTCGAGATCCCAGGCGATGTCGAACGCGGTGTTGTTGAACGGCAGGCTTACGGTGAAGCTCGATTTCTCGGGGTTCATGTTGACCACACCGTTCGAGAGCCCGAAATCGATGGTGGCATCCTTGACCACGATGCGGCGCAGGATGTAGTACTTGTCGGTGTCGACAGTGGTTTCGCCCTCCTGCTGCAATTTGAGTGCCGCGTAGTAGGTACCGTCGTTGCAGTTCTCCTTCATCTCCTTGATGGCCTCGCTCGAGAAGGCCAGCGAAACGATCTTGTAACGCTCGTTGGGAGCGAAGTTTATCTTCGACGCTATGGTGTAGAGCGAAGGATCGAGCAGCTTGTATTCGGGATTGAACTCCGACAGCTCGTCCTGCGTCATGGCCACCAGCGAGGTGGCTGCCTCCAGCGAGGGATCGCCGCCCGAACGGAGTACGGTGATCTCGGTGTCGAGCTCGAAGCCCACGTCGAACAATTCGAGATCGGTTCTCTGTTCGTTCTGAATACATACGACGCGCTTGTACTTGTCGGGGATCAGATTGTCCAACTCGTAATCCGAGTTGTCGCACGCTGCCAGCGATAACATCGCCGCCGCGGCAAGACTTATTTTAACTATATGTTTCATCTTTTGGTTTGCTTGAAAGGGTTGCTACTAATAACCGGGTGCCTGTACCATCTGCGGGTTCGAGTAAAGCTCCTGCGAACGGATGGGCAGCAGATACATGCGGTTGGTCCAAACGAAGTCGCCGTCGACCTTCACGCGCTTGTTGAACTGCTCGAACGTGGGGTTGACACGCTTGCTTACGAAAGCGTCGAGACCCTCGCGTACGCCTGCGGCCAGATACTTCTCGCACTCTACCCAGCGGCGGAGGTCGTAGTAACGGTGACCCTCCATGAACAGCTCGATGGTGCGCTCGTTGCGTACCCACTCGCGGATCGACTTCTCCTTGCAGTCGTCCTTCGTCAGCTCGGGAACGCCCGCGCGGCGGCGGATCTCGTTCAGGTTGTCGATGGCGGCCTGCAATTCGGCCTCGTCGCCGTTGTTCATGTAGAGCTCGGCGCAGCACTCTGCCAGGTTGAGGTAGAGCTCGGCCATGCGGAACAGAGCCACGGGATAGGTCTTCTGGTTGCAGCTGTTAGAGCTTGCCGTCCAGCGTACCGTGGGCGAGAAGAACTTGTCGGGCAGGTATCCCGTCTGGTTCAGGTCGCGGTTGGCCTGCGAGTAGTTGTAACCCGAGTTGGCTCGTCCGTTGGCGCCGCGGTCGCTCGATTTGAGGTCGAGCTGGATGGGCTTGCCTTGGTTGATCAGGGGACCGATGTCGCAGCCGTCGAAGTGTATCCACGCGTAGAAGCGGGGCTCGCGGTCGGCGTTGAGGTTGATGATGTCCGAACGGCTGCCGCCCAGACCTGCCGACTTCAGCCAGTCGCCTTCCTCGGCGAACTGGGGATCCTCGGCGGGGCGCTTGCCGTTCTTGGTGTAGAACTGCTCCACGATGTTGAGCGTGGGGCTCATGCCGCTCCAGCCGCCGACCCACTGGCCCGAGCTGTTGGCGATGATGTTGCGGGGCTTGGCCTCGGGAAGTCCGATGTCGCCAGACGAATGGTAGGTCCAGATGAGCTCCTTGTTACCCATCGTCTCGTCCGATGCGGCCACGAAGCGCATGAGCATCACGTGGTTGGCGAAATCCTCCAGCGCTGCTGCGCCCTCGTCCACGTCCTCGGTGGTGGGGTCGTCCTGGAAGCGCACGGGCAGGTAGTTACCGCCGTTCTCGGGAAGGATGGGTACATCGTTCTGGCGTGCGATGGTGAGCGCGGTCTCCACCTGCATCAGCTCGCGGCCGAACTGCTTGGCGGTGGTGAGAGCCTCCTCGGCAGCCTGCTTGGCCAGAGTCCACTTGTTGATGTCGAAAGTCTTGCTGAAGAGCTGGTCGCCGTAGCCCGGGGTCTCGTACTTGCCCTGGTTGGTCCAGCTGGCCCAGGGGGCCTGGCCGTTCCACAGGGGCGATGCGGCGTAGAGCAGCACGCGCGACTTGAGGGCCTTGCATGCGGTCTTGCTGCCGCCGCCGTAGGTGTTGTCGAGCGCATACTCGCCCGGAAGGTCGGGATAGGCCTCGTCGAGCAGGTTGCATATGTAGTTTACCACGTAGTCGTAGTGCGAACGGCCCGGGAACTCGGTCTTCTGGGTCGACGACTCCACGAACTGGTCCACGATGGGGCAGGGTCCGAAGAGGTTGAGGATACGGAAGTAGTAGTATGCCTTGACGAACTTCATCTGGGCGCGGTAGAGCGCCTTCTCCTGCTCGGTGAGGAAATCGGGGTTCTGACGCTCCAGCTCGCGCAGGAACAGGTGGCAGTTACCGATCTCGCCGTAGAGGTGGCGGAAGTACGAGTCGGGCATGGTCGACGCGTTGAGGGTACCGAACGCGATCTTGTGGCGGTCGTAGTCCCAGATTACGGGCTCTACCGTCTCGTCGGTCGATGCCTCGTAGACATTGTGCGTGACGGGGCTTTTCGACTTCACCTGAGAGAAGCAGCCGTACATCCAACTCTCGGTGCTCTGTTTGTTCTTCATCGCGTCGTTGAGCGTGGCGCGCTGAGCGGGCGCCACATCCAGAAAGTCGCACGAGGCGAGCATCATGGCCGAGGCGGCGACTGCAAATATTTTGTTATATCCTAATTTCATGGTTTTCCAATTTTAATCGTTGATTAGAACTTGAGCTGTACACCGAGTGTGAATGTACGTGACAACGGATAGGTGTTCCATGCCAACTCGGGATCCCAATCCTTGAAGGGGCTCCACACGGCGAGGTTGTCGCCGTTGAGGTATACGCGGCCGAACTTGAACGAGTAACCGATCTCCAGAGTCTTGAAACGGATGAAGTTACCGTTACGCATCCAGTAGGTGCTGGTCACCATGTTGTTGGCCACATCCGACGAGGTAAGACCCAGACGGGGATACTCGGCGTTGGGGTCGGGGTTGTCCAGACGCCATGCGCGGTCGGCGACGAACTGCATCACGTTGTAGTCTTCGGTACCGAATGCCGTGATGTTGCCCGCGATGATGGTGCGCTTGGCCGATCCGTTGAAGAATACGCCCAGATCCCAGTTCTTCCAGCGCAGGTTGGCGCCGATACCGTACTGTATGCGCGGGCGGGTTCCGTAGGGCGAGATGATGGCCACATCGTCGTTGTCCACGCGGCCGTCGCCGTTGACGTCGCGGTACTTGATGTCACCCGGGCGGACGGTGGTACCCAGCAGCTGCTCGGGGCTGTTGTCGATCTCATCCTGAGAGGTGAACAGACCCTCGGCTATGTAACCCTCGGTGCGGTAGCCGTCCAGAGGCTTGCCGGTCTTGGTCTGCCATACCGACTCGTAGTCGGGCTCGTCGAGGTTGACGTACTTGTTCTGGTTGTAGGTGAAGTTACCGCGCAGGCTCAGGTCGAGGTCCTTGTTGATGCGCTTGTCCCAGCTGAGGCTGAACTCCACACCGTGGCTCTCGGCCTCACCGACCTGTCCCCACGGAATAGCGTCCCAATAACCGAGGATGAAGGGCCACGAAGCACGTTGGAGTGCGATGCGGTCGCGCTTGTCCTTGAAGTACTCGGCCGTGATGCTGAACTGGTTGAAGAGCGATGCGTCGATACCGATGTTGAGCTTCTTCACGCGCTCCCACGAGGCGTTGTCCATAGCGTAGCCCGATACGGCGTGGCTCTGGTTTACATGCTGCTGGCTCGTAGAGGGACCTGTGATGTGCTGTCCGCCGCCGTTGATGGTCACCGTGTCAAAGTATACGAAGTGGTTGCCGCCGAAACCGTCGCTACCTACCAGACCGTACGATCCGCGGAGCTTCAGGTAGTCGATCACCTTCTTCATGGGCTCCCAGAACTTCTCGTTGCTCGGTACCCAACCCAGCGACACTGCGGGGAAGAACTCGAAGCGGTCGTTCTTGGCCAGACGCTCGGTACCGTTGTAACCGAAGTTGAACTCCAGCCAGTAGCGCTGGTCGAAGTCGTAGGTCACACGGCCCGACAGACCCTGGTTGCGCTGCGGAAGCGCCTGGGCGGGCTGGAAAGAACGCATCATGAGCATCAACAGACCTCCCACGGTGTGCTTGCCGAAGGCGCGGTTGTAGTTCAGACGGGCGTCGAAATAGAAGGTGTTGTCGGTACCCGGGTTGCTCCACTCCTCGGTAACGTAGTCGTTACCCGGATCGCCCAGCATCTCGATCTGGTAAGCCTCGGGGTTCGAGGGATCCCACGTGCCGTCGATCACCCTGTAATAATAGGGAGTCAGACGCTGCGTGAACGATGTCGACGAGTAGTTCTTGAAGTTGACCAGAGCCGTGAGTTCGAGACCCTTGGTGATGAAGTCGAACTTCTGGTTGAATTTGAGCGAGGTGTTGAGCGTGTTGTACTTGCTCTGGGTGTGGTCGTCCATCATGGCCGCATAGGGGTTGGTGCGGCGGCGTACGTCGGTCAGAATGGCGTTACCGAAACGGATGTGGGTGTCGCCCTCCTCGGCGGGGAAGTACGCGGGGAACATGACGGGGTTGGTGCGCTGAACGTAGCCGAACAGCGAGTTCACGTCCTCGCTCACGCCGTTACGCTGGAAGATCTGCGCGTTCATGTGCAGGTCGATGGTCGTGGTGTTGGTGAGCTGGTACGAGATGTTGTTCTGGAATACGTAGTCGTAGTTCTGGATGTTGTTGTTGTACATGTAGTCCTTCGGTGCGTTCACGATACCCGTATCGTGGTTGAACTGCAACGACATGTAGTACGACACGCGGTTACCGCCGCCCTGGATGTTGATGTTGGCGCGCTGGTTGACGTTCATGTTGCGGAACATCACGTCCTGCCAGTCGACGCTGGGGTATACCAGCGGGTTGATGCCGCTGCGCGTGTAGTCGATGATCTCCTGCGAGTACTTGCCCGTGGCGGCGCCGCGAGCCATCTGCGCCTCGTTGTAGAGCTCCATCCAGGTGGCGCCGTCTACGAACTTGGGCATGTTCATGGGCGACACGAACGAGTTCTCGATCGTAACGCCGATCTTGGCCTTGGTGTTCTGCGAACCCGTCTTGGTGGTGACGATCATAACGCCGTTGGCGCCTCGCACACCGTAGATGGCCGTGGCCGATGCGTCCTTGAGCACGGTGAAGGTCTTGATGGTCTCGGGGGGAATGCGGTTCAGGTCGCCCGACGAGATCTCCACGTCATCCAGAAGGATGAGCGGGGTGGCGCGGCCGCCGAAGGTACCGATACCGCGGATGTAGAACTCCGAGGTAGAACCCGGGGCACCCGAGCTGTTCATCTGGATCACACCCGCGAGCTTACCCGCGAGACCTGCGGTGAGCGACGAGGTAGGCATGCGCAGCTGTTCGCCGTCGACCGAGGTGATGGCACCCGTGATCGACACCTTCTTCTGCGTACCCGCACCTACGACCACCACCTCTTCGAGAGCGTTGTCGCTTTCGAGCTTCACGGTGATGTCGGTCATGCCCGAGACGTCGAGGGTCGCGGTTTTATAGCCCACGTACGATACTTCGATGGACGATTTCTTTTTCGATACCTTGATGGCGAAAGTTCCGTCGACGTCGGTGGTGACGACGTTGTTCGGGTTGTCCTTCTCCTGCACGTAGGCTCCTATGATGGCTTCGCCGTTATAGGAGTCGACTACCGTACCCGTCACGGTGCGGCTGTCGTTCTGCTGAGCCGGCGCTGCGGCCTCGCCGCGGGCGGCCTGCATGGCATTAGGCATACCGAGCAGCCCGAGTGTCAGCAAACTGACGAGAAAGTAATTTTTTACATTCATAATGGTTGATTAAGAGTTAAAGGTTTCAAATTTAGGTCGAATCGATTTTGAAAATGTAATTCGAGGTTTTGCGGTTGGTTTCACATAAGTTTTCGTTCGTTTTTAGTTTATCACAAAGTTAGAAAGCCCCCCCCTAATAAAATGCAATTTTTGTTGCATGTAATGCAAATAATCGGTCAAAATAAAAAGACTTCGGATGGTGTTTCTTTTATGACGAAAGCGGTATTTTCGGCCGTTCGGCGCCCCAAAAAGGGGCGAAAATATCGCTTCGGAAAGAGGGGTGCAACGTCGTCGAAAGGGCGGGCGTCTTATTCGCGGAGGGGAGGGCGCTTTCCTTGCGGAGGGGAGGGCGCTTTTTGCGGGCGGCGGGTGTTTTCTCGCGGGTGGCGGGGTGGCTTCGCGAAAAGAGGGGGGGGGCTTGCGGGGCGGTGGGGTGCTGGTTGCACTCGGGCAGCAGCCTGCGGAGACCGCGTGAATGAGCGGATGCGAATATCGGGCCTCCGCTGTCGGGAGGCTGCGGCCCGCGCAGTCCTACGGACTGCGAATATTAACGCGCGTCAGCTATCCCGCGGCAGAAGCGATTTCGGGAAAAGGGCGGCTGCGGCGACGGAGCGTTAAGAATCGGAGACTTTTTGATCCTCAAAAATGCGAAGCATCCGATTCCGCGCAGTCGCAAGGACGACCCCGAAATCGTTTCACCGCGGCGGTTTTTGGGGTTACCTTTTGTCCGAACAAAAGGTAACGGATAAAAAACATTGAAAGAAAGGGGCGACTCGTTAGAGTCGCGCGGGCCGCAGCCTCCCGCAGCGGAGGCCCGCAGTTGTTCGCGAATGCTCACGTTGCGGTCTCCGCAGGCCGCGGCCCGAATGCAGTCGTGTCATTCTATATTTGGGTATTATCCGATTCGTGCTTGCAATGGTGAACCCAAAGCGGGGCTGCGGTCCGCGAGGCTCTGACGAGCCGCAAAAGATCCGAATAAATCGAACGGTTCCGAAGTATTTTGTCATGCGGCTTGATGGAATCGTGAAAAATTACTATATTTGTTGATGCTGCCGTGCGAATGGTGCGGCGGCAATCGAATATCAACACTCTTCCCTAATGGGAAGAGCCGAAAAAACTCCCGACCGATGAGCAGGATCGACAGAAAGGATTTCATAAAGAGAGTGGCGGCCGCTGCGGCATCGACGGTGGCGGTACCCGCGATGGCATCGGCAGCGGTGCGTGGCGCGGAGTCGGATACGGCGGCGGTGGCGGCAGCGCGCGAACCGCACAGCCGTCTTATAGTGCCCAAGGCGAACGGGCTGCCCATCACGGGCGCTTTCCTCGACGAGATATCGCACGACATACCCCACCAGAACTGGGGCGAGAAGGAGTGGGACGCCGATTTCCGCTACATGAAAGCCATCGGTATCGACACGGTGATAGTGATCCGTTCGGGGTATCGCAAATTCATAACTTATCCCTCGCCCTACCTGCTCAAGCAGGGGTGCTACATGCCGTCGGTCGATCTGGTGGACATGTTCCTGCGGCTGGCCGACAAATACGGCATGAAGTTCTACTTCGGACTCTACGACTCGGGCCGCTATTGGGATACGGGCGACATGTCGAGCGAGGTGGAGCATAACAAGCACGTCATCGACGAGGTGTGGGAGATGTACGGCAGCCGTTACAAGAGTTTCGGCGGCTGGTACATAAGCGGCGAGATCAGTCGCAGCACCAAGGGCGCGATAGGCGCTTTCCACGACATGGGCAGGCAGTGCAAGGAGGTGTCGGGCGGTTTGCCGACGTTCATATCGCCGTGGATCGACGGCAAGAAGGCCGTGTGGGCGGGATCGGGCGATCTGACCAAGGAGCAGGCCGTGTCGGTGGCGGAACACGAGCGCGAGTGGGACGAGATCTTCGACGGCATACACGACGTGGTGGATGCCTGCGCGTTTCAGGACGGACATATCGATTACGACGAGCTGGATGCCTTCTTCGAGGTCAACAAGCGTCTGGCCGACAAGTACGGTATGGAGTGCTGGACCAATGCCGAGACGTTCGACCGCGACATGCCCATCAAGTTCCTGCCCATCAAGTTCGACAAGCTGCGCATGAAGCTCGAAGCGGCCAAGCGGGCGGGCTATGACAAGGCCATCACCTTCGAGTTCTCGCACTTCATGAGTCCGCAGTCGGCATATTTGCAAGCGGGGCATCTGTATGACAGATATAAGGAGTATTTTGATATAAGGTAGGCGCGTTCGGCGGGGCTGTTCGCCGACGGCGGCAGGAGTGCGCGAGCAGTCCGCCGCAGTGGGGCGGCGGCGAACTGCCGATATCGCACGGCGATATCGAAATACGATGTTTTTATGGATATGGAGATACTATTATATATTATAGTGGCGGTGTTGGCAGCTGCGTGCGCAGTGCTGGGCAACATGCTTGCGACGGCGCGGCGGCGCGTGCTTGAATCTGAGGCGCGGATCGCGGCGGCCGAAGAGAGTGCCGTGCGGACCGAGCAGGCCCGTGCAGAGGCTGTGGCTGCACGCATGGAGGCTATGGCTGCGCTCGACGGCGAGCGTGCCATGCGCGAGCGCGAGCAGATGGCGCGCGTGAAGGCCGAGACGGAGCTTGCGGCGGAGCGTCGTGCCGTGGCGGACAAGGTGCGTTCGCAGCAGGAGATGGAGACGGCGCTGCGCGAGCAGTTCCGAGTGCTGGCGGGCGATGTGCTGGGCGAGCAGAGCCGCAGGTTCAAGGAGGAAAACCGCGAGTCGATGGATGTGATACTCAAACCGTTCAAGGATAATATCCGCGACTTTCGCGAGCGCGTGGAGACCATATATTCGCGCCAGACCGAGCAGGGCGGCGAGCTGCGCAACGAGTTGCAGCGCCTGATGGAGCTCAACAAGCGCATCACCACCGAGACGACCAACCTGACCAATGCCCTCAAGGGCAATTCGAAGGTGCAGGGCGACTGGGGCGAGGTGATACTGGAGACGATACTCGACAACTCGAACCTCATTCGGGGCGTGCACTACGATACGCAGCTCAATGTGAAGGATGCCGAGGGCAACAACCTGCGGCCCGACGTGGTTCTCTATTTCCCGGGCGGCAAGCAGATCGTAATCGATTCGAAGGTGTCGCTCACGGCGTATGTCAATCTCGTGGCGGCCGAGACCGATGCCGAGCGCAAGGCGGCCGCGGCGGCGCACGTGGCCTCGGTGCGGCAGCATGTCAACGAACTGGGACGCAAGGAGTACCAACGGTTGATGCAGTCGCCCGACTTCGTGATAATGTTCGTGCCGAACGAGCCCGCTTTTCTGGCTGCGTTGCAGGCCGACCCCTCCATATGGGGCGATGCCTACGAGAAGAAGGTGATCGTGTCGTCGCCGACCAATCTGTTCGCGCTGCTGAAGCTCGTGGACGATCTGTGGCGGCGCGACGATCAGTCGCGCAACCGCGAGAACATCATAAAATACGGTGTGGCGCTTTACGAGCAGCTCGTGGCGTTCACCTCGGCGCTGGAGGGCGTGGGGCAGAGCCTGGAGCAGGCGCGCACCAAGTACGACGAGGCCTACAAGCGTCTGCACACGGGCAAGAACAACATCGTGCGTACGGGCGAGCGGCTGCGCAAGCTGGGACTGCCCACCGCGAAGCGGCAGCCGCAGCGTCTGTTGGACGAGACCGACGGTGTGGACGACGATGCGGCAGAGCTGCCTAATGCGAAAAACAACGATGAAGATGAAGCGTGACGATACTTTCTGGCGGCGGCTGGACGAGTTGCTGGAGCGGTCGGAGATAGTGATAGACCGCCCGCGCGGATCGCGCCATCCGCGTTTTCCCGAGATAGTCTATGCACTGGACTACGGTTATCTGGACGGAACCATCTCGGCCGACAGCGAAGGGGTGGACGTGTGGCTGGGCAGCGATGCGGCGCGGCGGCTCGATGCCGTCATCTGCACCGTGGATCTGGACAAGCGCGACGCCGAGATGAAGCTTATGGTGGGTTGCACCGCCGAGGAACGCGATTACATAGAGCGCTTTTACAACTCGTGGCCCGACATGGGCGGCATGATCGTGCTGCGGGACGAGGCGTGAGCTGCGCACGGCGTGCGGCGTGCGGCGTCCTCGGCGGTTGCCGCTTTATTTTATTCCCATATTGCGTCTCGCCCACGGCATTATCGCCGCGGGCGGCATTTTTTTTGCCAACAGATGGCGCATGCGCTCCATGTAAGGCTCTGTGTGGGCGAAGAATGACTTGTAGCCGCCGCACAGCGCGTTCAGGTTACGCTCGCCCGATTTGGAGGTCGCGAAGCGGTGCTGCGGGCATTCGCCGCGGCACAGCGCGAGGTATTTGCAGCGCAGGCATTCGCGCGGCAGCGTGTTGCGCTTGGCCAGCCCGAAGCGGAAGTGCTCGTCGCTGCCGCAGATGTCGCGCAGCGGGCGTTCGCGGATGTTTCCCAAAAGATATTGCGGATAGACGAAGTGATCGCACGGGTAGACGTCGCCGTTGTGCTCGACGGCTATCGTGCCGCCGCACGTCTCGCACATGGTGCACAGCCCCGCGGGGACGTTCATGTATCCCGCCAGGGTGGCGTCGAACAGCTGCACGAAGCGTTCGCCAACATCGCTCGTGACCCAGCGGTCGAACACGTCGCACATGAACTTTCCGTAGTCGCGCGCTCCGACCGACCACGGCGCGGGAGAGGCCCCTTCGGTGTCGGGCGGCACGATGCGCGGGCGGGTGCCGTCGGCGGCGACCACGTATTCGGCCACGGGCAGGAACTGCATGTAGCGGCTTATGCCTCGCAGAAATCCGTATACCTCGCCGCCGCGCCCCGCCGAGCGGGCGTTGACGGTGGTGAGGGTGTTGTATTCCACGCCGTGGCGTTGCAGGAGCGCTACGGCTTCCATCACGCGGTCGAACGTGCCGCGGCCGTCGCGGTCGGTGCGGAAAGCGTCGTGGATGTCGCGCGGCCCGTCGACGGAGATGCCGACCAGAAAGCCGTTGTCGCGCAGCAGGCGGCACCACTCGTCGTCGAGCAGCAGTCCGTTGGTTTGGATGGAGTTGGTGATGGGCCGCCCGTCGGAGTACCTGCGCTGGAACTCCAGCGCGGCGAGAAACCATTCGCGCCCCGCCAGCAGCGGTTCGCCGCCGTGCCATGCGAAGGCGAGGGTGTCGGAGTCGCTGCCCGAGATGTACTGCCGCGTGTACTCTTCCAGCAGTTCGAGGCTCATGCGGGACGGGCGGCCGCCGTATAGGCCGGCCTTGCCCAGATAGTAGCAGTAGGCGCAGTCGAGATTGCAGGCCGAGCCTACGGGTTTGAGCATGGCGCCGAAGGCGCGGGTGGCGCGGCGTGCGGCATCGCCGAAGGTTATGTACTCGTCGTGTGACATGTCGGGAATAGTATATGCAAATATAGCGATATTATTCGATATCGCCGTGCGATATCGGCAGTTCGCCGCCGCCCCACGCGGCGGACTGCTGCTTCGCCCGAGGCTCGCGCATTCCTGCCGCCGACGGCGAACTGCGACGGAGCGGGTAAATATGAGATTCCTTGAAAAATAATCCCGTCGTTCGGTGCGTTATGCGTAGTGGCGGCGAACGGAAAAGTCACGAAATTGTCCGATTTTTACAAAAAAACGCAAAAACCTGAAAACTTTTTTTGTTTTTCGGTTTTCTGTATTTATATTTGCAGCGGTAAAAAGTCGAAAAACATATGACGCAGCGTGAAAAAATAGTCGAGCATGTATCGCAGATGTTGTCGTCGCTGGGCATAAAGTCCGTGCGGATGGACGATGTGGCCAATTCGCTGGGCATGTCGAAGCGTACGCTTTACGAGATGTTCGGCGACAAGGAGGAACTTCTGTACGAGAGCATGATGTACCGTGTGGACAAGTTCCATCGCGAGGCGGCTGAAAGGACGGCCGGTTGTCGGAATATGTTGGAGGTCCTGCTGCTGAGCGTCCGCGGACTCAACGGTACGGATACGTGGCACGAGACGGAAAAGAGATTGATGACCAATCTCAAGAAGTTCTACCCGCACGTGTTCGACAAGGTGCAGCGCGATCATGCCGAGCGCGGGATGAAAGGGCTGCAAAGCGCGCTGGACAAGTGCCGCGCCGACGGCTATCTCGATCCCAATGCCGACATAGAGCTGCTCACGCGTCTGTTTTTCCTGACCATGGGCACGATCATGTGCGGCGACGGCATAGTGCTGCCCGAGGGCGTGACCCGCGAGGCGGCGTGCAGCCTGCTCATAGTGAATTTCCTGCGCGGACTCAGCTCGGTGAAGGGCATGCAGGTCATAGACGAGATTCTGGCCCGCGAGAAGGAGCCTGCCCAAGGGGGGGGGTATACGGAAGATGGAAAATAAATGCAATACTAAATTGAGTGATTTTATGAAACTTAGAAATCTCTTTTTTGCGTTGGCGACGGCCGTGTGCGTCGCGACGGCGCCCGCAGCGGCGCAAGAGAGTGCCGCAACCGACAATTCGGGGCCTTTGATGCTCACGCTCGAACAGGCTCTGGAGATCGCATTGAGCGAGAACCCTACGGTTAAGATCGCGGATCAGACCATCGAGGCCAAGAAGTACGCCAAGCGCGGAACCTACGCTTCGCTGTGGCCCGAGATAAGCGCATCGGCGACCTATCAGCGTTATATAAAGAAGCAGACCATGCACATTATGGACCAGTCGATGAAGGTGGGTACCTCGAACAACTATTCGGGCGGATTCTCGGCTTCGATCCCCGTGGTGAACGCCCAGTTGTGGAAGTCGCTCAAGATATCGGCCATGGATGTGGAGCTGGCCGTGGAGCAGGCGCGCGGATCGCGCATCGACATGGTGGAGCAGGTGTCGAAGGCATTCTACCAGGTGTTGCTGGCCAAGGATTCGTACGACGTCTACAAGCGCGTGTACGACAACGCCGTGGAGAACCATAAGATAGTGGAGAAGAAGTATGCGGTGGGCAGCGTGTCGGAGTACGATTTCATCCGTTCGAAGGTCACCGTGTCGAACGCCGAGCCCGACGTGCTGAACGCCGAGAACTCGATCGTGGTGGCTCTGTGGCAGCTCAAGGCGCTGCTGGGTCTGGATCTGGCGACCGATATCGATTGCGCAGGCTCGCTGGCCGACTACGAGTCGATGATGAGCGCGCAGTTCGACGCCGAGTTCAACCTCGAAAATAACAGCACCATGAAGCAGCTGGACATTCAGGAGCGCCAGCTGGAGAAGACCATCGAGTTGCGCCGCGCGGCCAATCTGCCCACGCTGAGCCTCTCGGCGGCATACAACTTCACGGCAATGGAGGAAAACTTCAAGTTCAGCCAGTATACGTGGAATCCCTATGCCTACGCCGCGCTGAGCCTCAATATCCCGATCTTCGCGGGCGGAAAGCGCCGCGCCGACGTGAAGCAGGCCAAGATCAACCTGAACACGCTCCAGTTGCAGCGCGAGAATACCGAGCGCCAGCTGCGCACCGCCATCATGCAGTACATAAGCAGCATGCAGACCAATCTGAAGCAGTACAACGCCTCGGCCGAGAACATCTCGCAGGCCAAGCGCGGCTACGAGATCGCCGTGAAGCGTTACGACGTGGGCGGCGGCACGCTGGTCGACGTCGACAACTCGCAGCTCGCCTACACCCAGGCGGAGCTGAGCCGCAGCACGGCCATATACAACTATCTGGTAAATCACGTCTCGCTGGAGAAGATTTACGGAACATATTCGCATGAGGAAAACTAAAAACAACAGAGAGATAATATGAAAATGAACGTTATCATCGAAACGCTGCTCATCGGCGGCGTTTGTATGGCAAGCGTCGCTTGCGGATCGAAGCAGAAGAGTGATGCGGCCGAGGAGCAGAAGGCCGCTGCCAAGCCCAAGGTGACTACCCAGGTGGTGCATGCGCAGGATGTCGATCAGGAGAGCGTCTTCACGGGCAACGTGGAGGGCTACGCCGTGAACAACATCACGCCGCAGTCGTCGCGTCGTATATCGCGCCTGTTGGTGGACGTGGGCGACCACGTGAGAGCGGGCCAGCAGGTGGCCGAGATGGACAATTCGAGCCTCGCGCAGGCCAAGGCCCAGTACGAGAACAACAAGGCCGCTTTCGAGCGTGCCGACGAGCTCTACCGCTTCGGCGGCGAGTCGAAAGCCAACTGGGAGGCCGCGCAGACCACCTACGAGGTGTCGAAGGCCAACTACGAGAACATGGTGGAGAACACCACGCTGCGTTCGCCCATCTCGGGCGTGGTAACCGCGCGCAATTACGATAACGGTGATATGGCGGGCACGTCGCCCATCTTCGTCATACAGCAGATACGCCCCGTGAAGATCATGGTGAACGTGTCGGAGACGCTCTATCCCTACGTGAAGAAGGGCATGGCCGTAAGCGTCACGTTCGACGCCATGAGCGACCGCACGTTCGAGGGCAAGGTGTCGCGCATAACCCCCTCGGTCGACCCCTCGACGCGTACCTTCCCCGTGGAGATCACCGTGCAGAACAACGACGAGATGATCAAGCCGGGTATGTACGCCCGCGTGACGATGCACTACGGTACGCGCAACAACGTGGTGGTTCCCGACCGCTCGGTGGTAAAGCAGATCGGTTCGGGCGACCGTTACGTCTACGTCTACAAGAACGACGGAACAGTGGAATTCCGCAAGGTGGAGCTGGGCCGACGCATGGGCGATACCTACGAGATCGTGAGCGGTCTTTCGGACGGCGACGAGGTGGTCGTTACGGGTCAGAGCGCACTGAACGGCGGAATGAGTGTTGAACGTGTTAACAAGCAGTAATCGATGAATATTTATAAAACAGCGGTCCATAACCCCATTACCACCATCCTGCTCTTCGCGGCGATAGGTGTCATGGGTCTGTTCTCGCTATCGCGTCTGGGAATCGACCTCTATCCCGATATCGAATCGAACTCGATCATGGTCATGACCACCTATGCGGGTGCGAGCGCCGAGGATATCGAGAACAACATTACCCGACCTTTGGAGAACACGCTCAACGGCGTGGAGGACCTGAAGCACATTACCTCGAAATCGAAGGAGAACGTTTCGATCATCACCCTCGAATTCGAATACGGAATCGACATCGACGTGGCTACCAACGACGTGCGCGACAAGCTCGACATGGTGACCACACTCCCCGACAACGCCAATTCGCCGATCATCTTCAAGTTCTCGGCGGACATGATCCCCATCCTCATCCTCGGCGTCACGGCCGAAGAGAGCATGAACGGACTCTACAAGATACTCGACGACCAGGTAGCCACCCCCCTGGCCCGCGTCAACGGCGTGGGTACCGTGTCGGTGGTGGGCGTGCCCGAGCGTGAGATTCAGGTGTATTGCGACCCCAACAAGCTGGAGGCCTACGGACTGAGCATCGAGACCATATCGTCGGCAATCGCCGCGGCCAACCGAAGCACTCCCGCGGGTTCGTTCGACGTGGGTTCGAACGCCTATTCGCTGCGTGTGGACCAGGAGTTCGAGGATCCGCAGGAGCTGCTCGACATAGTGGTGGGCCGCAACGGCTCGGCGCCGATCTATCTGCGCGACGTGGCCAAGGTGCAGGACACCGTGCAGGAGCGCATACAGGAGACCTACAACAACGGCGAGAAGGGCGGTATGATCATCGTGCAGAAGAAGTCGGGCGCCAACGCCGTGGCCATCTCGAAGGCCGCGCAGAAGCAGGTGGCCGCCGTGGCTCCCTCGCTTCCGTCGGACGTTGGCATCTACACCATCGTCGACACCTCGGAGAATATCGTGGCTACCGTGCAGTCGCTGCGCGACACCATCATAACCACCTTCGTGCTGGTGATGCTCGTGGTGTTCATATTCCTCGGACGCTGGCGCGCTACAATCGTGGTGGTGCTGACGATCCCCATCTCGCTGCTGGCAGCCATCATCTACCTGCTGGCCACGGGCGAGACGCTGAACATCATCACCATGTCGTCGCTCTCCATCGCCATCGGTATGGTGGTCGATAACGCCATCGTGGTGCTGGAGAACATCACCTCGCATATCGACCGCGGCGCGAAGCCCAAGCAGGCGGCCATATTCGCCACCAAGGAGGTGGGTATCTCGGTCATGGGCGGTACGCTTACCACTATCGCCGTGTTCCTTCCCCTTACCATGATCCAGGGTATGGCGGGTATCCTCTTCAACTCGATGGGTTGGATGGTGACCATCACGCTTACCATATCGACCATAGCCGCGATCACGTTCACCCCCGTGCTGGCGTCGATGATGATGAAGCTCAACCCCACCAAGGCGTGGTTCCAGAAGGGAATCGATGCCGTGATGGAGCGTTTCAACAACTTCTACGCAGGCATACTCGGATGGTGCGTGCGCCATCGCAAGACCGTGATACTGATAGCCGTGGCGGCATTCGTGGGAGTGTTGATGGGTCCGGGCTCGAAGCTGAAGTCGGAGTTCTTCCCTGTGCAGGACAACGCGCGTATAGGTGTCGATATACAGCTGCCCGTGGGTACGGGCCAGAACATCACGCGCGATCTGGCGCTGGA
This sequence comes from uncultured Alistipes sp., assembly GCA_959604655.1. Taxonomy (GTDB): domain Bacteria; phylum Bacteroidota; class Bacteroidia; order Bacteroidales; family Rikenellaceae; genus Alistipes. Next base: position 11,706 of record CAUHCL010000013.1, on the reverse strand, counting down.
GCTGTCGCGCCGCTTCCGCGAGGCTTATCCCGAGATCAAGACGGTGAACCTCCGCGAGGGTCAGGCCGATACCGACAACGCATTCGCGTCGATGCAGGAGAATGGTACCCACATCATATCGATGAATATATCGCTCACCAAGAAGACCGAGCGCGACCGCAGCCTGTCGGAGATAGGCGACGGCATGCGTCGGATTCTGAACGAGTATCCCGAGATTCGCAAGTACAACGTCAACGAGTCGGGTCAGCGTGGTGGTATGGGTCAGAGCGCCGTGCAGGTGGAGATCTACGGTTATGACTTCGACACGACCGACAAGCTGGCCGAGCAGGTGGCCGAGGCCATGCGCGGCATGGATGCTTGTAGCGAGGTGACCATCTCGCGCGACCAGTACACTCCCGAGTACCATGTCGATTTCGACCGCGAGAAGCTGGCGCTGAACGGTCTGGACGTCACTACCGCCGCAGGTTACCTGCGCAACCGTATCAACGGTTCGGTGAACTCGTACTACCGCGAGGACGGTGAGGAGTACGACATCCGCGTGCGCTACGACCGCAAGTTCCGTGAGTCGATTCCCGACATCGAGAACATCACCATCTACAATGCCCAGGGTCAGGGCGTGAAGGTGCGCGACCTGGGCGTCGTGCGCGAGGCTTACACCCCGCCCACCATCGAGCGTAAGGACCGCGAGCGTTACGTGACCGTGTCGGGTATCGTGGGCCACGGTTATGCGATGAGCGAACTCGTCGACGAGGTGAACCAGGCCATGCCGTCGATCTCGTTCCCCGCAGGCTACATGTGGGCTTTGGGAGGAACCTACGAGGACCAGCAGGATACCTTCACCGACCTTATCACCCTCATGGCGCTGATGATCATCCTCGTGTTCGTGATCATGGCCTCGCAGTTCGAGTCGTTGACATATCCCTTCGTGATCATGTTCTCGATCCCGTTCGCACTCGTGGGCGTTATCATCGGTCTGGCCGTGACGGGCACCCCGATGAGTGTGATGGCCCTGCTCGGCGTGCTGATGCTTATCGGTATCGTGGTGAACAACGGTATCGTGCTGGTGGACTACACCATCCTCTGCCGCGAGCGTGGCATGAGCATCTTCGAGGCTGTGGTGACGGGCGGTCGGAGCCGTCTGCGTCCCATCCTCATGACCACCATGACCACGGTGCTGGGTATGATCCCCATGGCATTGGGTACGGGTGTCGGTGCCGAGATGTGGAACCCGCTGGGTATGTCGGTGGCTTGGGGTCTTTCGATCTCGACGCTCATCACGCTGATCCTCATCCCCACCATCTACACCTCGTTCGCGGTGCATGGCGAGAACCGAAGAAACAAAAAGTTGCGCAAGTTGCAACAGCGTAATAACTAAATCGGCTGAGTCCCGATCGGGAACGGCGTCGGCGCTCCCTGCTCGTGCGGGCGGGGAGCGGGCGGCGGGTCCGATGGGCGGAGATAACGGCCGAAGAGATAAATTCGATTTTATGAAAGCTGTATTTATGTCATGCAACCAGTCGATGTACGACTCGGTGCTCGAAATAATGGACGAGATGAAGCTGCGCGGCTTCACGGGCTGGGAAGAGCTCATGGGACGCGGCAGCAAGGACGGCGAACCCCATCTGGGCAACCATGCCTGGCCGGGTATGAACTCGGCGCTCATAGCCGTGATGGAGGACGAGCAGGCTTCGGATTTCATGGCCCGTCTGCACAAGCTCGACGCGGAGAACGAGGCGCAGGGACTGCGCGCCTTCGCGTGGAACGTCTCGGATATGATTTAAGGTAGGCGTAGGAGACTGACTTTCGCTTTCGGGGGTGCGATATCGCGCAGCGATATCGGCAGTTCGCCGCCGCCCCATGCGGCGGACTGCAACTCGCTTTCGGCTCGTGCATTCCTGCCGCCGTCGGCGAACCGCAGACCTCCTTTTCCCCCTCACGAATAATCATTCTTGATTTTCTTCGGTGTCGGGACCCGATTTTTCGGGTCCCGACACCGTTTTTTTGTTGCCCGCACACGGAAAAATCCGTTGGCCTGCGGGCGGCGGCGACGGGGCGGGCGATGTGTGGTTGCGGGCGGATTGCAATATTTGGTGCATCGGAGTGACACATATGTTGCAAAGTTGCGAAATATTCGATGTCGGGCGGTCGGAAGTTTGTCTTTGCCGATAACGGATGTTAATTTTGAATGTAAAAAACTGCTAATACTTACAAACCAACCATGAAAAACAGAAAATTGAGAATGGGAATGATCGGCGGCGGAAGCGATGCTTTCATCGGAGCCATCCACCGTCGTGCCGCACTTATGGAGAACGAGATCGAGCTCGTCTGCGGATGTTTCAGCATAAATCCTGAGATATCTCTCAGTTCGGGCCGCTCGTACTATGTTCCCGACAACCGAATATACTCCACCTGGCAGGAGATGCTGGAGAAGGAGGCCGCGCTGCCTGCGGGCGAGCGCATGGATTTCGTAACCATCGTCACTCCCAACCGATTCCACTATGAACCCGCCGTGCGGGCTTTGGAGGCAGGTTTCAACGTGGTGATCGACAAGCCCATGACCTTCTCGCTGGAGGAGGCTCTGTCGCTGCGCGAGAAGGTGCGCGAGACGGGTCTCACGCTGGCTCTGACCCATGTTTACAGCGCCTATCCCGCCGTCAAGGAGGCCAAGAAGCGTATCGCCCGAGGCGATATCGGCAAGGTGCGCCGCCTCTTCGTGGAATATTCGCAGGGCTGGCTGACCAAGCGTATAGAGCTCAAGGGAGGTAATAACGCCGTTTGGCGCAACGATCCCAAGCAGGCGGGCAAGGGCGGCTGCGTGGGCGACATAGGTACCCACGCATGGCATCTGGCCGAGTATGTCACGGGTGCCAAGGTGACGGAGGTGTGCGCCGATCTGCTGCGTGTGGCCGAGGGCCGTCCCGTCGACGACGACGCCTGCGCGTTCATGCGTTTCGACGAAGGTTTCACGGGCCTGTTGCAGGCTTCGCAGGTGGCTACGGGCGAGGCCAACAACATCCGCCTGCGCGTTTACGGCGAAAACGGCGGAATCGAGTGGCGTCAGATGGAGCCGAATACCTTATATATAAAGTGGCTCGACCGTCCCGCCGAGGAGATCCGCGTGGGCAACGGCTACGACTACCTGACCGACTTCACCAAGTGGAACACCCGCGTGCCGGGCGGTCACCCCGAAGGCTTCATCGAGGCGTTCGCCAACATCTACCGCAACTTCGCGCTCACCGTGCGTGCCCGTTCGGCGGGCGAGACCCCGACCGAGGCGATGCTCGATTTCCCGACCGTTGAGGACGGCGTGCGCGGCATGCAGTTCGTGGAGACCATGGTGCAGGCGGGCTACGACAAGGAGCAGAAGTGGCACAAATGGGTCGAAAAGTAGCATAGGTCCCGCTCCCGCGGGCGGAGGGCGTCGGCGCGGAAAATTTTTATAAAAAGTGAAAATTTTGTTTGCCGATGGCGAAAAAATTACTACTTTTGACCATGATACGGCTTGATCGGACCGACCGATTCCGCATGACGAGTCACGGCGGATCGGGTGCGGCGGCGGCCGCGGAACTTAGGCTTTAACTTAAATTTATTTTTGAGTAGCATAATAATTATGTCTAAATCAGGTAATAAAAAGAAAATCCTGCTGGTCGGCCTGGCGGGACTCGTTGTGGGATTTTCTTTGATGATAGCACTCAATTCGTTGTGGATCAAAAGTTCCAAGAACGAATCGTGCATGATGTGTCATTTCCATCCCGAATCGGACGCGAGCTGGAAGCAGTCGGTGCACTACAACAACGCCAGCGGCGTGATGACCGATTGCGTTGGTTGCCACCTGCCTCCCAAAGGCTCGTTCGCCTATTTCAAGGCCAAGATGTCCACGGGCATGAAGGACGTGTGGTCGTACATGACCAAGAAATCGGAGGATATCGACTGGGACAGCAAGGGCGAGCTGGAGTACGCATCCAAGATCGTCTATAACGAGTCGTGCAAGGCCTGCCATGTCAATCTGTTCCCCGCGGGACTCTCCGACGAGGGCGTGACGGCGCACCTTTATTACGAGGATAACGAGGAAAAGCTCGATCTTCAGTGTATAAGCTGCCACCTCGACGTGGGCCACTACAATCCCAACTACCAGCATGCCAAAATGGTGGGCCGTCCCGAAACGGGCAGCGGCGAGATATATGCCGAAGCCACGCCCGTGACGGAGTTCGCCAACTTCACCGAGACCATACCCGGAACTTCGGCTTCGATCAGCATGATCGCAGTCCCGGGCGGCAGCTTCACGATGGGAAGCCCCGAGAAGGAGCCTTTCCGCGGCGCGGACGAGTCGCCGCAGCGCAACGTCACCGTGTCGCCCTTCTTCATGGGCGAGATGGAGGTTACGTGGGACCAGTTCTGGGCATTCTACGGCGAAACCATGTCGGAGGGACGCACTCCGCCCGAGAAGGTGTACGCCAACAACTCGCGCGAGGACGTGGATGTGGTGAGCGGACCCACGGCGCCGTTCGGATTCCCCGACCAGGGCTGGGGTATGGGCGAGCGTCCCGCGATCACCATGACGCACTATGCGGCCCAGACCTTCTGCCAGTGGCTTTCGCTCAAGACAGGCAAGAAATACCGTCTGCCGACCGAGGCCGAGTGGGAGTACGCGGCGCGCGGCGGTACGTCGACCCCCTATTTCTTCGACGGCAGCCCCAAGAAGTACACCAACGAAGGCTTCTGGAACGGCATGTTCGGTGCCGACACCACGGTGATAAACAGCTATGTGGTGTATGCCAACAACAGCAAGAACCGTACGCAGGAACCTGCGAAGATAAAGGCCAATCCGTTCGGACTCAAGAATATGTTGGGTAACGTGATGGAGTATTGCTCGGACTGGTATGCCGAGGATGCCTATTCGAAGTTGCAGGACGGTGCGGTCGACCCCAAGGGTCCCGAATCGGGTACGGAGCATGTGGTGCGCGGCGGTTACTACGGCGATGACGCTGCGGTGTTGCGCAGCGCGGCCCGCGGACACACCGAGCACGATGCCTGGCTCAAGACAGACCCGCAGAACCCGAAGAGTATCTGGTGGTACTCGGACATAAAGGGCATAGGCTTCCGCGTGGTGTGCGAGGTGCCCGAGGGCGTGGCGGCGCAGTAGCCGAGTGCGCGCGGGCGGCGGAGCGATTCGAAGCGGCGGCGCGCGGAATATGCTATTGAACGATGTATTAACTTTATAAAACTACTACTATGAGCAAAAACAAACTCAGCAGAAAGGACTTCTTGTCGTACTCTGCATTGATGGGCGTGACGAGCCTGGTGGGTTCGTCGGCAATCCTTTCGTCGTGTAAAGAGAAGGGACCGGTTTACACTCCGCTGAAGCAGGCGGGCGAATATTACGTTCCCGTACTTAACGATAAGGCCGATGACGGCAAAGAGTTGAAAGCAGGCGTTATCGGTTGCGGCGGCCGCGGTTCGGGCGCCATCGTCGACCTGTTGAACGCCGCCAACGGCATCAAGGTGATCGCTTTGGGCGATACTTTCGCCGATCGTCTGAACGGCCTTCGCGAGTATCTGAAGAAGGATCACAACCAGGAGGTTCCCGAAGAAAACTGCTTCGTGGGCTTCGACGCATACAAGAAGGTGATCGACTCGGGTGTGGACATGGTCGTTATAGCCACGCCTCCCGTGTTCCGTCCCCTGCATTTCCAGTACGCCACCGATAAGGGCGTTCACTCGTTCCTCGAGAAGCCCATCGCTGTGGATGCCAAGGGCTACCGCATGATAATGGCTACCGCCAAGCAGGCCAAGGCCAAGAACTTGAGCGTGGTTACGGGTACGCAGCGTCACCACCAGCGTCCCTACGTGGAGGCATTCCAGAAGATTCAGGAGGGTTACATCGGCGAGATCACCGGCGGTAACGTTTACTGGAATCAGGGTATGCTGTGGTACCGCGACCGTCAGCCCAACTGGAGCGACACCGAGTGGATGATCCGCGACTGGGTTAACTGGAAGTGGCTCTCGGGCGACCATATCGTGGAGCAGCATGTACACAATATCGACGTATTCCTCTGGATGTCGGGCCTGAAACCCGTTAAGGCTACGGGCTTCGGTGCGCGTCACCGTCGTGTTACGGGCGACCAGTACGATATGTTCAGCGTAGACTTCGAGATGGAGAACGGCATTCACATGCACTCTATGTGCCGTCAGATCAACGGTTGCAGCAACAACGTGAGCGAGTTCATCCAGGGTACGAAGGGCTCGTGGAGCAGCGACGGCGTTATCAAGGACCTGGCAGGCAACGTTATCTGGCAGTTCGACAAGGATGCCGCCGAGGCGCAGTACAAGCAGCACAACGCCTACGTGCTGGAGCACGTGGATTGGGTCAACCACATCCGCAAGGGCGAGGCTCACGACGAGGCTACCGATTGCGCTATCTCATGCTTGGCAGGCGTAATGGGCCGCGAGGCCGCTTATTCGGGCGGTACCGTGACTTGGGACGAGATGAGCCAGTCGCCGCTGGATTACCTCGGCGAGTTCAAGCAGGAGCTTGGCAAGCAGGATATGGACAAGTGCGTCGTACCTGTTCCGGGTAAGTAATCGGCAGTCGTACGCAATTCATATACGCAGTCTGTCGTTATATATGGCGGATGCTGCCGCCCGATGACGATGATCGGAGACGGGCCGTCGGCCGATACGATGCCGGCAGGGTGAGGTATATGATTGCATGACCATAACGAGGGGTGGGGCAGGAGCTGTAAAACTCCCTCTCCGCCCCTTTTGTTTACGAATTTTCGAATCGCGGAGTGCGCGGATATGAACGGAGAAGCGAAATACGAGTTTATCGACGACGGGATGCTGGACGAGGTGTGCGCCGAAGGGCGCCGTTCGCCGCGCCTGAGGATGAACCGCAATTTCCACCGTTCGACCGACGAGGCGGTGAACCGATTGCTCAACGCCATGCACCGCGGCAGCTACATCCCCGTGCACAGACATCTGTCGCCCGAGCGCAGCGAGAGTTGCGTGGTGTTGCGCGGACGTGCGGGCCTTACGATCTACGACGACGAGGGCCGAGTGACGGAGCGGCGCATAGCGGGACCTTGCTGCGGCTGCGCGGGATTCGATCTCGAGGCGGGAGTGTGGCACGGACTGACGGTGCTGGAGGACGATACGGTGCTCTTCGAGGTGAAGCAGGGACCTTTCGCCCCTATCGACGCCCGAGATCTGGCGCCCTGGACACCTGCGGCGGACGATGCCGAGGCGGTTCGCGATTTCGTGAACGAGCAGGAAGATGAATTTAACAAAATCGGAAAATTATGAATAGAAAAGAATTTTTACAGCGTTCGCTGGCAGGCGCGGCCGTAGTGGCAGCCTCTGCCGCACCCATCGAGTTGATGGCGGGTTGCGCACCCAAAGGCAAGAAGGGCGGCAAGGCCGAGCTTCGCCTCTCGTTTCAGGAGGGCATAGCCCCGGGAAAGAGCCTCGACGAGAAGCTCGACTACATGGAGAAGTTGGGCATCGTGGGCTTCGAGCCGCACGGAGGCAACCTCGCCAAGCGCGTGAACGAGATTCAGCAGGCGCTGAAGAATCGTAACATAAAGGTGTCGGCCATCTGCGCGGGCTTCGGCGGATTCATCCTTGCGGAGGATCCCGCAGTGAAGGCGCAGTTCGACTCTACGATGCGCGAGATCGTGGCCGCAGCGGGCGAGCTGGGTTCTACGGGCGTCATCATGGTGCCTGCGTTCAACGGTCAGAAGCCCTGCCGTCCCCACACGTTGGAGACGCGCGAGTTCCTCTGCGAGCAGCTGCACGATCTGGGCGAGTATGCCCTCAAGTGCGGTACTACCGTGATTTTGGAGCCGCTGAACCGTCGCGAGGCACACTACATGCGTCAGGTGGGCGACGCCGCTGCCATCTGCCGCGACTCGAAGAGCGCGGGCGTGAAGTGCATGGGCGACTTTTGGCACATGCAGGAGGAGACGTCGGACTACGCAGCCTTCATGGCCGCAGGTCCCGAGTACTTGCAGCATGTTCACGTGGCCAGCCGCGGCCGCCGCATCATGCCGGGCGAGGATGGCGAGAAGGATAACTACATCGACGGAATGCGCGCGCTGAAGGAGATGAACTATCCCTACTACGTCAGCTTCGAGTGCGGTTCGGACGGTCCCCGCGAGCAGACGGTGCCCGCCGCCGTGGAGCTGCTGCGCGCCCAGTGGAAGAAGGCGTAACATCGTGTATGCAGGCGGCCGCGTTGGCGCGCGGCTGCCGCTATTACCTTAAAATAACGGACTATGACCTTGCAATGGGGTTATAAACGAGCATTTCTGCGTTGTGCCTTACTATTCGTAGTGGGCACAACGTTGCAAATGACGGTAGGCGATATCGACAACTCGTTTCTGCGATATCCGTGGGGGGCGATCCTGGCGGTGAATTATCTCTACGTGCTGGTGGTGCTCCGCGTGCAGTCGGACAAGTGGCGCTGCCTCGGGCCGCTGTGGGACCGTTACGCATGCGTGTCGTCGCTGGCCTCGATGGTCATCATGACCATCGTTTTCGGCCTCACGCGTCAGGATCCCGAGACGGGAGGCATAGCGGGGGCGTTGGGCTTCTCGCGCATGACCTCGTCGTGGCAGTTCAATCTGCTGCTGTTCTACTTCATGACGACCGTGGGGCTGACCGTGATAGACGACATAATGCACATACGCCGCCGCAGGGTGGCGGCCGTGCTGTCGCATGCGGGGATGTTCGCGCTGCTGGTGACGGGCGTCTTCGGAGGCGCCGACAAGGAGCGCGTGAGCATAACCGCGCCGCTCGACCGACCCGTGAACGTGGGGACGGACGGACGCGGCGCCGAGACCGAATTGCCGTTCGCCGTCACGCTGCGCGAATTTCGCATGGACGAGTATCCGCCCAAGCTATATCTGCTCGACACGCGGTCGGAGACCTCGTCGCGCGATTTCCTCTCGGTGGAGACGGAGGGCGCCGAAGCCGAGATCGACGGCTGGAGAATACGCGCCGAGCGCAGCATCGATATGGCGGGCCGCATGCCCGACGACGATGAGTACCGCCCGATGAAGCATGTGGGTGCCGCGCCTGCGGTGTACGTCACGGCCGAGAACATGGCTTCGGGCAAGCGCATCGAAGGCTGGGTGAGTTGCGGAAGCCATATTTTCGAGCCGTCGTATCTGCTTCTGGACGGCGGGTATGCCGTCGCGATGCCGCGGCGGGAGGCGAAGCGCTATCTGTCGAGGATCACGGTGACCGACGCCGAGGGGCGGCGCGAGAACTGCGACGTGGAGGTCAACAGCCCCGCGCGCCTGGGTTCGTGGCGCATATATCAGGTGGGGTACGACACGGCGCGCGGACGCTGGAGCGCGATCAGCGTACTGGAGTGCGTGCGCGATCCGTGGTATGTGATAGCTCATGCGGCGCTGTGGCTCATGCTGGCTGCGGGAGTGGTGACGTTCGCTACGGCGGGCGGCCGACGCATGGCGAAGGCTGCACGCGGAAAAGGAAAGGAGGCTGTACGATGAGTTGGGAGCAATTGATATGGTATGCCGCCGCGGCCGCCGTCTGCTGGGTAGCGGGCGCCGCGATGGCTTTTCGCAGCCGCAGGGTGTGGCCCGCGGCGACGGTTTCGCTGCTTGGGTCGGCGATATTCATGACATTCATAGCGGGGCTGTGGGTGGCGCTGGAGCGGCCGCCGATGCGGACCATGGGCGAGACGCGTCTGTGGTACTCGTTCTTTCTCTCGCTGGCGGGCGTGGCCGTGTATGTGCGGTGGCGCTACAAGTGGATACTCTCGTTCGGCTGCGTGATGTCGGTGGTGTTCGTCTGCATAAACCTTTTTAAGCCCGAGATACACAACAAGTCGCTGATGCCCGCGTTGCAGAGCGTGTGGTTCGTGCCTCACGTGATAGTCTACATGTTCGCCTACGCGCTGATGGGAGCCGTGGCGCTCTTCGCCGTGTATTTGTGGCTGCGTTCGTCGCGCCGCGAGCCGTCGGACGAGGAGATGGGGCTGTGCGACAATCTGGTGCGCATAGGCTGGGCGTTTCTGTCGCTGGGCATGGCGATGGGGGCCCTGTGGGCCAAGGAGGCGTGGGGCGACTACTGGACGTGGGACCCCAAGGAGACGTGGGCCGCGGCCACATGGCTCGGGTATCTGCTCTATCTGCATCTGCGGGCGCAGCGGCGCGACGATTACCATTGGGCCTTCGCGTTGATCCTGTTCTCGTTCCTCATGCTGCAAATGTGCTGGTACGGCATCAACTACCTGCCTTCGGCGCAGGGCGTGAGCGTGCATGTGTATTGAAAAACATCGGACTATCCGATTTGCGGCTCGTCAGAGCCGCGCGAGCCGTAGCCTCGCCCCGCGGAGGCTCGCTGTTCGCTCGCTCCGCAGGCTACGACTCGTTTACGGGCCCAATGCGGATAACATCTGAAAACATTCATTATCTGTCGGATTTGCGGCTTCGTGATCCGCAATAGACATAAAGAGTTATGAAACGAATTTTTATATTGTTGCTGTCGGCGCTCGGCCTTTGCGGAGCGTATGCGCAGGAGGGCACCGAGAGCGGAGTGCGGGCGCGCGAGGGGCAGCTTATGCTGGCCGATCCGTTCATTCTGGAGGATGACGGCTGGTTCTACATCTACGGCACGCATGCCGACGACGGCATCGTGGTCTACCGTTCGCGCGATCTGAAGCAGTGGAGCGGCCGATGCGGCAATGCCGCGAACGCTTTGGCGCTGCACAAGAACGACGTGTGGGGCGAGAAGTGGTTCTGGGCCCCCGAGGTGTACAGGATCGGCGACCGTTACATTATGACGTACAGCGCCGAGGAACATATCTGCTATGCCGAGTCGGACTCTCCGTGCGGGCCGTTCGTGCAGCGCGAGAAGCGTCCCTATCTGGACGAGAAGGGTATCGACTCGTCGATCTTCGTGGACGACGACGGTCGGGCCTACATGTTCTGGGTGCGTTTCACCCGCGGCAACGTGGTGTGGGTGGCCGAGATGACGCCCGATCTCCGCGAGGTGCGATTGGAGACGGCGCGCCGCCTGATCGATGCCGAGGAGGGTACGTGGGAACAGCGTATGGGCCGCGTGGCCGAGGGACCGCTCGTGGTGAAGCACAAGGGGCTTTATTATCTGACGTACAGCTGCAACGACTACCGCAGCCGCGACTATGCCGTAGGCGTGGCCGTGGCCGACAATCCTATGGGACCCTATGAGCGCTGCGAGGGAAATCCCGTGTTGCACCGCCATTGCGGGTATGTCGGCACGGGGCACCATGCGTTGCTGCGCACGAGGCGCGGCGACCTCTATATGGTCTACCATGCGCATTACGACGGCAGCCGCGTGCAGTCGCGTCAGACGTTGATCGCACCCGTGCGATTCCGCCGCGACCGCGCGGGCGGCAAGGGCCGCTATCGCGTGGAGGTGTCGGAAAAATTGATAGTGCCGATGATCGCCGCCGAATAGTCGGCGACGTGTGGTTTCGGTGTCGATTGGTCGACATGCGGCCGCCCGAGTTTATCGGGCGGCTTTTTTTTATGTGCGGCTCCAAACGAAATATTTTGCGGCAAAGTATTTCGACCTGTCATATTATGTCTTAATGGTCCAATTAATGCTACAAAGCGTCCAATTTCGGGTGTGGGGATTTTTTATAATTTTTTAAAATCCTAAACTACACAATCAATTTTTAATCGTGCAGCCTCCATC
>CAUHCL010000012.1 GCA_959604655.1 uncultured Alistipes sp. | reverse complement strand
GAGGCTGCGGCTCCCGCCGCTTCTGCCGAAACTGAGGCTGCCGAGGCTCCCGCCGCCGAATAATCGGATCGGCAAAGCATGCACACCCCCGAAAGGTACGGCCTTTCGGGGGTGTGTTTTGTTGAGGCTGTTTTCGGCTTTTGATTTGTTGTTTGTCCATGGCGGCAGGAATGCGGGTGGCACTCGGGCAGCAGCCTGCGGGGGCCGCGTGAATGAGCGGACGCGAATAGCGGGCCTCCGCAGGGGCGAGGCTGCGGCCCGCGCAGTCCTGCGGACTGCATTTTCGATTTTGGTGTTTGCTGTTCGCCGATGAGGGTTCGTGTGGTATTTATCTTCGGCGGCTGCGGGGGTCGCACCAAAGGTGCGAGCCGCCGAAGATAACGCCGCTTCACGGCGCAGTTGTTCGGGTGTTACACACGCGTCAGCCTATCCCGCGGCAGAAGCGATTTCGGACGAAGGGCGGCCGCGGCGACGGAGCGTTAAGAATCGGAAATCTTTTGATTGCTTCAAAAGTGCCGCAGGCATCCGATTCAGCGTAGGCGCAAGGCTGGCCCCGAAATCGTTTCACCGCGGCGGTTTTTAGGTTACCTTTTGTCCGCACAAAAGGTAACGTATGAAAAATAATTGAGAGAATGCGACTCGCAGAGTCGTGCGGGCCGCAGCCTCTGCCCCGCGGAGGCCCGCAACTCACTTTGCGTTCGCATGCGGTCCCCGCAGGCCACGGCCCGAGAACTTTTCTATTAACGATGTTTGCGGCTCTTTGAGCCGCGCAGTTCGCCGCCCACTGCGGCGGACTGCAACTCGCCGAGGCTCGTTTCGTCCTCCGCCGTCGGCGAACAGCACCCCCCCCCTGGCGATATGCCTCATGCCGCGAACAGTCGGGCGACATAAAAGGTCTCTCGGGACCGAATAACGTAGTCCTTAAAACATAGCAATTATATATCTCAATGTACCGAGATTTCACTGTCACAAAATCGAATCCGACGGCCGTCCGCCCGCGGCCCGCGGCCGCGTTTACAGATTTGACCCTCCCCTAAATCCCCTCCTTAGGAGGGGACTTAGGTCGCTACGCTCCGAACAAGGTATATTAAAGAAAACATAATTGCGTTTTATTTGCTACATTTGCGGCAAGGTAAGTGCCGCACGCAGCGCTTCGGCGGGCGTGAGGCCGATATCCGTGGCTATTATGATGGAATCCCTGTTGAAACTCTCGGACCGTTTCGGCGGTGCCGATTTCGCTCTGCGCATGTCCGTTTGGCGCATGCGGCTTCTGGCCGCCGTGCCTGCGGGCCGATATATCTTGCGGAGGCTCTATTCCGTACCCGCCGCAAAGCTCGAACGCGAGGTGTTCGGCATGAAATTCTCGTCGCCCGTGGGTATCGCTGCGGGATACGACCGCGACGGCGCGCTGATCGACGCGCTCGATGCCGCGGGATTCGGATTCGTCGAGGTGGGCTCGGTCACGCCGCGGCCCCAGGGCGGGTCGCCCCATCCCTATCTGTTCCGCCTGGCGGGCGATCGGGCGCTGCTGTGCCGTGCCGCCATCGAGAGCGCGGGGGTGGATCGGGTGATCGGGAACCTGAAACGCCGCCGCGGCTCGGCGGTGGTGGGGTGCAATCTGGCCAAGAACGCGTCCACGCCGCCCGACGAGGCGCCCGCGGACTATCTGCGTTCGTTCCGCGCGCTCTACCAGTATGCCGATTACTTTACGGTGAATCTGTGCGACAACTTCACCTCCGAACAGTATGTGCCCGCCGACCGCGAGCGGATCATGGCCATCGTGGAGCCTTTGTTCGAGTTCCGCCGCGGCCAGAACCGCTACTGTCCCATCCTGCTGAAGATATCGCCCGACCTCACGGACGAGCAGATCGACACGGCGATAGACATAATGATCGACACTCCCGTCGACGGCATGGTGGCCTGCGGCGGCACCACGGGCCGCTACGGACTGGAAAACTCGCTGTCGGTGATGCACTCGCTGGGCCGCACGGCGGGGGCTTTGTGCGGGCGGCCGCTCCGCGAGCGCGCGTTGCAGATCGTGCGCCGCATACATGATCGCTCGCACGGCGCCTATCCCATAATCGGCTGCGGCGGAATATCGACTCCCGACGATGCTCTGGCCATGCTGGAGGCGGGAGCCACGCTGGTGCAGATGTGCACCGAATTCATTTACGGCGGCGGAAAGTCGCTGCGCGACATGCGCGCGGGGCTCAACGAGCGTATCCGCAAGATGGAGATGCGCAGGGCGGCGGAGCGCACGCAGCCGACCGAGACGGCCGCACCCGAAAACGACTCAAACGAAACGGAGAGATGATAAAGGCAACGATTATTACCATAGGCGACGAGATCCTGATAGGGCAGATCGTCGACACCAATTCGGCGAGCATAGCCAAACGTCTGAACGAGGCGGGCATCTCGGTCGACGAGCGACTGTCGGTCGGCGACGATGCGCAGAGGATAGAATCGGCGGTGCGCGACGCGCTCGCCCGCACGCAGGTGGTGATCCTCACGGGCGGTCTGGGCCCCACGAAGGACGACATCACCAAACTCACGCTCGCCCGCATGTTCGGGTCGGAGTTGAGGGAGGATGCCGCCGTGGCCGACCACGTGCGCGCCATGCTGGCCCGCCGCGGGATAGAGTTCAACGACCTGAACCGCTCGCAGGCGCTGGTGCCCGAGTGCTGCACGGTGCTGTTCAACCGTCACGGCACGGCCCCGGGCATGTGGTTCGAGGCTGCGAACGGAAGCGTGGCCGTGTCGCTGCCGGGTGTGCCGTTCGAGATGGAGCACCTGATGGAGGACGAGGTGATGCCGCGCCTGAGGAGCCGCTTCGCGCCGCATGCCAACGTCCACCGCACCATGATCACGTCGGGCATGGCCGAGTCGATGCTCGCCGCCCGCATAGCCGAGTGGGAGGATGCCCTGCCGCACGACATCAAGCTGGCCTATCTGCCCTCGCCCAACGTGGTGCGCCTGCGTCTGTCGGCATACGACGTCGACGACGCCGAGGCGGTGCGTGCGCAAATAGACGGGCTTTTCGCCGAGCTTTACGCCTTGATCCCCGACAACATAGTTGGTTTCGAGGATGCCTCGGTGCAGGCTTTAGTGCACGATCTTCTCTGCGCCAACGGCCTGACGCTGGCCGCGGCCGAGAGCTGCACGGGTGGTGCCATAGCCTCGCGCTTCACCGCCATGGCGGGTGCCTCGACCTATTTCCTGCTGGGGGCCGTGACTTACAGCAACGAGGCCAAGCGCGACGTGCTGGGCGTGAACTACGACGACATAATGCGCTGCGGCGCGGTGAGCGAGACCGTGGTGCGTCAGATGGCCGAGGGGGTGCGTCGCGTGTCGGGGGCCGATTACGCCGTGGCCACCACGGGCATAGCGGGTCCCGGGGGCGGGTCGCCCGAAAAACCCGTCGGCACGGTGTGGTTCGCCGTGGCCACCCCGCACCGCACGGTGAGCGTGATGCGCGACTCGGGTACCGACCGCGGTCAGGTGATCGGACGTGCGTCGGCGTATGCCATACGCATGCTCTACGACGAGCTGAAACGCGATCTGGGCAGGAGATGATTTTTTAGGTGGCTCGACGCCGCGCCGTATACGCCTTGAAAGTTTATCTTCGGCGGCTGGGGGGGCGCACCGAAGGTGCGAGCCGCCGAAGATAGTCCCGCCTGAAGCGGGACGGACTGATTTGAAATTATAAAAACACATTTTAATCATGATAATCCAATCTGTTCTCGACACCGACCTTTACAAGTTCACCACTTCGTATGCCTATTTCAAGGCCTTTCCGCAGGCCGAGGGTACTTTCAGCTTCCGCGACCGCGACCTGACCGAATACGACGACGCATTCGTGGCCCGTCTGCGCGAGGCGTTCGACGAGCTGTCGCATCTCGCGTTGGGCGACGACGAGTTCGCCTACATTGTGGGAAACTGCCGCTTCATCCCGCAGAACTATTTCGAGTGGCTGCGCGGGTTCCGCTTCGACCCTTCGCGCATAAAGGTGTGGCTCGACGACGAACGGCACCTGCACATCGAGGCGTCGGATTTCATGTACAAGGTGACGCTCTACGAGATACCCATACTCTCGATCGTGTCGGCGCTGCGCAACAGCGGCAATCGCGTCGACATGGATAATGTCATCGGCCGCCTGCGCGCCAAGATCGAGCTGTCGAACCGCGAGGGGCTGCTCTTCTCCGACTTCGGCACGCGCCGCCGCTTCTCGTTCGAGGTGCACGAGGCCGTCATGAAATACATCCGCGCCGAGGCGAAGCATTGCGCGGGCACGTCGAACTGCTATCTGGCCATGAAGCTCGGGATGAAGATGATAGGCACCTATCCCCACGAGCTGCCCATGTTCATAGCGGCCGTGAACGGCGGTCCGCGTCAGGCCAACTACCTGGCCATGGAGGAATGGGTGAAGGTCTACGACGGCTATCTGGGCATAGCGCTCACCGACAGCTTCGGGTCGGAGGTCTTCTTCAAGAACTTCTCGAAGAAGCACGCCTCGCTCTTCGACGGCGTAAGGCAGGACTCGGGCGACCCGATGCACTTCATCGACATAGCCATAGCGCGTTACCGCGAGTTGGGCATCGACCCCATGACCAAGACCATCATATTCAGCGACTCGCTCGACTTCCCCCGTGCGGCCGAGATCAAGCGCGCGTGCGAGGGGCGCATACGCTGCTCGTTCGGCATAGGCACCAACATCACCAACGACACGGGCTACGCCCCCTGCAACATCGTGATGAAGCTCTCCACCTGCCGCATGAACGACAAGCAGCAGATACGCAAGTGCGTGAAGCTCTCGGACGTGAAGGGCAAGGCTATGGGCGACCCCGCCGAGGTGGAGCTCTACCGCCGTCTGCTGGAGTAAGACCCCTGCCGCGGCTTTGCGGTATTGGCCCGCGGGTCTGCGAACGTATGTGCGTCCCTGCCGAACGAGTTCGGCGGGGACGTTTCGCTGCGGCAGGGCCCGCGCGTTATGCGCAGCTGCGGCCCGCGGCTCCTGCGATCCGCAAAAGATCGGCGCGGGATATGGAAATATATGATTCCCGACTTCCTATTTTCGGGCTAAAGGTGTTGTGTTTTGTTCGAAAATGTCTAATTTTGAAATTTGAAAAACCATACCCTTTTTTATGGCAAGAGATTTCACTCCGTCGGCCTCGAACAGAGCCGCTTACGATAAAATGACCGACATCCCCGTCGCGGGGACCGTGCCTCCCCAGGCCCTTGAGCTGGAGGAAGCGGTGCTGGGCGCGCTCATGCTGGAGCACGACAGCATCATCGCCGTGCAGGAGTACATCACCGCCGAGGCCTTCTACACCGAGGAACACCGCCTGATCTACAAGGCCATCGAGTCGCTGTCGGCCGAGCTGAAACCTATCGACCTCTACACCGTCACCGAGCGCCTGAAGGTGCGCAAGGAGCTGAAGAAGGTGGGTGGCGCGGCCTATCTGGCGCAGCTTACGCAGAAGGTGGGTTCGGCGGCCAACGTGGAGTTCCATGCCAAGATCATAGCGCAGAAATACGTGCAGCGCGAGCTGATACGCTCCGCCACCGAGATACAGCGCCGCTCCTACGACGAGGATCAGGACGTGACCGACCTCATAGGGTTCGCCGAGAGCGAGATATTCAAGGTGGCCGAGGGCCACGTGAAGCGTTCGGTGCAGAACGCCAAGGATATTCTGGCCAAGGCGCTGGCGCAGATCGAGGAGGCGAGCAAGAACACCAGCGCGTTCAACGGCGTGCCGTCGGGCTTCATGGCCATCGACCGCGTGACGCTGGGATGGCAGCTCTCCGATCTTATCATCATAGCGGCGCGTCCGTCGATGGGTAAGACGGCTTTCGTGCTGTCGATGGCGCGCAACATGGCCATCGACCACGAGGCGGCCGTGGCGTTTTTCTCGCTCGAAATGTCGTCGGTGCAGCTCATGATGCGACTCATAGTGGCCGAGACGGGCCTCAGCAGTACCGATATCAAGAGCGGCCGCCTGACACCCGAGCAGTGGCGCCATCTGGAGAGCGCGACCAAGCCCCTCGGCGCGGCTCCGCTCTACATCGACGATACGCCCGCGCTGTCGGTATTCGAGTTCCGCTCGAAGGCGCGGCGGCTGAAGATACACCACGACATAAAGATCATCGTGATAGACTACTTGCAGCTCATGACGGGCAACCAGGACTCGAAGGGCAACCGCGAGCAGGAGGTGGCGTTCATCTCGCGAACGCTCAAGGCCATAGCCAAGGAGCTGAACGTGCCCATCATAGCGCTGTCGCAGCTGAACCGATCGACCGAGACGCGCGGCGGCTCGAAACGCCCGCAGCTCTCGGACCTGCGAGAGTCGGGAGCCATCGAGCAGGATGCCGACATCGTGGCGTTCATCCACCGTCCCGAGTATTACGGCATAAACACCGACGAGAACGGCATGCCGACGGCGGGCATGGCCGAGATCATTCTGGCCAAGCACCGTAACGGTACGGTGACCGACGTGAAGCTGCGCTTTTTGAAAGATCAGGCGCGTTTCGCCGACATGGATGTGGACGAGAACTCCACGGCGGCCGATCCGATGGGCGGCGGTGGCGGTTACAGTCAGGTGTCGAGCGGCATGAACGCCCCGCAGGGCGGCTACGGCGATGCGGAGGTGTCGGGCGGATTCGCGGGAGGCCTCGGGTCGTCGATGGGCGGCGAGTTCGGGCTGGACCAGGGACCGCTCAACATCGACAAGCAGGCGCCGTTGTCGGACGAGGTGCCGTTCTAAAGGGTGGCGAACAGTATAAAAATAGCAATATATTGGGGATGATAAACTACAATTATTATAATGAATAAAAAGACTATTTCAGAAAAGCATTCTATGAGTTTGGCGGTAGACGGCCGCATCGAATCGGTTAGAAGTGCAAAAGATATTATAACTGAGGTGGTGGCGCAGATCGAGGCGGCGAGCAAGAACACTGGCGCGTTTAGCGGCGTGCCTTCAGGGTTCAAAGATATAGACCGTATAACATCGGGCTGGCAGCCTTCCAACCTTATCATCATAGCGGCGCGTCCGTCGATGGGTAAGACGGCTTTCGTGCTGTCGATGGTGTGCAACATGGCTTTCGACCTCGGGGTGCCCGTGGCGTTTTTCTCGCTCGAGATGTCGTCGGCGCAGCTCATGATGCGACTCTTAGTGGCCGATACGGGCCTCAACAGTACCGATATTAAGAGTGGCCGCCTGACGCCCGAGCAGTGGCGTTGCATAAATGAGACTATCTCATATATTGAGTATGCTCCGTTGTATATCGATGATACTCCGGCACTGTCCGTATCGGAGTTTTGTTCGAGAGCGCGTTTGCTGAAAGAGAAGTACGGCGTGAAAGTTTTCGTGATTGACTATCTGCAATTGATGACCGGCAATCAGAGTTCGAATGGCAACCGTGAGCAGGAGATTGATTGTATCTCGCGAACCCTCAAGGCTGTTGCCCGAGAGTTGGATGTGTCGGTCATTGTGCTGTCGCAGTTGAATAGATCTGTCGAGATGCGTGGCGGATCGAGACGTCCTCAACTTTCAGACTTATGTGGTTCGGGTTCTATTGAGCAGAATGCCGACACTGTGATTCTTATCCACCGTCCCGAGTATTACGGCATAAACACCGACGAGAACGGCATGCCGACGGCGGGCATGGCCGAGATCATTCTGGCCAAGCACCGTAACGGCGCGGTGACCGACGTGAAGTTGCGCTTTTTGAAGGATCAGGCGCGTTTCGTCGATATGGATGCGGAGGTGTCGGGCGGATTCGCGGGATGTTTCGACGGGCCGCAGTTATATTAGGTAGATAATAATGGTAATTCGCACGCATACGGGTGCAGTGGCGGGCATCGGGGCCGTGGAGGTCACGGTGGAGGTGAGCGTCACGGGCGGCGGGCTGGGACTCTTTCTGGTCGGCCTGCCCGACAATGCCGTGCGCGAGAGCGAGCAGCGCATACGCTCGGCCTTCGAGAACTCGGGGTTCCGCATGACGGCGCGCAAGTGCGTGGTGAATCTGGCTCCCGCCGACCTACGCAAGGAGGGCTCGGGGTTCGACCTGCCCATAGCGGTGGCGATTCTGGCCGCCACGGAGCAGATCCCCTCCGATCGGCTTGCCGATTCGGCCTTCGTGGGCGAGCTGTCGCTCGACGGCGGGGTGCGCGGCGTAAGAGGCGTGCTTCCCGTGGCGGCCGAGGCGCGAGCCAAGGGTCTGCGACGTATATACGTCCCGCGCGAGAATGCCGCCGAGGCGGCCGTGGTGGAGGGTATCGACACCCTGGCGGTGGATACGCTCGCCGATGTGGCGGCGTCGCTGTGCGGCGAGAAGACGATCGAGCCCGAGCCGTGCGGCGTGGCTGCGGAGGACGATGCGGAGCCTTATGCCGAGGATTTCGCCGACGTGAAGGGGCAGGCATTCGCCAAACGCGCGCTGGAGATCGCGGCGGCGGGCGGCCATAACGTGATAATGATAGGCCCTCCCGGGTCGGGCAAGACCATGCTGGCGCGGCGCATGCCCACCATCATGCCGCCCATGACCGTCGACGAGGCGCTGGAGACCACCAAGATACACTCCGTGGCGGGCAGTCTGGGCGCATGCCGCGGACTGATGACGCGACGTCCGTTCCGCGCGCCGCACCATCTGGCCTCGCCCGTGGCGTTGATCGGCGGCGGGCAGAATCCCCGCCCGGGCGAAGTGTCGCTGGCGCACAACGGGGTGCTGTTTCTCGACGAGCTGCCCGAGTTCGGACGCGGGGTGCTGGAGGTGTTGAGGCAGCCGTTGGAGGATAAGCGCATAGCCATATCGCGGGCGCGCTACGCGGTGGACTATCCCGCCAACTTCGCGCTCATAGCCTCGATGAACCCCTGCCCGTGCGGCTACCACAACCACCCCGACAAGGAGTGTACGTGCTCGTCGGCCGCGGTGCAGCGTTACATGGGGCGCATCTCGGGACCGCTCATGGACCGCATCGACCTGCATGTGGAGATCGTGCCCGTGTCGCGCGAGGAGATGTCGTCGGACACCCCTGCGGAGAGTAGCCGCGAGATACGCCGCCGCGTGGAGGCGGCACGCGAGGTGCAGGCGCGGCGTTTCGCGGGCACGGGCATACACACCAACACGATGATGTCGTCGTCGATGCTGCGCCGCTTCTGCCCGCTGTCGGCCGAGGCGCGCGGACTGCTTGATCGGGCCATGGTGCGGCTGGGACTCTCGGCGCGGGCCTACGACCGTATAATAAAGGTGGCGCGTACGATAGCCGATCTGGACGGCGCGGCCGACATAGCGGCGGCGCACATATCGGAGGCCATAAACTACCGCTCGCTCGACCGCGAGGGATGGGGGCGGTGAAAAGGAGACGGATCGATGAAGAATGAAACAATGAATTACGCGGCGTTGTTCCTGCTGTTCGTGACGCTGGGAATTACGACCGATCGGTTGGCGCTGTGGCTGTGCCTCGGCGTCGTGGCCGTGGGCGGCGAGGCGTTGCTGGCGGCCCGCCGAAAGAAAAAGACGAACCAATGAAGAGAGTGATATTGTCGGGCGGCGGCACGGGAGGGCACATCTATCCCGCCGTGGCCGTGGCCGAGGCCCTGCGACGCAAGTGGGGCGATAAGGTGGAGTTGCTTTTCGTGGGAGCGGAGGGCAAGATGGAGATGGAGAAGATACCCGCTCTGGGGTACGACATAGCGGGCCTGCCGATAGCGGGCTTGCAGCGGCGTCTTGAAATCAGGAATCTGCTGGTGCCCTGGAAGGTGCTGCGCAGCATCTCGATGGCGCGGCGGGTGATCCGCGACTTCTCGGCCGACGTGGCGGTGGGCTTCGGAGGCTATGCCAGCGCGCCCGTGCTGTGGGCGGCGCAGCGCATGGGCGTGCCGACCATAATTCAGGAGCAGAATTCCTATGCGGGCGTCACGAACAAGATTCTGGCGCGCGGCGCGCGGCGCATATGCGTGGCCTACGACGGCATGGAGAGGTTCTTTCCCGCCGACCGCATAGTGATGACGGGCAACCCGCTGCGCGGGACGTTCGCGGCGGCTGCTCGGGAGAAGAGCGCCGAGGCATTGGAGTTCTACGGCCTGCGCGCCGACCTGCCCGTGGTGCTGGTGGTGGGCGGTTCGCTGGGCACGCGGTCGCTCAACGAGATGATGAAGGGCTGGATAGCCCGCCTCGACGGCGACGCGCCCGTTCAGGTGCTGTGGCAGACGGGCAAGTATTACGAGGCCGAAATGCGCGCGTTCCTGGACGAGCACCCCGCGGGCAACATCCGTCAGATGGCCTTCATCGAGCGGATGGATCTGGCCTACGACGCGGCCGATCTGGTGGTGTCGCGCAGCGGCGCCTGCACCGTGTCGGAGCTGTGTCTGGTGGGCAAGCCCACGATCTTCGTCCCCTCGCCCAACGTGGCCGAGGATCACCAGACGCGCAACGCCGAGGCGCTGGTCGACAAGGGTGCCGCCGTGATGGTGCGCGACGCCGAGGCTGTGAGGTGCGGCATGGACCGTGCGCTGGAGCTGCTGGCCGACAAGGGCCGTCTGGCCGATCTGGCGCGCAATATCTCCGCGCTGGGGATTCGCGACGCGGCCGACAGGGTGGTGCGGCAGATCGAGAAGGAGTGGTAAGGTTTTGGAAATCGGGTGCGATATATCTTCGGCGGCTGGGGGGCGCACCGAAGGTGCGAGCCGCCGAAGATAGTAATGCCCGATGGGCATTACAAAATAAAACAATAGAAAAAATGGCATATAAGAACATATATTTCCTCGGAATAGGAGGCATAGGCATGAGCGCGCTGGCGCGCTATTTCCTGCACGAAGGCGTGGCGGTGGCGGGCTACGACCGCACGGTGACGGCGCTGACCGAGGCGCTCGAACGCGAGGGCGCGACGGTGACATACGACGACGGCGCGGAGCACATCCCCGCCGCATTCCGCGACCCCGCCACGACGATGGCGGTATACACCCCCGCCGTGCCGCACGACCACCCGCAGATGCGCTTTTTCCGCGAGGGCGGCTTCGTGGTGGAGAAGCGGTCGCAGATGCTTGGCCATCTGTCGGAGAACAAAT
The DNA here is from genome assembly GCA_959604655.1 of uncultured Alistipes sp. Lineage (GTDB taxonomy): Bacteria > Bacteroidota > Bacteroidia > Bacteroidales > Rikenellaceae > Alistipes. The sequence continues at coordinate 23,611 of CAUHCL010000012.1, read as the reverse complement.
ACGTGATGGCGGTGGCGGGCACCCACGGCAAGACCACCACGTCGACCCTCATAGCGTGGCTCAACCGTACCGTGACGGGCGGCGGTAGTGCATTCCTCGGGGGCATATCGAAGAATTTCGACGGCAATCTGGTGCTCGGTGCGGGCGAACGTCTGGCTGTGGAGGCCGACGAGTTCGACCGTTCGTTCCTGCGCCTGCGTCCCGACGTGGCGGTGATAACGGCCGTGTCGGCCGACCATCTGGATATTTACGGCACCCCCGAAGCCGTGGTCGAGGCGTTCGGGCAGTTCGCGGGACTGGTGAAGCGCGGCGGCCACCTGATACTGAAGCGAGGCGTCGACATCGCCCTGCCCGCCGAGGGCGTGCACGTGTGGCGTTACAGCTACGACACCCCGTGCGACTTCTATGCCGCCGACGTAAGACCCTGCGGCGGCGGATATTACGAGTACGACATAATGACCCCCTCGGGACGTATCGAGGGGTGTCGGACGGGCATTCCCGGGTGGATCAACGTCGAGAATTCGGTGGCGGCCGTCGCGGCCCTGTGGTGCGCGGCCGAGGCTCGCGGCGAGAGGCTCGACCACGATCTGCTGCGCAAGGGGCTGGCGGAGTTCGCGGGCGTGAAGCGCCGTTTCGAATTTTATGTCAACACCCCGCGGCAGGTCTATATGGACGACTACGCCCACCATCCCGAGGAACTGGAGGCCGCCATCGCCTCGGTGCGCGGCATGTTCCCCGAACGTAAGCTGACGGCGGTGTTCCAGCCGCACCTCTACACCCGCACGCGCGATTTCCACAAGGAGTTCGCGGCGGCGCTGTCGCAGGCCGACGAGGTGGTGCTGCTGCCCATATATCCCGCCCGCGAGGAGCCGATCGAGGGCGTCACGTCGCAGATGATAGCCGATCGGGTGACGGTGCCGTGCGGCATGTGCGGGCGCGAGGAACTGGCGCGGCGTCTGGGCGAGGCCGTGACCGACGTGGTGGTGACCTTCGGCGCGGGCAATATCGACGCCTGCTGCGCCGAGGTGGCACGCGTGCTGGAACGAAAGGCGTAAAGAGAGCCGTTCGCCCGCGGCAGGCGGCGCGGACGCGAAAAGACAATTATGCACAGGACGATTAAAATAGCTGTGATGATCCTGCTGTGGATCTTCGTCGCGGTGTTCGTGGTGGTGTTCGACCGCCGCGCGGCGCATCATCGCGCCGAGACGAAGGTGCACAAGCTCACCGTCGACATCGTGGACAGCCTGCGCGACGAGACGCTGGTGTCGGGCGACGCCGTGCGCCGATGGATCGCGGGCGGCAAGATAGCCACCGTGGGCGTTCCCGTCGCCGAGGTCGATCTGGCGGGCATAGAGCAGGTCATAAGGCGCAACGGTTTCGTGGACCGCGTGAACGCATACGTCACCTACGACGGCGAGTTGAGGGTGGAGGTGAGCCAGCGGCGGCCGATCATGCGCCTGCTGGTCGACGGCTACGACTGCTACGTGACGGCCGACGGATTCGTCTTTCCCGCGCCGCGGTCGGGGTCGGTGTACGTCCCCGTGGTGACGGGTCGCTACGCCCCGCCCGTGCCGCCCAAGTACGTGGGCAGGGTGGAGGACCACATCGCCGCGCGCATAGCCGAATCGGAGGCGCGGATAGTGGAGATGCAGTACGAAAAAGTTCCTCTTTTCCAATCGGACAAGGCCGTGGAGGATTCGCTGCGCAGCGTGCGCCGCATGCGCATAAAGAAGGGCCTTTTCGAGAGTCACGACCATTTCGACGAACGCGTGGCGGCACTGCGTGCGCGCAAGGCCGACCTGCGGCGCGACTACCGTTACCGCAGGCGCGAAATAGAGCGCAAGATCGACGCCGTGACGGCGCGTCAGGACGCCGAGCGCGAGAATCAAAAAAAGTTGCGCAAAAGATATGAAGATTTCCTTAAACTCATTAACTTTGTAAATTATATCGAGGATGACTCTTTCTGGCGCGCTGAGGTGGTGCAGATCGTGGTCTCGACCATGAGCAGCGGCGATCCCGAAATAGAGTTCGTGCCCCGCGCGGGCGACCATACGGTGCTGCTCGGGTCGCTCGACGATGTGGACGAGAAGCTGGAGCGGCTGCTCGCTTTCTACGAAAACGGCCTGCGCAACATAGGCTGGGAGAATTTCCGCACCATATCGGTGAAGTACAAGGGGCAGGTGGTGTGCACCAAATGAGTCGCTCGGAGCGCGTCGCGGCATGCGTTTTGACTTTATGCGGGGAATCGCAATGCAACAGAAGAAAAATAAATAAAACGAGGATAGCAGTGGATAACAGAAGTTACATCGTGGCGGTGGACGTGGGATCATCGGAAGTGGTGGTCGCCGTCGGATCGCCGGGCGAAGGGGGCGTGCTCGAAGTAGTGACCGTCGTTTCGGAGCCTACCGACGGAGTGTCGGCCGGTTTGGTGGATAACAGCAAATCGGTGGGGTGGGCCTTGCGCCGCGCCCGCGAGAGGGCCGAGCAGGAGGCCCGCATAGCCATCACCGACGCCTACGTCGGCATCTCGGGCAAATTCGTGCGCTGCGCGCGCTACACCGACCACGTATTCGTCGAGGATGTGGAGAACTGCATCTCGCAGCGTGACGTGAACGCCCTGATGGAGCGCATGCGCAACGTGAAGGCGGCCGACGGCGAGGTGATAATGGACCTCTTCCCCCTGAGCTACAAGGGCGACGCGGGCGCCGAAATGAAGAATCCCGTGGGCTGTTACAGCAAACAGCTCTCGTCGACCTACAACTTCATCCTCTGCGAGCACATGGCCAAGGACCGCCTGCGCCGCGTCTTTCTCGATGCGGGCATAAGGATACGCGGCATGTTCGCCAATGCGGCCGTCATGGCCGACTCGGTGGTCTCGACCGACGAGAAGGAGGAGGGCGTGGCCGTGGTCGACATAGGCGGCGGCGTTACCGACGTGGCGATCTACTACGGCGGCGCGCTGCGCTACATAGCCTCGATCCCCATCGGCGGCTCGGCCGTGAATGCCGACATAAGGGCCTACGGAATCCCCGAGAAGCAGGTGGAGAAGCTCAAGAAACGTTACGGTACGGCGGTGGCCGACCTCACCCCCGACGACATCATACAGGTGCGCAACAGCAGCCGTTCGCTCAAATCGATACTGCGCCTCAATCTGGCGGCGGTCATCGAGGCGCGCATGACCGACATAGCGGAGTATGTGTGGAACGAGATACGCGACGCGGGCTTCGGCAAGAAGCTCTCGGCGGGCATCGTGCTCACGGGAGGCGGCGCGGCCCTGAAGAGTGTCGACGAGCTGTTCCGCCGCGTGACGGGGCAGGATGTGCGCGTGGCGTGCGCCGAGATGGGCGTGGCGACCGAATCGCTGGAGAAGGTGTCGTCGCCCGCATCGACGGTGGCGGTGTCGCTGCTGCTGCGCGGTGCGCAGACGGGAGCGTGTCCCGTGGGCGTGCTGCACGTCGAGGAACCCGTCAAGGTCGAGGAACCTGCCGCGGCCGAAGAACCCGCCACGGTGAACGACCGCTACGGAGCGGCGGCGCGCGAGGCGGCGAAAGGTCCCGCTGCGGCCGCAGCGCCCAAGGCCGAGACGCCCGAACCCGCCGCGACGGAGCCTTCGAAACCCTCGAAGTCTTCGAAATCGTATGAAGACGAGGACGAGGGCGACGACGACATATCGACGGGCAGCGGATGGCTGTCGAACATATTCGGCAAGGTGCGCGAGGCTTTCGACGACGCGTTCAAGAAGCCCGACGACGATGGCGACGGCGAGTGGTGATAACGATTAAAGAATCAGTCAGATGGAGGATTTGATGAACGAACTCACGATGCCCAGGCAGGCATCTTCCATAATAACCGTGATCGGCGTGGGCGGTGCGGGCGGCAATGCCGTCAACCACATGTGGAACACGGGTATCAAGGGCGTGAACTTTCTGGTGTGCAACACCGACCAGAAGGCGATGGACAACTCGCCCGTGAAGGACAAGATACGTCTGGGTCAGGACGGTCTGGGCGCGGGCAACGACCCCGAGCGCGGCCGCGAGGCGGCCATGGAGTCGCTCGACCAGATAAAGCAGTACATCGAGGCGTCGGGAACCCGCATGGTGTTCATCACTGCGGGAATGGGCGGCGGCACGGGTACGGGAGCCTCGCCAGTGATAGCCAAGATGGCCCACGAGATGGGGCTGCTCACGGTGGCCAACGTCACCTCGCCCCTCGGCATCGAGGGTCCCGCCCGTATCGATCAGGCTATGAGGGGCATCGAGGAACTGCGCAAGTATGCCGACTCGCTGCTGGTAATCAACAACGACAGCATCCGCGAGATGTACGGTAAACTCTCGCTTCCGCAGGCGTTCCGCAAGGCCGACGACATTCTGGCTGCCGCCACGAAGGGCATAGCCGAGATTATTACCGTCGAGAGCGCCTACATACGCGTCGACTTCGCCGATCTGGAGCGCGTGATGCGCGGCAGCGGACGCGCCCACATGGGCGTGGCCTCGGCCGAGGGCGAGGGCCGCGCGCTGGAGGCCGCACGCCGCTCGCTCTGCTCGCCGCTGCTGGACAGCAACCTGATATCGGGTGCCAAGAACATACTGATAAACATCTCGGCGGCCGACATAGAGACTGTCAGCTACGACGAGACGATGGAGATACTCAACTACATCCAGAGCTACGCCAGCTACAAGGACGAGGATGGCGTGGAGCACCGCGCCAACCTCATATGGGGCGCAAGTTCCAAGACGATGGCCGAAAACGTGCTGGAGGTGGTGGTGGTCGCCACGGGGTTCGAGGACGACGAGCCCATAGTGCGTCCCGCGTCGCCTTTCGCGCAGCCCGTTCCGATCGACATAAAGCCGCTGGATGACGACGAGGACGACGATACGGTCGTCGCAGGCGGCATGATACCGCCCGCGGGTCCTTCGCTCGATGCCGCCCCGCAGGCGCGGCACGCTTCGTCGCCCGCAGTGCTCGACCGCAAGCCGTCGAAATACAGCAACATCGAGGTCGATATCCGCACCCCCGCGTTCAAGCGTCGCAACGTGATGTTCGTCATAGAGCAGAACGACGGCGTGACGCGCCGCAAGGAGGTGCTTCGCGAGGATCCCGCCGAGGGCGCGGCCGAGCCGAAGAAGGGGTACGACAATCATCTGTTCTGACGCGCCGTCGGTCGGGAGCGGTGTGATGCGCGGGAGAGCCGCGCAGGCCGCAGGCCCGCCCTGCGAAGACTTTGGGGGCGTCCGCTTCTCGGAATGCTGCGGCACGGGAGAGCGCTCTGCGCTGTCGGGTCGGTGAAGATCGGTCGGGGAGGTTCGCTCGCGGCGGGGCCGCGCAAGCGAGAGGTTAAAGTAAAGAATATCGGTATTTGGAAGGTTTGGGTATAATATATTCGGGTTTCAGCCTGCATGCCGCCGTGCTGCTGGCTGTGACGTTCGTGCTGCTCACGATCTCGGCGCTGGTGTCGGGCTCGGAGGTGGCGTTCTTCTCGCTCACGCCGCGCGATTTGCAGGAGATGAGGGAGAACCCCGATTCGCGCAACCGTTCGATCCTGCGCATGCTGTCGGACGTCGACGGTCTTCTGGCTACCATTCTGGTGACCAACAATCTGGTGAATATCTGCATCGTCATCCTCACGTCGAACATAATGAACGAACTCTTCGTCTTCACGCGTTTCGAGTTCCTGTTCAAGACGGTGCTGGTGACGTTCCTGCTGCTGCTGTTCGGCGAGATACTGCCGAAGGTCTTCTCGCAGGGCAACCCCCGCGGGTTCGCCCGCATGGTGGTGTTCCCGATCCGCGTGTTCGAATGGATATGCTATCCCCTTTCGTACGTGCTGGTGCGCACGGGCGGCCGAATCAGCCGTCTGGCGTCGCGCAACGCCGAGATATCGATGGAGGAGCTGGCCGACGCCGTCGATCTGGCGCGCGGCTCGTCGCAGGAGGAACATCAGATGCTGTCGGGCATAGTGAGCTTCGTCAATACCGAGGTCGAGGAGATCATGCGTCCGCGCATAGACATCACCGCGCTCGACATAAAGTCGACCTACGAGCAGGTCAAGAGCGTGATAATCGACTCGGGATATTCGCGCATACCCGTCTACGACGAGGATCTGGACAACATAAAGGGCGCGCTCTACGTGAAGGATCTGCTGCCCTACATCAACTGCGGCGACGAATTCGGCTGGCAGCAGCTGCTGCGCAAGATCTATTTCGTGCCCAAGCACAAGAAGATCGACGACCTGCTGCGCGAGTTCCAGGAGAGCAAGATACATGTGGCCATAGTGGTCGACGAGTACGGCGCCACGCAGGGATTGGTGTCGCTGGAGGATATACTCGAAGAGGTCGTCGGCGAGATCTCCGACGAGAGCGACGAGGACGAGTCGTTCTACGAGCGTCTGAGCGACAACACCTATCTGTTCGACGGCAAGACCCACATAGTCGATTTCGAGCGCGTGATAGATGCGGGCGAGGATATCTTCGCCGACGTGCAGGGCCGCGCCGAGACGCTGGCGGGCCTGATGCTCGAACTGCGCCGCGACCTGCTCAAGAAGGGCGATACGGTCGAGGCGCACGGCATACGCTTCACGGTGCAGAAGATGGACGGCCGCCGTGTCGACAAGATAAAGGTGGTCGTCGGCCGCACCCGAGGCGATGAGTAGCCGCCGAATGGTAGTCCGCGACGGAGAGGGGCTGCTGGCCATAGATGTCATTCCGTCGGAGGCGGAGGCCGTGGCGCGGGCCGATGCCGAGGATATGGCGGCCGTGGAGGGCTTCGCCTCGGCGAGCCGCCGCACGGAGCGCCTGACGTGGCGCCGAGTGCTGCGCGAGGTGCTGGCGGAGCATTTCGGTTGCACGTTTCCCCGCGGACTGCGGATAGAGTACTCCGCCGACGGAGCACCGAAACTCAAGGATTTTCCCATGCTGAACATAAGCGTTTCGCACTGCCGCGACATGGTTGCGGTGGCGGTCTCGCATGCCGATCCGACTGTCGGGGGCGTGCGGAGCCGCGGAGCGTGCGGCGCGGATATCGAGCGCACCGACCGCAATTTCGACCGCGTGGCGCCGCGCTACGTCACGGCCGAGGAACTGGCGTTGTCGTCCGACCCGCGTCTGCCTGCCGCGGTGTGGTGCGCCAAGGAGTGCCTTTTCAAGATGCAGGGGCGCGGGGGGCTCGATCTGCGGCGCGATATCAGGGTCACGCGGATCGATTTCGAGGCGGGTACCGTCTCGGGGCGGGTCGCGGGTAACCCCGAAGTCGTCATGCGCATGCTTTTCTTTGGCGAGTCGCACCTCGTCGTATTCCATCTCTGAAGCCCGCCCTTTGGCGGGTTTCCATCTCGGCGGCGTTCTGCCGCGGCGATGTTGCTGAAAAACAGATCTAATGATTCGATGTTCGTTTGTACGGCCTCGGCGCGTTGCCGATATTTGTCGTATAAAAACACCGTTTATGAACATTGCGAGTTGTAAATTCGAGGATGGCGAGGTCTATTTGTTTCATCCGTCCGACCCCGATTGCCCTGCCGGGGATTCGTTGTGGGGTGTGTTCGACCGATACGACGACGGCGTGGTGCGGCTGGAATCTATGACGTGCGATATGCGGCATTTCGTCCTGCGGCAGCCGCTGCCCGACGTTTACCGTCATTGCCGCCTCGCGACGCGGGCGGAGCTGGCCGACTACATGACCCGTGTGGCGTTCGCGGCCGTCGGGATCGGGTGACGGCCCGCTGCGAAAAAAATGCGGCCCCGAATCTCGGAGCCGCCGTTTCGTTTTCCGCGGAAGTGGGCTTACTTCGCCAGCTCGCGCACGATGGCGCACATCTGGTCGTACTGACGCTCCATGCTTTGCAGCAGCTTGTACTGCGCGCGGGTGCGCACGAGGTTGTGCTCGACGTATGCCGTCTTGTAGTATTTGTCGCCGTCGATGTAGTCCATCAAGAAGCGCAGCACCTGCTCGAAGGTGATGTAACGGGCCGAGAAGGCCAGCCAGTCGAGTTCGCTTCGGGTCATGGTAGCGCGCTGCTGCGACAGATAGCCGTCGGCGTAGGCGCGGAACATCTCGATGCTCATCTCCACGTTGTCGAGGTCGCGATCGTCCTCGGCGCCCGTGTTGGCATACGAGCGTATGGCGTCGCCGAAGTCGTTGAGCGAGGTGGAGCTCATCACCGTGTCGAGGTCGATGGCGCACAGCACCTTGCCCGTGGGTTTGTCAAAGAGTATGTTGCTGATCTTGGTGTCGTTGTGCGTGACGTGGGTGGGGATGGTCCCGTCCTTCACCAGCGACCAGAAGCCGAGCATCTCGGCGCGGCGCGACTCCACCCAGCCTATTTCCTCGGCCAGCGACGCCACGCGGCCCGCGGGGTCGGCCTTCAGCGTCTCGTCCCACTGCGCGAAGCGGTGGCGTATGTTGTGGAATCCCTTTATGGTCTCGTTCAGCGGCTTGTCGAAGTCGGCCAGCAGAGCCTGGAAGCGTCCTATGCCCACGCCGCCCTGGTAGGCCAGCTCGGGCGAGTCGGCGCGGTCGTAGCTCGACGTGTTGGTGATGAACAGGCACACGGCCCAGAAGTTGCCCTCGTCCTCGACGTAGAGTTTGCCGTCGCGGGCGCGGATCACCGTCAGCGTCTCGCGCAGCGGGTCGGCCACTTTGGCCTTGATGTGCTCGGTGACGGCCAGAATGTTGTCCATCATCCCGGGAACGTCGGGGAATACGGCGTGGTTCTTACGCTGGAGGATGTAATCGGGGGCGTCGCCCTCGGTGCGGATGATGAAGGTGTCGTTGATGAATCCTTCGCCCAAAGGTTTGATCGAGGCGATACGGCCATCGAGGTCGAAGCGCTCGGCAATCGAAAGAAGTTTTTCGTCGGTCATGGTTATGTTTCAGGTTTTGATGTTTGCGTTTTATACAAGTGTCACTTCGCCGAAAAATTCGGGACAGTGGAAATTCGGCGCGGGCAGGTCGATGGGCGACCAGCTCAGGAAATGGGGCCTGTCGCACCGATCGCCGCATTTGTAGAAGTTGGCGCGCAGCCGTTCGGGAGCCTTGTCGCATCCTAACAGCGCGAACGGGATCACCTCCACGAGCCACCAGCGCTGCCCCTCGCCGCGTGAGTCGACGGCCGCGTGTGGCAACGAGCCGAAGCGGCGGATGCGCGCCATGCGCTCGGGGTCGAAGTGGCGGGCGTCGTCGCGCGAGGTGCGCCGCGCCGCCAGAGCGGTGCCGATGCAGTTGATCTCGAAATTGAAGTAGCCCTCGCCGTCGGGCGCGGCCGCGAAGAACTCCACGCAGCTGTCCTCCCACACGGGGCCGTTGTCGTCGGTGGTCACGGCACGCACGTGCTCTTCCTCGACCTCGAACATCACGGCCAGCGCCTCGTCGGAGTGCGCCACGCGGAACGCGACTTTCGGGGCATAAGGATATTCGCTCCAGTTCACGCAGCCGATGGCGTGCGACGGCGCTTTGTCGCGCAGCACCGACCGAAGTTCGCCGTCGGTCAGGCGCTCGATGTTGCGTATGAATCGCGATTCGATGCTTTTACGGCCCGATTTGTCGGGGCCGCTGTTTTTCACGACCTCTTTCATATCGTCTGAATAATCGGTTAATTTTTCAAATTTAATACACAAACGACGAAAATACAATTTTATCGGCGAAAAAATCGGCTGTCATCCGCTTCGGGCGCGTCGGAGGGAGTGTCGGAATGCGATTATGAGGGGGCGGCGGGAGTGTCGGGCGTGTATGTCGCTGCCTGCGGGGCGAAGCGGGGCAGGCCGATATATGCGAAACGGGCCGCACGAAAACCGTACGGCCCCTTTGCGAGTCTTGTCTGCGATCAGAACAGCACCACGTTCACTCCCAACTCCAGCACGTGGGTGAACTGCTTGTAGTTCACACCCGAGGCGGGCAGGTCGTATTTGCCTCCGTCGGCTATCTCGGGACGGCGCATGTTGAGCTGGTAGCCGATGCGGAAATCGACCTTCATCGACTTGGCCAGCAGTACGCGCACACCGCCGCCCACGGCACCCATGGCGCCCACGGCCTTGGATTGGTCGTTGAAATAGAACTGCGGTCCCAGATGGGCGTAGTTGAACCAGCGGTGGCGGCGCGGAGCCGTCGACGGGCCGTAGTAGTAGTTGAAAGTACCGTAAATGGGAATGGCGTCGTCGTTGTCCTGAAACAGGTATCCCGCTTCAAGACCCGCCACGATGTTGTCGGTGAACTTGTACCCCACGCCCAGATTGAGCGAGCCGCCCGACAGCGAGGGATCCTCGTAATAACGCACCGTATAGTCGCGGTCGCTGAATCGTATGCGGTTGCGCATGCCCAAGGCCATGTTGTAGCCGCCGCCCAGCGTCACGGTCCAGCGACGCTCGGAATTGGACAGGTCGTAGTCGCGCACCTCCTTCTTTTTCTTGTACTTGGGTATGTAGTACCTCTGTGCCTGCGCCGCCGTGGCGCCGCACATGGCAGCCAACACCAGCATTATGAGAATTTTTTTCATCTTGCGAATTTACGGTTTACGTATGCCCCGACCCGCGTCCGATTTGCCTGCCGAACGCACCGCCGCGAACAGATAACGCTTGCGCGCGCGGATTTATTTTATGCCGCGCACATTTTTCTCCCACGCCCATGCCGAGCGCAGGGTGTCGTCGAGCGAACGCTCGGCCTTCCATCCCAGCTCCTCGTTGGCGAGCGAGGTATCGGCCCATATGGCCACCACGTCGCCTGCGCGGCGCGGCGCTATCTTGTAGTTGAGTTTCAGATCGTTCACGCGCTCGAAGCTGCGCACCAGCTCCAGCACCGACACTCCGTTGCCCGTGCCGACGTTGAATATCTCGTACTTGGCCTTGTTGCGGTCCTCCACCATGCGGGTGATGGCCACCACGTGCGCCTTGGCCAGATCTACCACGTCGATGTAGTCGCGCAGGCACGATCCGTCGGGGGTGGGGTAGTCGTCGCCGAACACGCTCAGACACTCGCGCACGCCCGCGGCCGTCTGGGTGATGAACGGCACCAGATTCTGCGGCACGCCGCGCGGCAGTTCGCCTATCAGCGCCGAGGGGTGGGCGCCTATGGGGTTGAAGTAGCGCAGCGCTATGCCCTTCAGTCCGTCGTAGGCCGTCACCGAGTCGCGCAGGATATCCTCGCACATCTGCTTGGTGTTGCCGTAGGCCGAGGTGGCGGGCTTGCGGGGCGTCTGCTCCGTGACGGGCAGGTGATCGGCCTCGCCGTAGACCGTCGCCGACGACGAGAAGACTATGTTAGGACGATTGAACTCACGCATCAGATCCACCACGTTCATGAACGACGTGAGGTTGTTGCGGTAATATTTCATGGGGTCGGTCACCGATTCGCCCACGGCCTTGTAGGCGGCGAAGTGGATCACCGAGTTGAACCCGTACTGCTCGAACACCTTGCGGAAGGCTTCGCGATCGCAGCAATCGACATTGACGAAGGGCACGTCGACCCCCGTAATCTTGCGCACGCCCTCCACTCCGCTCATGTCGGAGTTCGAGAGGTTGTCGGCCACGACCACGTCGTAGCCCGCGTTAATCAACTCCACGGCGGTATGCGAACCTATGTATCCCGCACCGCCCGAGACCAGTACCATCTCTTTCATACCTCGAAACGATTTTATTTGTGCAAAGTTAATAAATTTTTGCAATTATATACTTTAATGTACCATGTTTGGAGCGTAGCGACCGAAGTCCCCTCCCAAGGAGGGGATTTAGGGGAGGGTCAAATCTGCAAACGCGGCCTGTGGCCGCGGGCGGACGACCGTCGGATTCGATTTTGCGGCCGAGGGATCTTGGTACATTGAAATATATGATTACTTAATTTTCAATTATATCGGCAATTATATGTTTCAATGTCTCGGCCGACCGCGTCTGCGTCTGTGCCCGCGGCTCGGCGTCGGTCGGTCCTCCCCGACCTATTCGGCCTCATCGACCTCTTCGACATACGCCGATATGCCGAGGCGCTCCGATGCCTCGGCGCCCGCGTCCGTCAGGAACTTGTAGATGTTGTCGTCGGCGTCGGCGAAGCGTATCGTGCTGCGTCCCGAACGTTCGGCGGCCACGGCCTCGATATATTCCAGACGGCTCAGCAGCGAGAGGTAGGGCCCGAACATACCCGCCACGGGGGCCAGGCCCGACGCGATCTCTCTCACGCCGATGTAGCAGTATCCGTAGCACCCTTTTATTTGGGGGTTCACGCGTGCGGCGGCCGTCTCGGTCGTCTCGGGCGCCGGCGTGCCGCCCGAGAGCACCATCGTGCCGTCGTGTTCGGTAAGCGTGATATTCGTCTCGCCGTCGTTCGAGGCGTATCCGTCGTCCGCCTCGGCGAGTTCCAATTTCTCTGCCAGAAGATTCATGGCGGTGCGGTCCTTCACGGCGGCCACGAGCATCCCGCCCATGTCGATGCTCATACCTTTTATGATCGGCGCGGTGAGGAACAGCGCGAAGTCGCCGTCGAGCGATGACAGCGCCCCGATCAACGTGTCGATCTCGGGACTTTCGAGTTCCGACAACATGTCGGCCGTCTCGGCGAGACGGTCCCCGCGGAATGCGCCGTACGATACGAAAACGGCCGACTCGGGGATGCGGTCGGCATAGCGGCCGTCGGCGGGGCCGCGCATGGCGGCATGCTTCTGGATGAAGCGTTCGGCCTCGGCGCCCGATGCCATGATCTCCCACTCGGCCGTGACCTCGCCTCGGCCGCTTTTCAGGCTGCCGACGAATGCCAGATCGTTTATCGGCGCCTCCTTGAGGACGGGATTATGTTTGAGATCCTTGCCGTCGATGGCCGATCCCGACACCAGAACGGCTATCTCGCCGTCCGCCTCGGCCAGGCGTCGGAACCCTTCGGTGGCGGTTATGCCTCTGCCGCGGCGGGCGAACTCGCCGCACAGCTTTTTGGGTGCGGGGGCCTTGTCGCTGCGGATCATGACGGCCGCGCGGTCGTCGAATATCAGACAGCTCTCCTTGTCGCTCACGCAAGTCACCCCTTTCACCGTCTCGATCCTGCCGCCCGCATCCGCCGCGGCCTTGCGCGCCAGCGCCCTCAGGCAGTCGGCGTCGGCGACCTGCGCCGCTATGCCGCCGCTTCGGGTCTTGGTCGAGACGAAGATGCAGACGGGCGACGAAAAGTCGATGCCCGACCGCTCGGGATCGGCCGCGATGCCCATGAGGACGGACAGCACGGCGGAAGCGGGTTCCGCGCAGTCCCCTAATTTTTCGTTCAGCAGCGCCGCGGGATCGGCGCCCGCGAGAGAGACGATGCGGGCCGCGTCCAGCCGCACTACCACTGCGGCATCGGCGGGAATGGCGCGTGCGTACTCCTGCGCCGAGGCATTGTAGCAGATAACTGTCGCCGCAGCGAAAAGGAGCGGTCGGAGGATGGTGGAGAGTTTCATGATCGGTGTGTTTTTTCTCGTCGGCCGCATCTGTCGCGGCCGCTTGGTAAAGATACTCTTTTTTTCGTTTGCGGACAAGTGAGTTAAATTTTTGTTAATGAATCATTACCTTTTTATTAAGGTTGCGCTCCGGCGGCCGATTGTATGAATGTTGCAAATTAACTTTGAGGCGCCTAAGTGCTGCGGTGCGAGGGCGGCCGTCGGACACTGCCGTTCGACATCGCGGCGACGGCGCATCGAAATTGCAAAAAAAGACTGCTTTTATGAGCGAATTTTACACGGTTGCGGTCGCCGTTCTGGCCGTACTGGCTGTGTCGGGACTCTATGTGGGAGTGACCAACGACGCCGTAAACTTTCTCAATTCGGCCATCGGCTCGAAGGCCGCGGGCATGAAGACCATACTCGCCGTCGCCTCGGCGGGAATCATCCTCGGCGTGATATCGTCGAGCGGCATGATGGAGGTGGCGCGCAACGGAATGTTCGATCCCTCGCTGTTCACCTTCGGCGAGGTAATGACCATCTATCTCGGCGTGATGCTGGCCAATGTCATCCTGCTCGACATCTACAACTCGATGGGGCTGCCCACCTCCACCACCGTGTCGCTCATATTCTGTCTGTTAGGGGCCGCCGTGGCGGTGTCGGCATACAAGATAGCGGCCGATCCGACGCTCGCGGCGGGCGATCTGGGCGACTTCATCAACACCTCGCGCGCGATGGGCATAATATCGGCCATACTGCTCTCGGTGGCGATCGCCTTCACGTGCGGCACCGTGACGATGTGGCTTTCGCGCCTGCTCTTCTCGTTCCGCTACATGACGCTGCTGCGCCGCTTCGGCGCCGCGTGGTGCGGCGCATCGCTCACGGCGATACTCTATTTCGCACTGTTCAAGGGGCTGAAGAACGCCTTTGCGGAGAGCGCCGCGGCGGTGTGGATCGACGACAACCTGGCGGTCGTGCTGGTGCTGTGCTGGGCGGCATGCTCGGTGCTGCTGGCGTTCTTGCAGCTGTTCCGCATCAATATACTGCGCATAACCATACTGTCGGGTACCTTCGCGCTGGCGCTGGCCTTCGCGGGCAACGACCTGGTGAACTTCATCGGAGTGCCCGTGGCGGGATTCGACGCCTATTCGATAGCGCGCGAGGCGGGCAGCACCGATATAGTCATGTCGGCGCTGAACGAGAACATCCCCGCCAACATGGGCTTCATGCTTACGGCGGGCGCGATCATGGTGCTCACGCTGTGGACCTCGCGCAAGGCCATGCACGTGACCGAGACCGAGATATCGCTCTCGTCGCAGTCGAGCGACGACGAGCCGCAATACGGCTCCAACGTCTTCTCGCGCGGCATAGTGCGTCTGTCGATCAACGCCGCGGCGGCCGTCGAGCGCATCACGCCGCCCAAGGTGCGCGAGTTCGTGGCACGACGCTTCGAGTACGTGGACGTGGAGCACAGCGGCGCGCCCTACGACATGATACGCGCCACGGTCAACCTCACCACCTCGGCGCTGCTCATATCGCTCGCCACCTCGCTCAAGCTGCCCCTTTCGACCACCTACGTGTGCTTCATGGTGGCCATGGGATCGTCGCTGGCCGACAAGGCGTGGGGCCGCGAGAGCGCCGTGTACCGCATAACGGGCGTGATGACCGTGGTCATGGGGTGGTTCACCACGGCCATAGGCGGATTCGTCATAGCGCTCGCCACGGGGCTGCTGCTGGTGTGGGGCGGCGTGGCGGCATTCGCCGCGGTCACGCTGCTGTGCGGCTACATGCTGGTGAAGAGCAATTTCCGTAAGAAGCCCGACGGCGCTTCGGCCGCGTCGGTTGTCGACAACCCCACCGCGAACGCCGTGGACGACATTGCCGAGGAGGTGTGCCGCATGATGCAGGCGGCGACCCGCATCTACGACCGCACCATAGTGGCCGTGTTCAAGGAGAACCGCAAGGCGCTGCGCGATCTGGTGCACGAGTCGGA
Organism: uncultured Alistipes sp.; assembly: GCA_959604655.1. Taxonomy (GTDB): domain Bacteria; phylum Bacteroidota; class Bacteroidia; order Bacteroidales; family Rikenellaceae; genus Alistipes. The sequence continues at coordinate 8,243 of CAUHCL010000012.1, read as the reverse complement.
GGATATCTACCGCGACAGCCGCAAGCTCCGCGCGGGTCTCATGCCCACGCTGCGCCGACTCAAGGGGGCGGGGCTGGAGCTTTCGCTCTACTACGTGCAGATGGTCGACTATCTGAGCGAGATAGCCGAGGCGCTGGTGCACATAACGCGGCCCACGTTCGAGCACATCGACAACAACCACGAGGGCCTCTCGCGCGAGCAGGCCGCCGACCTGATGCACATCAACGACGACGTGGCCGAGATATACGGCAGCATAAACCGCATACTGGTGACCAACGATTTCTGCGATATCGATTCGGTGCTCAGCATGCGCGAGGATCTTTTCGAGCGCATAGCGGCCACCACCAAGTCGGAGCTGATGCGCATAAACGAGGGCGAGGGCAACACCAAGGCCAGCGTGCTGTATCTGACCATCCTGAGCGAGACGCGCACCATGGTGCTCCAGGCCCGCAACCTGCTCAAGGCGCAGCGCTACTTCTCCGAGCATGCCGACGCGTGCATGGGCCGCGTGAGGTACGTCCGCAACTGACGGCGCCGTGGATAACGGCATCGGCCCGAACTCGCGAAGAGTTCGGGCCGATTTTGCGTAAAAGGCCGCGGCCTTTTATTTTCTCTTGCGCGGAGCCTTGCCCTGCACGATGTCGAGTTCGTTCATGATGTGGTCGCAGCCCGCGAACTTGTCGATCACGAAGAGCACGTAGCGCACGTCGACCGCGATGCAGCGCTGCAAATCGGGCTCGAACGCCACGTCGCCCGACATGGCCTCCCAGTTGCCGTCGAACGCCAGACCCAACAGGCGGCCGTTGCCGTCGAGTACGGGTGAGCCCGAGTTGCCGCCCGTGATGTCGAGGTTGGCCAGGAAGCCCACGTGCAGACGTCCGTCGGCGTCGGCGTAGCGGCCGTAATCCTTGGCGCGGTAGAGCTCCTTGAGCTTATCCTCCACGGTGAACTCCAGCGGATTGGTGGTGTCCTCCTTGGCGATGACGCCCTCCAGCGTGGTGAAATGGTTGTAGGTGATGCCGTCGGCGGGATCGTAGGGCAGCACGTTGCCGTAGGTGAGGCGGATCGAGAAGTTGGCGTCCGAAGCCCACGCCTTGTCGGGCTGCATGCGCATGAGACCCGCGATGTAGAGGCGGTGCGCCGCATTGTACTGCTGGGCGAGCTCGGGATACTCGGTGTAGGCCTTGCGGTAGGCCTCGGTCACCGACTTGGCCAGCTCCTTGGCGGGATCATCGTTCTTCTGCTCGTCGGTCGAGGCTTTCAGCTTTTCGAGCGACGTGAACACCGAAGTGTCGTAGAGCCAGTCGACGTAGGCATTGATGTCGCCGCAGAACTTCTTGTCGATCACCTCGGCGTAGATCGAGGGCAGCGCCTCGGGGTCCATGTTCTCGCGCACGATCGTGAGCATGCGCTTGGCCACCTTGCGGTCGAGGTCGGCATCGTAGTCCTTGTAGAATCCGCCCACGTTGCCGCGGTTGAGAAGTTGCGGCGGGGTGAGCAGCTCGACGCCGCGCAGCAGCGCCTCCTGCAAATATTGCATGGTACCCTCCACGGGGGTGATCTTCTCCACGGTCTCCTTCATCATGGGCAGTGCGCCGATGAAGCCTTCCTCGGGCGTGGTGTTGGCCTCGGCCCACTTCTGGAAAGCGGCCTCCTGCGCCTGCTTCTGCGCCTTGACGTTCAGCTTCTCGATGCCGCGCGACATGCCGATCGAGTTCTTCCAGTAGTTCGACGAACCCGCGTACTTCGAGGCGTACTTGATGCGTATCTCGTCGCTGGCCTCCATGGCGGCCCACAGTATCTCCTGACGCTCGCCGCGGATGAAGATGCGCTGGGGATTCGACACGCCGAGCATCTGGTCGATCTCATACGAAGTCATGTAACGCTGCGTCGAGCCCGGGAAGCCCATCACCATGGCGAAGTCGCCCTGCTTGTAGCCGTCGAGCGAGATCTCCAGATGGCGCGGAGCCTCGTAGGGGCGGTTGTCCTTGGAGTACACGGCGGGCTTGTTGTCCTTGTCGGCATAGACGCGGAACACCGAGAAGTCGCCCGTGTGGCGGGGCCACATCCAGTTGTCGGTGTCGCCGCCGAACTTGCCGATCGACGAGGGAGGCGTACCCACCAGGCGCACGTCGGAGAAGACCTCCAGCACGAAGGCGAAATACTGGTTGCCGCCGAAGAAGGGGAGTATCTGTACGACCTTGGCCTCGTTGTCGACCTGCATCTTCTCTTTCAGGGCCTTGGTGTTCTCGGCGATGATCTCGTTGCGCTCCTTCTCGCCCGCGATCGACGGCACGTTGCCGAGGATCTGCTCGGTCACGTCCTCGATGCTGCGCACGAAGCGCACCGAGAGTCCCGGTACGGGCAGTTCCTCGTCGTACGACGAGGCCCAGAAGCCGTATTTGAGGTAGTCGTGCTCCACCGACGAGAGCTGCTGGATCGAGCCGTAGCCGCAGTGGTGGTTGGTGAATATCAGACCCTTGTCCGATACGATCTCGCCCGTGCAGCCGCCGCCGAAGATGATGATGGCGTCCTTGAGCGAACTCTTGTTCACCGAATAGATATCTTCGGCCGAGAGGCGGCAGCCCTTGGCTTTCATATCCTTGATATTCATTTTCTGAAGGTAGGACAGAAGCCACATACCCTCGTCGGCCGAGGCGACGAACGCCGCCACGACGGCCGCGAATGTTAAGATTGCTTTTTTCATTTTGTTGCGGTTATGTACGATGTACGTTTTCGGCGTAAAGTTACGCATAAAAAGATTATTTCTACCGCTTTGGCGGCGAAAACCGACATGACGGACTGCGGTGGGGAGGATGATTTTTGTCATAAAACGGGTGTCGCGGTTCGCCGACGGCGGCGCGAATGCTTCAGCAGTCCGCCGCGAGGGGGCGGCGGCGAACTGCCGACATCGCTCCGCGATGTCGATATTTCCTAAAACTGAAAATATATGAACGGCTGTATGTCGCTCGACTTGATCTGCATCACGCACCACACCGTGAGGGTCATCATGGCCACCTGCCACCAGAACGAGGCGTTTATCACCCGACACTGAATGTCGGCGTCGATCTTCGCGGGCATGAAGTGCATGATGTATCCGAGCGCTATCAGCGCGAACACCGCCTTGTAGCCCTCCACGACCTGCGGGATCAGCGAGGCATCGAAGTTGTGGAATATCTGGTAGAGCATGATGTGCACCGTCTGCATCGAGTCGGCGCGGAACAGCAGCCAGCCCAGGCACACCAGGTTGAACGTTATGAGGAACCCGACAAGGCGCGAAAAGATGTTCATCTGCTTGCCGTCGGCCTTGGCCCACGGAATGACGGCCATCCACATCTTGTGCAGCGCCAGCGCCACGCCGTGCAGCGCGCCCCACAGCACGAACCGCACCGCCGCGCCGTGCCACAGTCCGCCGAGCACCATGGTGAGCAGCAGGTTGATGTAGGTGCGCACGCGACCCTTGCGGTTGCCGCCCAGCGAAATGTAGAGGTAGTCGCGCAGCCAGCTCGACAGCGATATGTGCCAGCGGCGCCAGAACTCTGTGATGGTGGCCGACTTGTAGGGGGCGTCGAAGTTCTTGGGGAAGCGGAATCCCAGCAGCAGGGCGATGCCTATGGCCATGTCGGAGTAGCCCGAGAAGTCGCAGTAGATCTGCAACGCGTAGCCGTAGATGCCCGCCAGACACTCGAAGCCCGAGTAGAGCGCGGGATCGTCGAACACGCGGTCGACGAAGTTGAGCGATATGTAGTCGGATATGACAGCTTTCTTTATAAGGCCTATGATGATGAATCCCACGCCCATACCGAACATGCGGCGCGTGACCAGCACGGGCTTGCGGATCTGCGGGATGAAGTCGCGGGCGCGCACGATGGGGCCCGCCACGAGCTGCGGGAAGAACGAGAGGTAGAACATGTAGTCGATCCAGCGGCGCAGCGGCCTTATAGCCCCGCGGTAGACGTCGATGGTGTAGCTCATCGACTGGAACACGAAGAACGATATGCCCACGGGCAGGAATATGTTCCGAAAATCGAGGAATCCCGCGCCGAAGATGTCGTTGGCTATCTCGATGAGGAAATTGGTGTACTTGAAGTAGCCGAGCATGCCCAGGTTGACGGCCACGCTCAGCGCCACGAGCCACTTCCTCGCGCGCGGCGACTTGCTGCGGTAGATGTGGTGCGCTATGATGAAGTCGCTCACCGCGGCGAAGACCAGCAGCAGGAAGTAGATGCCGCTCGACTTGTAGTAGAAGTATATCGAGAAGAGTATGACGTATACTATCCTCAGCGACGCGGTCCTGCGCAGCAGCGCATACCCCGCCGCGAAGGCCGTGAACAGGAACAGAAACAGTCCGCTGTTGAATATGAGCGGTGCCGAGGAGTCGTAGCGCAACAGCTCCTGCACGCGGGTCAGCAGTTCTTCGATCGGCAGATTCGTCATTCCCCAAATAATTCTATCGCGGTCGTGTCGAGCAGCAGGGCGCCGTCAGCGGGCGGCTCGATCTCGAGCAGAGGTTCGGTAATCACGGGGCGGCTCTTCTCCAGCCTCTCGCGCACGGCGCGGCCGTAGTCGCGCGCACCGAGCAGCATGGCGTGATAGAGCGCGCGGGCCACCTGCGCACCGCCCGCGTAGTTGATATGCGTGTAGTCCTTGCCCGCCCAGCCGTTGGCCACGAAGCGGGTCATGCCGCCCATGAGCTGCATGGCCTCGTAGGTGTTCCAGAACGCCGCGCCGCATGCCGAGGCGGCCTCGCGCTGCCACCGCGAGAGGTCGCGCGCCGACTCCATCGGCACTATGCCGTCCTCGTTCTTCTGCGAACGGTCGCTCACTCCCATCACCATCACCGCCGCCGAGGGGAAGCAGCTCTGCACGAAGCGGATCATCTTCTCCACCTGACGGGCGTAGAGCGAGTAGTCGCGGCGGTCGGCCTGCATGATGTTGAGGCCGTATTGCAGGATCACCAGATCGTAGCTGCGCATGCCGTTTATCTGGGCGTTGACGGCGGGATCGGCCCAGAACATGGCCTGGCCGTTGTTGCTGCGCACCGAGAAGTTGTCGAGGCTCACGCCGCCGAGGTCGTCGAAATCGGCGCCGTAGCCGACCAGTCCCGCCGCGCCGCTCTTTACCGTCATCTCCAGCGAGGCTATCGAGTCGTCCTCTATGACTATCTGGCGCACGGCGTCGCTGCCGTCGAATCCGAACTCGCGTGCCTCGTCGTCGTTGAGCTTCACGGCGATCTTCGCAGGCTCGCGGCTGATGAAGAGCAGCCGTGCACGGCGGCAGCGGTCCAGATGGCGGCGTTTGCGCGTCATGTCCCAGCGCGTGGAGGCGCCGTCGGCGGCGCGCGCCACCCATCCCGACACGAAGAAGTCGCCCGAGTAGGGTTCGGGTACGCTCTTGCGCTGCATTATGTTGTAGGGGGTCCATCCCTTCGATGTGGTCTTGACCGTCTGGCGGAATCCAGTGAAGGGCGATGCCGCGGGCACGAATCCCACGCCTCCGCCGCCGAAGGTATCCTGCAACGACTCGCGCAGGTCGGCGGTGAGTATGTCACCCTCGACGAACGAGTCGCCCATGAAGGCTATGCGCACGGGCTCGCCCGCAAGGAGCTTTTCGTACAGGCGTCCGAGCGCCGTCGAATCGGCCGCGCCGAAATCCTCGATCGGGATTATGAGCGAGTCGGGCGGCAGTATCTCGGCGAAATCCTCCGCAGGCTCGGGCTCGGCGATCGCCGCCGCCAAGGCCGCGGTGTCGCCGCCCGTGGGCTGCTCGTCGAATATCCCCTCCCACGAAACCGAGGTCTCGGCCCCCGTGGGCGACGAGGCCACGGCGGCGCGGGCGGCCGTCTCGGCCACCTTGCCCAGATCGACATGGAATTCCTCCACGTCGATTTCGGGCATGTCGGCCTCCTTCTTCGCGGCCTCGTCGCCGTCGAAGCGCACGAGGTCGGAGAAGATGCTGGCGCGGCGCAGCGACACGCCTCCCGCGTCGACGGGAGGTATGAAACTTATGGCGACGAGGGCCAGCAGCGTGGCCGCCGCCAGGAACAGGCTGCGCGAGGAGCAGTCGTCGTTGGGCTTGGCCATTTAGTCGCGGCGCGAAATGAGTGAAACGTAGTAGAGTACCGTGGCTATGGCGCTCAGCGCAGCCACCAGATAGGTGCGTGCGGCCCAACGCAGTGCCTCGCGGGCATACGAGAGCTGCACTCCCTGAAGCGTGCGGCTCGATTCGAGCCATTCCAGAGCGCGCTGCGAGGCGTTGTACTCCACGGGCAGCGTGACTATCGAGAAGAGGGCCGACATGGCGATGAGCGCTATGCCGATCCAGCACACGGTGGCGTTGTCGGTGGCGGCCAGCAGGGCTATGCCCGCTATTATGACCCAGGTGGCTATGCGCGACGAGAAGCTGACGACGGGCACCAGCGCCGAACGCATGGCCAGAGGCGCGTAGCCCTGGGCGTGCTGCACGGCATGGCCGCACTCGTGGCAGGCGACGGCCGCCGCGGCGATGCTGCGCGACGAATATACGCTGTCGCTCAGGTTGACGGTCATGTTCTGCGGATTGAAGTGGTCGGTCAGGGCGCCCGCCACGTGAGTCACCCTGACATTGTGTATGTTGTTGTCGCGCAGCATCTTCTCGGCCACCTCGGCGCCCGTCAGGTTGCCCGGGAAGCCCACCTGCGAATATTTTGCGAAGACCGATTGCAGGCGGGCCTGCACTATGTAGCCCGCCACGGCTATGACGATCATCAACAATATCGATCCCGACGACGATATGCCCGTCGCGAAGCCGTTTTCGGCGCCGTAGTAATTCTGCGCCATCTGCAAGAACTGTAACATATTCTCCTAATTAAATCTTAAACAATCCGTTGGCCTCGGCGCACCTGCGCGCCTGCGCATCCGTCCGATCAACGTTCGTGCCGTGCCGTCGAAGCGCGCGGCGGGATAACTTCGCCGCTTGCGCCTATAATTACGCAAAAGTAAGAATTTTTATTGTAACTTTGTACTGCTGTTTGATAAATAAGGGGGCGCGGCGCGAAATCGTTCGCCGTGGCGCTCCGAGGCGGAGAACGGATGCGAACTAATGTCGAATACATGCTGGCGGCCCGCACGGCCCGTCACGACCGCGGATCGCGCGCGGGAGCCATAATGCGCATCGCAGTGGCGTCGGTGGCGCTGGGCGTGGCGGTCATGATACTGACGCTGGCCGTGGTGTCGGGGTTCCGCCGCGAGATAGCGGACGATCTGCGCGGTCTGGCGGGCGACATTCAGGTGTCGGGCATCGCGGGCGCGTGGAATGCCGATTCCGATCCCCTGCCTGTGAGCGAGGCGCTGCTGGAGAGCCTGCGCCGCTGCGACCGAGTGGTGTCGGCGGTGCCCTATGCCGTGGCGGGGTGCATGGTCAAATCGGGCGATAGGGTGACGGGACTCCGCATAAAGGGCGTGGGCGAGGGCTTCGACGGGGCGTGGTGGCGCGCGCATCTGGTCGAGGGCGAGCTGCCCGCGACGGGCGGCGAGGTCCGCAGCAAGGACCTGCTCATATCGCGCACCACGGCGCGCAGTTTGCGCGTGGGGGTGGGCGACAAGGTGGAGGCGCTGTTCGTCGACGAGGGCGACGTGCCGCACCGCGACCGATACAGGGTATCGGGCATATACCACACGGGGCTGGAGGAACTGGACGGTGTGACGGCCTTGGCCGATCTGCGCGACGTGCGCAAGTCGGTGGGGTGGGCCGAGGACCTGATAACGGGCTACGAGATCGTTCTCGACAGGCCCGACCGTGCCGACGAGGCGGCGGGGGAGATCGACTCCCTGATAGACGATGTGTTCTACGGGGGCGACGAGAGCGCGGGGGCCTGCATGGCCGTCACGCTGGAGATGCGCTATCCCGTGATGTACGACTGGCTGAAGGCCCACGCCGTGAACGCGCGCGTGATAATAGCCATAATGATGATCGTGGCGCTGTTCAACATGACCTCGGCCATGCTCATCATGGTGCTCGACCGCACGGGCATGATCGGCACGCTGAAGGCGGCGGGCATGCGCAACTCGGCCATCCGCCGAATATTCCTGTGGCGCGCGGCGATGCTGTTCGTGCGCGGCGCCGCGTGGGGCAATGCCGTGGGGCTGGGGCTGGCGGCAGTGCAGATCCTTTTCCGCCCCGTGACGCTCAACCCGTCGGGCTACATGCTCTCGGTGCTGCCCGTGCGCGTGGAGGCGTGGTGGTGGGCGGCGCTCAACGCGGGC
>CAUHCL010000011.1 GCA_959604655.1 uncultured Alistipes sp. | reverse complement strand
TCTTTAGTAGAGAGGGTGAAAAGCGACATACCATAATGGGAAATTGAGGGATGCGTATGGGGTTTCCGCAGAGGGAGGCCTTACGTATTTTTGACTGTAATATCAGCTATTTAAGGTTAAAAAGGACATAAAATGAAAATGAATGTCGGAAACAAGGTAATTCTGTTTTTGTGCATGCTGCTTTGGTGCGCGGGGGCCCGTGCCCAGAAGGCGGCGGTGAAGACGAACCTGCTCTATGACGCGGCGGCTTTCACGGTCAACGCGGGCGTGGAAATCGGGCTCGCTCCGCGCTGGACGCTGGATGCTTCGGCCAACTACAACGGCTGGACTCTGTCGCACGATCGCAAATGGAAACACTGGCTCGTGCAGCCCGAGGCACGTTACTGGTTCTGCGAGCGTTTCGCATGTCACTTCGTCGGAGTACATGCGCTCGGCGGACAATACAACATCGGCGGTCTGAAGAACGGCATCAAGTTCCTCGGCACCGATTTCTCGAAACTCTCCGACCGCCGCTACCAGGGCTGGTTCGCGGGAGCGGGCGTGGCCTACGGTTACGCGTGGATCTTGGGCAAACACTGGAATCTCGAAGGTGAAATAGGCGTGGGTTACATCTACACCCGTTTCGACAGCTATCCCTGCGCCGTGTGCGGCAGCAAGCTGGCCGAGGATCGCCCCCATCACTACGTAGGTCCCACCAAGGCGGCCATCAATCTGGTATACACATTCTAAACGAGCTCTGAAGATTATGAAGAAGATACTTTGCATCATCGTTTCATGCCTGTGCGCCGCAGGGGCCTATGCCCAGTCGGTCGCGCACCGACAGGTCCGTGCGTCGGAGGTCGACGCGGCCCGCACCGAAGGCAATCTGTTCGTGTCGATGAATATCGACGTGGCCGATCTGGAGTTGGGGACCGACATGGAGATCGTCGTGACCCCCGTGCTGGAGTCGGAGACGGGCAGCATGCCGCTGGAGGGCTTCATCGTGGCGGGCCGCACCCGCTACTATCGCCATCTGCGCAACGACTCGCCCCTGAACGAGAAATCGCTCTACCGTGCGGGACGTACCCGCAGCATAGAATATCGCACCGCGGTGCCTTACGCCGACTGGATGGCCGAGGCCAAACTCACCCTGGCCACCGAGTTGCGCGGCTGCACGGGCGAGGAGATTTCGCATGCGGACGATCTGCTCGCCACGCTCGATTTCGTGCCCAAGACCTTCGCTCCCGTATTCGTCTACATCCCGCCCAAGGGCGAGGCCGTGAAGATGCGCGAGGCCAAGGGCTCGGCTTTCATCGATTTCCCCGTCAACCGTACCGAAATATATGAGAATTACCGCCAGAATCCCGTGGAGTTGCAGAAGATACGCAACACCATCGATCTGGTGAAGAACGATGCCGACACGCGCATAACGGCCGTGACGATAAAGGGTTACGCCTCGCCCGAGGGTCCCTACGACAACAATATCCGTCTGGCCAAGGGCCGTACCGAGACCCTGAAGGAGTATGTGCGCAAGCAGTATGACTTCCCCGCCGATCTGCTCGCCACCTCGTACGAGCCTGAGGACTGGGAGGGTCTGGAGCGCTTCGTGGAGAGCTCCGATCTGAAGAACCGCGACGGTATTCTGGTGTTGATCCGCGGCGATCTGGCCCCCGATGCCAAGGATGCGGCCATCAAATCGACCTACCCCGAGGACTACGCCTTCCTGCTGAAGAACGTATATCCCGCGTTGCGTCATTCGGACTATGCCGTCGAGTACGAGGTGCGTGCATATACCGACGTGGAGGAGATCAAGCGCCTGCTCAAGACCCAGCCGCAGAAACTCAGTCTGTCGGAGATGTATCTCGCGGCCGAGCACATGGAGCAGGGCAGCGACGAGTATAACGAAGTGTTCGAGATCGCGGTGCGCATGTTCCCCGAGGATGCCACGGCCAACCTCAATGCCGCCAACTCGGCCATGGGGCGCGGCGACATGAAGAATGCCGAGCGCTATCTGGCCAAGGCGGGCGACGATGCCCGTGCGGTTTATGCCCGCGGCGTGTTCGCGGCCCTGTCGGGCGATTACGACGAGGCGGCCCGTCTGTTCGGCGCGGCCGGGTCGGCGGGTATAGCTGAAGCCGCCGAGGCCTTGCGGCAGATAGAAAGAATAAGAAAGTAATCGATAAATTATAAAAAATAGAAAAATGAAAATTTTGAGCAAATTTTTGGTCGGCATTCTTGCCGTGGGTATGTTTGCCGGATGTAACAACAGTGGCGTCAACGAGGAACCTGTTCTTCCGACTCCTGACGAGCCTAAAGATGCCGTTTACATGAGCGTGGACGTCACTTTGCCGTCGGCGAACGGTACGCGAAGCGAAACCAATCCCAAACCCGACGGCGGATCGACGGGCGGTACCGAGGTGGGCCAGGACGGCGAGAACAAGGTCAATTCGCTGCTGCTGGTGTTGGCCGACGTCGACAACAAATATATCGGTCACAGCGTAGTCGGCAATCTTTCGACGGCCACCGTTGCGGGAAAACCGACCATATCGGCCACGGCTGCCATATCGGCCACGGCATTGAAGAATTATTACGATGCCAACGACAAAGCCGAGAAGAAAGTAAACGTGTTCGCTTTCTGTAATCCCACCTACGAGCTGATCGACGTATTCGGCAGCGATGAAGGCAAGGCCGGCTGGCTCGATGCCACGTGCAAAGTCGTGGAGGTTGCAGGTTCGAAGAATCAGAACACCGTCATCTGGAGCAGCGGATCGTTCCTTATGTCCAATGCCAAGATCGCCGAAAGGAAACTTCCGGGCACCTATGACGTGTGGACGACCAATTACGCTACCGAGGCTACTCCTTTCGATTTGTGCGGTCCCAACGATGCTTCTGTCGACAACATCGGCGCCATTGAGGTAGAGCGTTCGGTGGCTCGTTTCGATTATCGCGACGGCAACGATTCGGGTACGGAGCGTACCTATAACATAGGAGTGACAGGCGGTGTGCAAGACGGCAGTCTGCAAGTCGAGCTGGTCCGCATGGCTTTGGTGAACATGAGCAAGGAGTTCTACTACCTGCGCCGCGTGTCGGACGACGGTCTGGCCGACAACGGCAAGAACAATTTCGAGATATGCGGTCTGGAATACGGATTCAAAACCGGATCGAAGGATAACGATACGGGCAACTATGTGGTGGATACCGATCATGAATTTAAGTCGAATGTGAGTCTGGAGGGTAAGGCTGCCGAACTCGAAAACCATTTCAATTTCCGTTTCTTCAACAACGACGGCAAGATCGACGCCGAGACCCGCAAGAAGTGGGACAGTTACGACATGCAGGATATCCTCGGAACCAATCAGTTGTCGGGTGACGAATGGAACAACGCTCCCGCAGGTTACGACAAGACGGGTTACCACATCTGGCGCTACGCCACCGAGAACACCATTCCCGACGTCGACTCTCAGAAGAACGGAATCTCGACGGGTATCATCTTCAAGGGCAAACTCGTCATTCCCGAGAACAGCACCGTCAACGCCACTTTGAGGGCTGCCGTCAATGGCACCTACGACGTTCCCAATACCTATACCAAGACGATAAACGGCAAGAAGTACCCCATCCTCTATGTGTTCAACAGCAAACTCTATGTGGGCTGGAACGACCAGATAAGGGCCGAGATCGAGAAGGGCGAGGGTTCGCCCATCTACAATGCCGCCATGTCGGAGGCAAAGGACAAGAACGGCATTCCGCTCGGCATTCCCAACGAGTTGTACCAGGATGTGCTGAAGACCAACGGTGCTAACGCCGAGGTTCTGTCTAAGTTCAAGAAGGCGGCCGTGGCTGCGGGATTCACCCTCTACGAGGCCAGCGACGATTCGGAATCGGCCGTCAACGGTGCCAAGAACTACGGTGTGGGCTACTTCTTCTATTACTACTATTGGAACCGTCACAACGACAACAACGCTCCCGCAGCGATGGGTCCGATGGAGTTCGCCGTGGTGCGCAACAATGTCTACAAACTTTCGGTAACCAAGATCAACCGTCTGGGCCATCCCCGCGTTAGGGCGAACGATCCCGATCCCGTGGATCCCGATCCTCCCGACGAGAAGGGCGATGTATACCTCAAACTTTCGGTGGAGGTTCTGCCTTGGGTGGTTCGCGTCAACAATATCGAATTCTAAAAAATGCGAAACAAAAAACGAAATATTATTTCACGGCTCGTCGGTGCGGCATTCGGTGTCGCACTGATGACGGCCGCCTTGTCCTCGTGCGAGACCATCTACGAAGATCTCGAAGCGTGTCCGCACGGCGTGTCGCTGCGTTTCATATACGACTATAACATGGAGTATGCCAACGCATTCCCCAAGAAGGTCGACTGTCTGACGCTGCTGATCTACGACGACAAGGGCAATTATGTCGACACGCGTACGGTCACGGGACCCGAACTGGGCGACGAGGCTTATCGCATGCGCCTCGACCTCGCCCCGGGCAACTATCGTTTCGCCGCATACGGCGGCATGGCCTGCGACAAGAGCTCGTTCTCGTTCGTGCGGACTCCCGCCGCGGGAACGAAGCGCGACGATCTGCGGGTGGCAATGGACGAAGATTGTCTGACCGTTCCCGAGCGTAAGAATCTGCACGGGATGTATTGGGGCGAGCTGGAGATGGCCACGGCCGACATGTACAGCGAAGGCGTGGTGGAGATGATGAAGAACACCAACAACATCCGCATCGTCCTGCAACAGATGAATGGCGATCCCGTGGATGACAAGGATTTCGAGTTCCGCATCACCGACGACAACACCCTTTTCGCTGCCGACAACGATCTTATTCCCAACGGTACGGTGACCTACACCCCGTGGGCGCGCGGTCAGGCTGCGGCGGGCGTGGACGAGGCGGACCGCGATGTGGTGGTGGCATACGCCGAGTTCTCCACCTCGCGCCTTATGACCAAAAACAGCCCCCGACTCACCGTGACCCGCAAGGAGGGCGGTGCGAACGTCATCGACATACCTTTGATAAATTACCTGCTGCTGCTCAAGAGCGATCTTTATGCGCAGATGCCGTCGCAGGAGTTCCTCGACCGCGAAAGCGAGTGGTCGTTGATCTTCTTCCTCGATAAGGGCGGCGCATGGATCAGAACCTATATTAAAATCAACGACTGGACTGTCAGAATCAACGATTCGGATCTGTAAAAATGAGAAATTCGATACATATCGCAATTTTGTGTCTCGTATCTCTGTTCGCCGCGGGGTGCGACAAGTCTGTGACGGATGCTCCCGCGGATGAAAAGGATGTTTGGGTCAGTCTGAACATCGGCATCGCATTGTCCGACTCAGCCGTTCCCGAGCGTTCGTCGCGTGCCGACGTACACGAGGGTCCCGCCGACGAGGCCGAGAAGATGCAGACCCTGCGTATCGTCGTGGTCGACAAGGACGGCAATGTCGAGGCTAATCGGTTCTTGTATGCGGGTTCGGTGGTCGAGTACGGCGAGGAACATTTCAAGGTTCGCGCCAACGAGACCAAGCAGGTGTATGTCTTCGTCAACGAGAAAAACGAGTCGGTGAACGTGTACGATGCCGCGGGCGACCGCGTGGCCGATTTTCACGCATATCTGGGCGGTATCGAGGTCGGAGAGCCTTTCCCCCGTACGGAGATCGAAGGTCTGGAGGTGCGTTTGAACGACGGCGTCGGCTCGGAACTCGACGCTGCGGGCGGCGGTTACGAGGATGCTGCGGGCGGCCTGCCCATGAGCACCTGCGAGACGGTGGAGGTGGGCGACACGGATCTGTCGCACAAGATATACCTGCATCGCGCCGCCGTGAAGTTCACGTTCAACATTAAGAACCAAAGCGGCCGCGAGAGGGCTCTGACGGGACTCCATATCGACAAGATGTCGAGACGCGAGTATTATTTGCCGCGCGTGACCCGATACGATGCCGACAAGGATATCGTGGATTTTGCCGTGCCCAACGTCGGAAATAACGATTATTACGGTTTCGCGAAGAGTTTCGACGGCGGCGGTCTTGCGTTGCCCGATGGTGAGACGGTTACTACTTCTCCCGTATATCTTCTGGAGGGAAAGTACGAGCCCGAGAAGACCGATGCGGATGAAAAAAACTACTCCATGTCCATTTCGGTCAACAGAGCCGATACGGGTTACGAGTATCTCACCAATCTCGACCGACTGCCCCGCAATACGCATGTGGTGGTGAATATCGTTTTCGGCGTTTCCGACGTGACGTGGACTGTCGACCTGCGCCCCTACGGCGAGGTGAAGCTCGATCCCGATTTCGGACTGGACAGAGATTAATATTCTACCTTAGAGATGAAACGAAGTATTCAATATATTCTGTTGTGCATGTCGGTATTCAGTCTGGCGGCATGTACCAAGGACATGGTCGACGATTACGGCGGCGTGATCCCCGAGGGTGAATGCGCCGTTACCGCCGATGTCGAGTTCAAGCCGCTGGCTGCGGGGCTGAACGGGGCGACCCGTTCGGCAGGCAATGCCATCAAGGCGATCGAGAACCTGCAAGTGCTGTTGTACGACGAGAGCCAAAAGTTGGTGGAGAGTCATTTGATTACCGATTTCACTGCCAATGCCGACGAAGATCGCACCGACGCTGATGCCGACAACGGCCATACGGCCGAGAGCAAAACGCCGCGCGCCGCTTTCGATCTGAAGATACCCTACGGCCGCTATTACATCTATGCCGTGGCCAATATGGGCGATCTGACGGAAGAATACGACGTGGCGACGGTGGACAAACTGAAGTCCGTATCGCTGGAGTGGCAGACGGATGCCGCGTCGAAGAACAACCAGATGTTCGGCTGCTTCATCGTCGGCGACGCCAAGGACAAGGAACCCGAAGCTGCTCCGTTGATTACCGTGGCGCAGAAGAGTATGTCGCTGCATGCGTGGATTCGCCGTGCGGCGTCGAAAGTCACGGTGGCGTTCGATGCTTCGGGGCTGAAGGACAATATCTACATCTATCTCAAATCGGTGCAGATAAAGGACATCCCCTCGCACTGCCTGCTGGGCAAGGACAACAAGCCCGCCTCCGACGTGGAGTTGATCCGCGAGGGCGAGACGATCGAATATGCCGAGGGCAACACAACGTGGGACGACAACTATCCCGCGCGACTGACCAACGGTAATCCCGTTTACGGTGCCGCGAAGCTGTCGGCCGATGCCGCAAGCCGTTCTGTCGACGAGCAGCTTGCCGTACATCACGGCGAGAATGTCGAGGCCCTCTATTTCTACGAGAACATGCAGGGGCAGGGCATCAGCAAGAAGCAGGACTGGAAAGAACAAGGCAAAGTCACGTTCCCCGACGGCAGCAACAAGGACGATGCAGGAAACCTGAACAGCCCGAACCGCAAGGACCAGATGCTTTACGGCACCTACATCGAGGTAAAGGCCCACTACGTGTCGCGCAATGCGGGCGACATGAGCGAGGGCGACATAACCTATCGTTTCATGCTCGGCAAGGATACCGACAAGGACTACGACGCGCAGCGCAATTACCACTACAAGCTGACGATGAAGTTCAAGGGCTATGCCAACGACGTCGACTGGCATATCGACTACGAGCGCGAGAAGGGTATCATTATCCCCAATCCCTACTACATCTCGTATCTATACAACCACTCGATGATGCTCCCCGTTCAGGTCAACACCGAGCCCGGGGTCACCGTCACGGGTTTGAAAGCCGAGATTATCGACAACCGTTGGGCGCCCGATGAAGCGAGAACCGATTTCGATTATTATCGTGCAATGGATCTTGAGGGGCAAAATATGTGGAACGGCTTCTTGTCGTTACACCAGACGACTGAGACGGTAATAAAGAAAGCGGAAGGGGCTACATCGGTTAATGTGAATTCCAATAGGCCGTATTACGAGCAGGCGCCTAAACGCGGAGAGCGAATTTACTCGGATATGACCGACGGCACCCATACGACCGATGGTTCAGAAGCTACCGACGAGTACGGAGTTAAGGTCGAGAAATCGGACGTAACGGGCAATATCTATCATTTCTCGCTGCCGATGTATACCCGTGCCAAGCAGTTGATTAAGGAGACCGCATATACGGGAAACAATCCCTATGTGGCTTACCAGCGAAAGGCTGTGGTGAGAATCACGGCAACGTTGAGCAAAGGTGATCCGTATGTCGAGGACGTTACAATCTATCAGGTGCGCCGTATAGTCAATCCCAAGGGTATATGGCGTAAGTGGGATAATGACAACACCCCGTTCCACGTGGTATTGAAGCGTCTGCCCATGGAGTCGGCCACCAAATTCGAGGTGTTCAATTCCGTAGGTCCGTGGAGGGCATACGTCATAAAGAATCCCGACGGATTGGTTAAACTGAGTGTTTCGGATCCTAATATTTCAGAGCCGGGCAAAGCCGACATCGTGTTCGACGGTGAGACGATTAACGATATGGATATCATATCGGGAAAAACGGATACTCCTATCGATTTCAATATTGAGTTCAACGGCAAGGCTACCGAGAATACCTCTCGCTATGCAGTCGTAAGGGTCGAGTATCATGACAATTCGTGTTATCACCTTATATTCGTGCGCCAGGGCGATTCTCCCGACGCACTTATTGCGGGAGGTACCAAATGGCATGCTATGAATATGAGAAATGCAACTACGGAGGCATCGAGTCCCATAGACGAGGGCTCGTTGTTCAAGTTCGGCAACTTGAGTCAGCCGATAGGTGCTCTTGAAAATAAAAATAGTAAACAGGACTGGATCAATGTAAAACCCGACGATTTTCACGGTAACAGATATCTTTGGACTCCATGGCAGCAAATAACAAATAAGGCTACGACAGAGCGTTTTGACGATCCGACGGATAATATGCGTGTCGCGTCATATGAAGATTTTGCGATACTATATAAAACACCGGAGATAGAGCAGGGCTACGGTGTATTGTATGGCGATGACGCTACGGAAACTCTGGATGATATTAACGAGGTTTACGGCTACGACTACCAAAAGTCCGGAACCTACGGAATGCGAGGCTGTTTTGTCTACAACCGAAAAACCGGCAAGAATCTCTTTTTCCCGATAGGAGCGTCGGGTTACGGTCATAGAAAGGATCGTCTTTTAGATAATGCCAATCAACCCTACTTGGGAGTATTAAGATATTCTTGCAGTGGTCGTTGGGGTAATTTCCCGACGGTTTTGGGCGGCATGTATCCTAATGGAGTTAACGATGCTCCGCTTTTCTATGATGTGTACATGCGTCCGGGAGCCATATATTGGCTTAAGGAAAATTTTACGAACAACTATTTGGATTCCACCAATCCCGATGCTATCGGCTGGGATTTCAACTATTTTACATTCGATTTTTTCCCTATATCAAAAACGAATGTATTTAATGACGGCAAATCCGACGCCTGCTTCGTGCGTTGCGTGGAGAAGTAGAGCCGCCGAGAGTCATAACATTCCCAAACGCAAAACCCCGAGAGTTCCGCACTCTCGGGGTTTTCGTTGCGATATGACTGCCTTTACAGAATTTCCTCCAGACGGGCCACGGGCGATACGCCCAAGTCGCTGAACATGTTGTTGCAGTAGCGGTAATATCCCGCCACGGCTATCATGGCGGCATTGTCGGTGGTGAATTTCATCTCGGGAATGAACGTGCGCCATCCGCGGCGGCGTCCCGCCTCGGCCACGGCCTCGCGCAGCCCCGAATTGGCCGACACTCCGCCCGCTATGGCTATGTCCTTGATGCCGAAATCCTTCGACGCCTTTATGAGCTTGCCCAGCAGAATGTCGATTATCGTGTGCTGCAACGATGCGCACAGGTCGGCCTTGTGCCGCTCCACGAAGTCGGGCTCGGCGTCGACCTTCTCGCGCAGGGTGTAGAGGAACGAGGTCTTCAGTCCCGAGAACGAGTAGTCGTACTCGCCGCGCACGTGCGGCTTGGCGAACGAAAAGGCGCCGCTATCGCCCTCTTTGGCGAGTTTATCGATCACGGGGCCGCCCGGGTAGGGCAGTCCCATCACTTTGGCACATTTATCGAAAGCTTCGCCTGCGGCGTCGTCTATGGTGGTGCCCACGATCTCCATCTCCAGCGGCGACGACACCTTTACGATCTGCGTGTGGCCTCCGCTGACCAGCAGACACAGAAACGGGAAGTCGGGGTGCGGCATGTCGCGGTCGGGCAGGTCGATGAAGTGCGAGAGGATGTGACCTTGCAGGTGGTTGACCTCCACGAGGGGTATGTTGTTGGCTATCGACAGCCCCTTGGCGAACGAGGTGCCCACCAGAAGCGAACCCAGCAGACCCGGGCCGCGCGTGAAGGCTATGGCGTCGATCTTGTCGGACGTGACGCCCGCCTCCTTGAGCGCCGTATCCACCACGGGAATGATGTTCTGCTGGTGGGCGCGCGACGCCAGCTCGGGGATCACGCCGCCGTATTTCACGTGCACGGCCTGCGAGGCAATGACGTTCGAAAGCAGCGTCGTGTTGCGTATCACGGCCGCCGAAGTGTCGTCGCAAGAGGACTCTATGCCGAGTATCGTAATATCCATTTTTTAAGATGTTGTTTCTGTTTTTAATAGAAATTTATCTACATTTGTGAGTTTAATGACGCTTGTCGCGATGCGCAAAGTTACTAAAATATTGTTAAAGGCGTTATCAGTCACTCTATTGTTTCTGATATTTTGCCCCATTGTGCTCGCGCTCATAGTCGATCTGCCTTCGGTGCAGAATTTTATCGTCGACCGCGCCGCGCGCTACGTCTCGCGCAAGCTCGAAACCACGGTGTCGATCGACCGCATACGCATAGGCGCTCTGGGCAGCCTCGGCGTGGAGGGTTTCTATGTCGAGGACTATGCTCGCGACACCCTGCTTTACGTGGGGAAGCTGCGCATCTATCTGAACGATTTCCCGGGCAAGTCGGGCATCATGCTGCGCAACGGCTCCGTATCCGACGCCGTGCTGAACATCCGCGAGATGCCCGACGGCGAGACCAACATCAAGCAGGTCGTGAGCCGACTCTCGAACAAGAAAAAGAAGAAGGAAAAGGGCGATTTCGCCATTAAGATAAGCGACGTGCAGGTGAACGACATGACGCTGGTGATCGAGCGCCGCGAACATCGTGACCCCGAGTACGGAATCGATTTCAGCGACATGCACCTTAACCACACCTCGGCGTTCATCGACGATTTCACGCTCGACGGCGGCATGGTGGGCGGGTATATCCGCAATTTCTCCACGGTGGAGCACAGCGGCTTTACGGTACGCAACTTCACGGGCCGCTTTCTGGTCGACCGCGGACTGGTCGACCTGCGCGACTTCGAGATCGAGGCCGAGGATTCCGACGTGCGCCTGCGTGCGCTCTCCCTGCGCGGCGACGACTGGAGTGCCTACAAGGATTTCGTTCATAACGTGACCATCGAGGGCGAACTGCACGACACGCGCGTCTCGACGGACGACATAGCCCATTTCGCGCCGAAGCTGCTGCCGTGGAAATTGGCGCTGGACGGCGTGGACGTGGGCGTGAGCGGCACGGTGGCCGACCTGAAGGTCGACGTGCGCAACGTGTCGTTCGGCGAGCGGAGCTCGCTGCGCGCCGAGGTGGCCATGCGCGGACTGCCCGAGGTGAAGCGCACCTCCATGCGTCTGGACTTGAAGCGGCTGGCGACGTGCGAGGCGGATATCGAGGCTGTGGCCGAGGGCATCGCGGGCAAGGCGCTCTCCGACAAGCTGCGTTCAATGATGGATGCGGCGGGCGACATGGTGTGCGCGGGATCGTTCGTCGGCGGATTGGATTCGTTCGACACCAAACTGACCCTCACCACTCAGGCGGGCAATGCATCGCTGGCGGCGACCCGCCGACCCGTGGCGGGTGCGCGCAGGATGGCGGCGCTGACCGCTTCGGCCGACGTGCGTCATATGCGTTTGGGGCGCCTGCTGCAAAACAAGACGCTCGGCACGGCATCGGCGTCGGTGCGATTCGCGGGCAGTGTGAATGACGGCGCACTGACGGGCGACGTGAGCGGCGTGGTGGGTTCTTTCGAGTTCAAGGAGTGCGTTTACGACTCCCTCAGGATATCGGGGCACATGAACAACCGCAGCTTCTCGGGCACGGCGTACAGCGACGGCGGACCTCTGCGCATGTCCCTGAGCGGCATGGCCGACATGAACGGCGAGCATCCAGTGTACGACTTCAAGATGCGCCTTGCGCAGGCCGACCTGCATGCCATGAATATCGACGAACGCGATTCGGTATCGCTGCTGGCATTCGACGCCGAGCTGTATGCCACGGGCGACGGAGCCGACGACATGAACGGTTCGCTGACGATAGACAACGGCCGCTATATCTACAATATCGACACTCTGCGCAGCGGCGAGATGAAGTTGTCGGCGCGCAGCTCGGGGGGCAAGCGGTCGCTTAACTTCACCTCCGATTTTGCCGATGCCGCCTTCACGGGGCCTACGAGCTACGCCGAGCTGGTGAAGTATCTCGGTGCGTCGATGCGCAAGTATCTGCCCGGGATCTCGGATGCCGCGGCGCCCGACTACGAGGGCGGCGGCAGCGACGGCTATTCGGCTCTGTCGGTTACGGTCAAGAATGTCGATCCGCTGCTCGACGCCATATCCGACGGCCTGCAACTGGCGCGGGACTCGAAATTCAATTTCGTGCTCAATCCCGCCGCCAACCGCATTCTGCTGCGCGCCGAGTCCGATTATCTGGAGCGCAACAACGTGCTGGCCACGAAATTGAATCTCAATGTCACCAACCAGGGCGATTCGCTGGCCATGTACCTCAGTTCGGAGGATTTCTATGCGGGGGCGTTCCACATGCCGCAGCTGTCGGTGATGGGCGGCGCGAAGAACAACCGCGTAACGCTGTCGGCGGGATTCTCCGACACGGCCGATTCGCTTTCGGGCGTCATAGGGCTCTCGGCCGAGATATTGCGCGACCCCGAGAACGGCATGCGCCGCGTGGCGATGAACATATTCCCGACCACCATAACGCAGGGCCGCAAGGACTGGCGCATAACCTCCGACCGAATAACGATCGACACGGCCCGTATCGAGATCCGCGACTTCACGGTCCGCAGCGACGGCGAGATGCTGAATGTCTACGGCGTGGCGTCGCGCAGCCGCACCGATTCGCTTACCGTGCGCATGCGCAATTTCAACCTCGCGCCGTTCATGGGATTCGCCACGCGAATGGGATACTCCGTCGACGGATACGGCAACGGCGAGGCTTCCATGAAGGCGGCGCTTAACCGCGGCGAGCTGACGGCCGATATCGATCTCGACAGCCTGAGGGTGAACGGCATTCGCGTGGCCCCGCTGTGCATCGATTCGCACTGGGATTTCGAGCAGCAGCGGGCGCGAGTGATGATCCGCAACCTCGGTACGGGTGCCGACATAGTGCGCGGATATTACGCTCCCGTGTCTCGCCGCTACTACGCCGAGGCAAAGATCGACAATCTGCCCATGTCGTTGCTCGATCCCATCCTTTCAGGGGTGGTTTCCGACACCGAGGGCAAGGCATCTGCTTCGCTGGAGATCATGGGACAGGACCGCAATGCCGAGTTGAGCGGCTCCATCGATGTGACGGGGCTGGGTACCACGGTCGATTTCACGCGTGCGCGCTATACCGTGCCCGAGGCGAAAATCAGGGTCGAGAAGAATCACCTCAAGGCATCCAACGCCCGCGTGTACGATTCGGAGGGCAACAGCGGGCTGCTCACCATGGACCTCAGTCTGGAGCACCTGTCCAACATCGCCTACGAGATGCGTCTGGTGCCGCGCCGCATGATCGTGCTCAACACCACCGAGCGCGACAACGATCTGTTCTACGGCAAGGTGTATGCTTCGGGCGTGGCTACGGTGCGCGGCAGCAAGAAGGGCACCACGCTCGACATAGTGGCATCCACCGAGGGCAATTCGCAGTTCTTCATGCCGCTGTCGGGCAAGAGCGACGCCTCGAACGCCGACTTCGTGATATTCGAGAAGCCCGGCATGCGTGTCGATTCCACCAACTACCTGCTCCGCAAGAAGATGATGTTCGAGCGCCGCAACCGCGGCGTGCCCGAGAGCGCGAGCATGATGAACATCAATATCGAACTTACGGCCAACCCCAACGCCGAGGTGCAGCTGGTCATCGACCCCACCGTGGGCGACATAATCAAGGTGCGCGGCGACGGTACGCTGAACCTGAAGATCGTGCCGCGGGCCAACATCTTCGACATGTACGGCGACTACACCATCACCGAGGGCAGCTATCTGTTCACGTTGCAGAACATAATCAACAAGCGCTTCATCATCGAGAGCGGATCGACCATCCAGTGGGTCGGCGAGCCGATGGACGCGCGTCTGAACATCAATGCGGTCTACAAGCTGAAGGCGTCGCTGCAACCGCTGCTGTCGTCGACCACGCTCGACAACATCACCCGCGCCGTGCCTGTGGAGTGCATCATCAACCTCTCGGACCGCCTGACCAATCCGACGGTCACGTTCGACATAAAGGTGCCTAACGCCGATTCGGAGATCCGCAATGCCGTGGCCAACCTGCTCAACAACCAGCAGTCGATAGCCACGCAGTTCATGTATCTGCTGGTGAGCGGCAGTTTCTACTCCGATTCGTCCACGTCGTCCAACATCGGCGCCAATGCCTCGGCCACGACGGGCTTCGAGCTGCTGTCCAACCAGCTGAGCAACTGGCTTTCGAGCGACGATTACAATATAGTGCTGCGTTACCGCCCGCGGTCGGAGCTTACGAGCGACGAGATCGACTTCGGCTTCTCGAAGAGTCTGGTGAACGACCGCCTGCTGGTCGAGCTGGAGGGAAACTATCTGGTGGATAACAAGATGGCGGCCAATGGCAATATGTCGAACTTCTTGGGCGAGGCGTATATCACGTGGCTTATCGACCGCAACGGCAATTTGAAACTGCGCGGATTCACGCAGACCATCGACCGCTTCGACGAGAACCAGGGTTTGCAGGAGACGGGCATAGGAATATATTATAAGGAGGATTTCGACAACTGGTCCGATCTGAAACGCCGCGTGAAGGAGCGTTTCATGAGCAAGCGCCGCCGCGAGCAGCGCGAGAGGGAGGCGGAGTCGGCCGCGGATGCCGAGTTGCAGAGGCGCGACAGCATCGACCGCGCGGCCTCGGAGGCGGACAGGACGCGCCGCCGTAGGCAGCCGCACCGCACGGACGGTCGGGGAGCCGACTCGTTGCGTGTCGGCTCCGACTCGACCCATGTGACGTCGCGAATCGAGGAACATAAATAAAACTTAAATAATTAAAGAAAAAAACTATGATTGATTTTCTTCAGGCTGCCGAAGCGGCAGCATCGGCAGGCGAAGCCGCAGCGGCGGCCAACAGCGAGGTGACCCGCATGGGACTCTGGGAACTCTTCACCAAGGGCGGATGGCTCATGTGGCCGCTGCTCATTCTGGGCGGCGTCACGGTGTTCATCTTCGTGGAGCGCTACATGGCTATACGTAAGGCATCGGTGCTCGACATGAACTTCATGAACCGCATCCGCGACTACATTTCGGACGGCAAGATCCGCGCCGCCATCGATCTGTGCCGCAAGACCAACACCCCCATCGCCCGCATGGTCGAGAAGGGCATCGAGCGCATAGGCCGTCCCATGAGCGACATACAGTCGGCCATAGAGAACGTCGCCAACCTCGAAGTGTCGAAGCTGGAGAACGGTCTGCCGTTTCTCGCCACCATCGCGGGCGGTGCGCCCATGATCGGTTTCCTCGGTACGGTTATCGGTATGGTGCAGACCTTCATGGACATGGCCGCGGCAGGCGGTACGGTCGACATGTCGCTGCTTTCGGGCGGTATGTATGTGGCCATGGTCACGACGGTAGCAGGTCTGGTGGTCGGCATCCCCGCCTATTTCGGCTACAACTATCTCGTGGCCCGCATCGAGAAGCTGGTGTTCCAGATGGAGGCCAATTCGATAGCATTCATGGATATTCTGAACCAACCCGTAAAATAGGCAGTCATGGCAATAAAACGAGGATCGAAGGTCAACCAGTCCTTCTCGGCATCGTCGATGACCGACCTGATGTTCCTGCTGCTCATATTCATGATCATAGCCACCACGCTGATTAACCCCAATGCCGTGAAACTGATGCTGCCCAAGAGCGCGAACCAGTTGAAGGACAAGGCGGTTACCACGGTGTCGATCAAGGATGCGGGTGCGGGACGCTACATCTACTACGTCGAGCTGGAGAACGTGGGGTCGCGCGAGGGCGTCGACCGCGCTTTGAAAAAGCGTCTCGAAGGTCAGGAGGAACCCACCGTGTCGCTCCATGCCGACAAGACGGTGCAGTGGGACGAGATCGTTCAGGTGATGAACATCGCCAAGGACAACGGCTACAAACTCATAGCGGCCACCCAGCCTTAGATGGGCGGGCGGCTTCGGGACTTTTGCGCGAACCGTTTCGAACGGATCGGGTAATCCAAACTTTTTGAGATTATGAATTACTACGATGAAAATGACGACCGACCGAAACTTTACGGAGGTGTCGCCGCAGCTATATATACGGTAGTCGTCGCGGCCTTGCTGCTGCTGGTCTACATTCGGGTCGAGGTGACGGAGCCTCCCGCGATGATGGAGATCATTATCGAGGAGGAGCGTCCGCGTCCCCGACCGCGCCCCGCGGTGAGCACGCATTCGCCGCGCCACGAGAATGTATCCACCGTCAGGGAAAACTCGCAGCAGGTCACGGGCACCGACGAAAAGACGCAGACGGTGAACAGCCGCGCCATATTCCACAGCAACAAGGGCGGTGCGGACGAACCCGAGGACATCGGCAATCCCTATGCGCGCGAGGGCGACGAGAACCTCGCGA
Source organism: uncultured Alistipes sp. (assembly GCA_959604655.1). Classification (GTDB taxonomy): domain Bacteria; phylum Bacteroidota; class Bacteroidia; order Bacteroidales; family Rikenellaceae; genus Alistipes. The sequence goes on along the minus strand of CAUHCL010000011.1, from coordinate 18,464 downwards.
GCGGCAACGGCGGCGGCCTGAACCCTGTCGGCAACGACCAGCTGGACGAGGGCCTGCGCGGCCGCGGTCTGGTGGGCAGCCTGCCCGTGCCCTCCTACCCGGGCAATACGAGCGGAAAGATCGTGATACGCGTGGCTGTGGACCAGCACGGCAAGGTGACCAGCGCGGCATACGAGCCCAAAGGCTCCACCTCGTCGGATGCGGCGTTGATAGCGGCTGCCATAGATGCCGCCAAGCGGGCGCGTTTCACCGAGAGCCGCAGCTTCGTGCAGGGCGGAACGATAACCTATAATTTCCGACTCAATTGATCCGACCGCCTATGAGACGATTGATATGTTGCATGATTCTTCTGTCGGCGACCGTGGCGTCGGCTTACGGCCGTGTCTCGGGCGGTGCGGGTGTAGCGTCAGCCAAGGTGCGACGGGAATCGCACGATGGCGGCGGGCAGGAGAAGAGCGGCCCGCGCATGACTTTCGAGCGCACGTCGCACGACTTCGGCGATGTGGCGCGTCACGGCGGCGATCTGATAAAGGAGTTCCGCTTCGTCAACGACGGGGACGCCCCTCTGGTAATCAAGAAGATCACCAAGTCGTGTTCGTGCCTTACCGTGACCTATTCGCGCAAACCCGTGCTCCCGGGCGAGTCGGCCGTGATAAAGATCAAATACGAGCCTAACAAGATCGAGGCGGGGATATTCCATCGCGTCATACAGATCTACACCAACGTGTCGGACGACGTGCGCCTGATAACCATTCAGGGCAATTCGATAGACGACAAGACCTCGCGCAAGCGTAAGCAGTAGGGTGGTGAAGTATTATTAATGTATTATCCCGTCATTCGGACGCTCCGAATGGCGGGATAATCATATTATCGACATCGCGTCGCGATGTCGGCAGTTCGCCGCCACCCCGCGCGGCGGACTGCAACTCGCCGTAAGGCTCGCTTGCGTCCTCCGCTGTCGGCGAACATGCCTGTTTATTCATACCTGCGGAACACCGCCGCCGTGCGCGAGGTGTTGTATATCCGTATATGCGGGCGTATGGTACCGTCGGGGGATTCTACGGGGTACGAGAAGTGCTCGTCGTCGGTGCGCTGACGCCCGAGCCCGCCGAAACGTTCCTCGTCGGTGCTGAGCACGAGCACGTATTTGCCCGCCTCGCGTACTGGCAGCTCGTAGTCGGGGATCGACGCGGCGGGGTGCCAGTTGAACACGAACAGGAGATCGCGATGCGAAAACACCATGGTCTTGTTGTTCTCGTCCATGTGCAGGTTGTAGGGATACCCGTCCGAAAGAACTTTGTGTTCGCGTACCAGACGCAGCATCTCGCGGTCGAAATCGGCTAAAAACGAATAACGCAACGTCTCGTCGTCGCGTAACGACCACTGCCGCCGCGCGTGGGCGTAGGACCAGCCGTTCCCTTCGCGCGGGAAATCGATCCACTCGGGGTGGCCGAACTCGTTGCCCATGAAATCGAGATAGGCATCGCCCCCCGCGGCTATGGTGACCAGACGTATCATCTTGTGCAGCGCCATGCCGCGGTCGACGACCAGACTCACGCTCCCGCGGTCCATCGAGTCGTACATGGCCTTGTCCATCAGGCGGAACGCTATGGTTTTGTCACCCACCAGCGCCTGGTCGTGCGACTCGGCGTAGGCCACTGTCTTCACTTCGGGCAGACGGTCGGTGAGCACGTTCCATATCTCCCATATGTTCCACTTCTCGTCGGGAATATCCTTGAGCATCTTTATCCAGAAATCGGGTATGGCCATTCCGAGTCGGTAATCGAACCCCGTGCCTCCGTCGTCGATGGGTATGCAGATGCCCGGCATGCCGCTCACCTCTTCGGCTATGGTGACGGCCGAGGGGCGGAAGTCGTGTACGAGCCGATTGGCCAGCGCGAGGTAGGTCATGGCGTCGAGATCGACCCCGTCGTCGAAGAATTTCTCGCGGCAGTCGAAATCCACGTATCCGTGATGATGGTATATCATCGATGTTACGCCGTCGAAACGGAACCCGTCGAAACGGAATTCGTCCAGCCAGTACTTCACGTTCGAGAGCAGGAAATGCTCCACTCCGCCCTTGCCGTAATCGAATATCCGCGAATCCCAGTAGGGCTGGTAGCCCGCCGCGCCCGCTTTCGAGTAGTGGTGATCCGAGCCGTCCAGGCAGTCGATGCCCTCGTTGATGTTCTTCACGTAGTGGGCGTGCACCAGATCCATTATGACGGCCATGCCGAGCGAGTGGGCCGTGTCGATAAGTCTTTTCAGCTCTTCGGGCGTGCCGAAGCGCGACGAGGGTGCGAAGAAGTTCGACACGTGGTACCCGAACGATCCGTAATAGGGGTGTTCGGCCACGGCCATGAGCTGCACGGTGTTGTATCCCGCCTGCTTTATGCGAGGCAGAACCAGATCGGTAAACTCGTTGTACGTGCCGACGCCCTCCCGCTCCTGCGCCATGCCCGTGTGGGCCTCGTATATGAGCAGGTCGCCAACCGAAGCCGCGTCGAACGACTCGCATCGCCACTCGTAAGGCTCGGGCGCCCAAAACTGTGCCGTGAAATTCTTGGTCTGCTCGTCCTGCACCACGCGCGCGGCGTAGGCGGGTATGCGGTCGTGCCAGCCATTGGCGCCGTGTATGTGGAGCTTGTAGAGCGAACCGTGGGTGAGCAGATGCCCGTACATCGCGTCGGGAAAAAATGCGCTCCACACGCCGCCCTCGCCCTTGTCGAGACGCAGCTGCGTGCGCTGCCACGAGTTGAAGTCGCCGAAGATGTAGACGTCGACCGCCTCGGGCAGCCATTCGCGGAACCACCAGCCGCTCAGTTCCTCGTCGCGCTGCCACCCGAAGTAATGGTAACCGTTGGCATAATCGACTATCGATCCCGCCTGCTCGGTTATGGCCTTCATGCGGGCGAGATAGCGCGCATGGCGATCCTCTATGCGGTCGGCCACGGGCCGAAGCCATTCGTCGCGCTCGATCATTCGGAGTCTTTTCGGGGTGGTGTCCATAGCTTTTAAGATTGAGTATATACAAATATAACAAACTATTTGCAAAAAACGTTTAACGTGTCTTAAAATGTTGCGATTCGCAAGAGTCGTGCGGGCCGCAGCCTCGCCCCGCGGAGGCCCGCTGTGGTTCGCATCCGCTCACGTCGCGGTCTCCGCAGGCTGCCGCCCGAGCGAAATCATATAAATATTTTCCGCCAAACGGGTTTGACTAATTTTCGCTATATTTGCAAGAACGGACGCGCCGTTTCGCCTCCGTGTAACATTAAATGCTTTCCCTTATGAAGAAGATCCGTTGCTGCCGTATGATTTTAAGCTGCGCAGTATGTATGGCTGCCGCTGCCGTGTTCTCGTCTTGCGGAACCGACGGCCGTGTTTCCATCGCAGGCATGCGCTGCGAGTACGCCGCAGAGCCTCAGGCCGTCGACGGCGAGACCGTGCGTTTCACCTGGCATTACGATACCGATGCCGAACGCGTGTCGTTCAGTCAGCGTGCCGTCGAGGTGCGCATAGCCGAGAGCGTGGAGGCGCTCGCCGACAGGGAGAGCTGCACGGCGGTGAGTCCGAGAGTCGAATCGGCCCGTCCGTTCGTCGAGATGCCGACGGCGGATCTCTCGCCCGACAGCCGTTATTGCTGGCAGGTGCGTGCATACGACCGTCTGGGCCGCGAAGTCGCCCGATCTTCGGCGTCATGGTTTTCGACGGGAAAGCTGCACGGCGAGCCGTGGTCGGCGGAGTGGATCACCGACTCTTTCGACAAAGACTACGAGCCGTCGCCCATGCTCCGCAAACGTTTCGCGGCGGACGGCGACGTCGTGCGTGCGCGACTCTACATCAGCGCCGCGGGCTATTACGATGCCGCCCTGAACGGTGAGCCCGTAACGGAGGACCGTCTGACTCCCGCGTTCACCCATTACGACAAGCGCAATCTCTATCTGGTTCACGACGTCACACAGTCGGTCCGCAAGGGTGACAATGTTCTGACCGTCACTCTGGGCAACGGATTCTATAACGAATATTCGGGCATGGCCGTGTGGCAGTACGAGTTGGCGCGCTGGCGCAACCGTCCGCGCATGATCTGCGAGCTTCATCTCGATTATGCCGACGGCCGCAGCCGAACCGTAGTGTCCGACGCGTCGTGGCGGACGACCGTAGGCCCCGTGCGGGGCAACGTGATATATGCGGGTGACATAATCGACGCGCGTTGCGAGGTCGAGGGGTGGGACGATCCCGCTTTCGACGACAGCGCGTATCCCGCCGCCGTGGTGTGCGAGGCTCCGTCGCCGCTGCTCGCGGCGCAATCGATGCCCTCCATCCGCGAAACCGAATCCTGCACACCCGTGAAGGTTAACCGCATATCCGACAGCGAATACGTGTTCAGCTTCGCCGAGAACATGACGGGCGTGTGCACCCTGCGCGTCGAGGGCGAGGCGGGCACCCGCATTACGATGGAGCACGGCGAGCTGCTGCGCCCCGACGGTACGGTCGAGATGCACAACATCGATTTCCATTCGCATCCCGTGGGCGAATACTCGCTTCAGCGCGACATATTCATACTCAATGGTGGCGGCGTGGAGAGTTTCACGCCCAAATTCCACTACAACGGATTTCAGTACGTCACCGTCAGGGCCGACCGTCCGATAGAGCTGGACAGGAACAGCCTCACGGCGCATTTCACGCATACCGATGTGGAGTCGACGGGCGATTTCCGTTCGTCGGACGACCTGCTCAACAAGTTGTGGCGTGCCGTGCGTCGCTCCTATCTCTGCAATCTGCAAGGCATCCCCACCGACTGCCCCCATCGCGAGAAGAACGGCTGGACGGCCGACGCCTTCATCAGCATGGACATAGCGTTCACCAATTTCGACGCCATTTCGGTGTACGAGAAGTGGATGGACGATTTTGTTGATAATCAGCGCGGGGACGGCACCATCTCGGGAATCATCCCGAGCGCGGGGTGGGGTTACGGCGACTGGCCCGGGCCCGTGTGGGACGCCGCGATGTTCATCGTGCCCGATGCCGTCTACAACTACTACGGCGACAGCCGCGCCATCGAGAAGATATGGCCCGTCGCGGAGCGTTACCTCGCCTACATCGCCACCCGCGAGAATGCCGACGGCACGGTCGATTACGGACTTGGCGACTGGTGTTTCTACAAGACGCAGACCCCGAGCGATTTCACCGCGGCATGTTTCTACTATTACGACAATGTGCTGATGGCGCGTTTCGCCGAGATTCTCGGCCGCGACGGATCGAAATACGCCGCCAAGGCAGCCGAACTGCGCGATATGATAAACGGCAAATATCTCGACCGTTCGACGGGCCGATACTCCATCGGCCGCGTGACGGCACAGGCGGTGCCGCTGGCTCTGGGCATCGTGCCCGACGATATGACGGCGCAGGTCGCCGCGCGCCTGAACGACGTGGTGGTCGAGGACGGCTACACCTGCGACTTCGGTCTGTTAGGCAGTAAATACGCCCTGCGCATGCTCGTGAAGCACGGCTATGTGGAGACGGCCTACCGCCTGGCCACGCAGACGCGCGTGCCGTCGTGGGGCAACTGGATCGTGAGCGGATTCACCACGCCGCTCGAAACGTGGGCCTTGCGCGAGAACTTCTCCGATTCGTCGGCCAACCATGTCTTCTTCGGCGATATAGCCGCATGGATGCACAGCGATCTGGCGGGTATCAACTTCGATCCCGCGAAGCCAGGGTTCGAGAACATAATCATCCGTCCGCACTTCCCGCGCGGTCTGGAGTGGGCCGATGCGTCGTTGCGGACGGTGCGCGGCACTGTCCGTTCGGCATGGCATCGCGACGGCAACCGAGTGATTCTGGAGGTGACGATCCCGCTGAATACCACCGCCACCATATATGCCGACGGAGTGTATAAGATCAAGGGCGACGGCTCGACGTACCGTTTCGCGGTGAAAGGCGACGGGCAGAAACAGCGACAGATATGAAACGTTTTTGTTTTGCCTTTGCGGCTTTGTTCTGCGTGTTCGCCGCCGAGGCTCAGAATGCCGATTCGTTGGCGGGTGCGTACATGAACGGCGAGGATTGGTTCGCCCTGCGTCGGCATGTCGAGCAGCGGCGCGGGGAGATGTCGCCGTTTTTCGTGACGTTTTCCGAGGCACTCGTATACGGCTATTTCAACCGTCCGCAGGAGTCCTGCGAGGCCATAGACCGATTGATCGACGATTACGGCGACGAACTCGGATTCGATAACGTGATGTCGATGACCGTTCAGAAAGCGTTGACCCTTGGCAGCTCGGGACGTAATGCCGAGGCCGCCGCGGCGGTCGGACGTTTCCGCGAACGTATGGCCGACAGACTCACTGCCGAACAGACGGCCATGCTCCGTTCGCATGAGACTCTGTGCGGGGAGTTGTCGCGATACCGCCTTTTCGTCCGCGCCGACGAAAGGGCGACGGCCGATATTCCTTTTCGGTTCGACACGCTCAATGAACGTAACGCATATATGATGGTGCTCGACGGCGAATTGAACGGCCGTTCGTTTGACGTGGTGTTCGACACGGGTGCGGGAGTCAATGTGGTGAGCCCCGAGGTGGCCGAGCGGTGCGGGATGGAGTTTCTCGACGCTGAGGTCTCGGCGTCGGGCATAACCTCAGCCGCGGGTCGCATAGCCGTCGCGCGCGAGTTTCGGCTGGGCGGCATCGTGCTGGAGAATGTGCCGTTCTATGTGCTGGACCTGCGCACGGGCGACGAGCGGGCCGACGAATATCTGTCGCGCTTGCAGGTGATAATGGGCGTGCCGACGATGAACGTCCTCGGGAACATACGTCTGGATATCGGGCGCAGGATGATGACCGTGTCCGACCGACCGTTCGCCGACGACGAGATAGGGTGGGCCGATCTGTGTTGCGTGAACGGCAACATGCGCATCGAGGCCCGACAGCCCGACGGCGGGCGGCTCACCTTGTCTATGGATACGGGCAGTCAGTCGAGCAGTTTCAATCCGAACTATTATATCCGCAACAGGGAGCGGTTGGAGGCGGCGGGGCACCGCGATTCGATCGGGGTGGCGGGTTTCGGCGGCGCCGTCAGGACCGAGGTGCTGACTATCCCCTACGAGCGCATCGAGGTGGGCGGCCACATGTGCTATCTGTGCAATGTGGCGGTACATCTGCCCGACAATGCGGCTGGGCATATGTTCAACCGTCTGGACGGAACGTTGGGACTCGATCTGTTCCTGCATTTCAAGTACGTCTATCTCGATATGGAGCGCATGCGTCTGGGAACGAGATATTGATCGCGGTTCGCCGTTGGTAGCGAACTGCCGACATCGCGCGCGATGTCGAATTTTATGAATATGATAAGCAAAAAAAACGGCTGTCCGACGATCGGACAGCCGCGGCTTCTTCTCGGTTCAAGCAGGGTGCTTCTTATCGACGGTCCTCGGCGCGAACGCGTCAGGCCACCCGCATGGTTATGTTCTCATTCTCGTCACGGTCGATCGTCACTTTGCCGCCCGCCTGCAATTTGCCGTCGATGATAAGACCCGACAGAGGTTCCTCCACCTGATCGAGCAGCGTTCGGCGCAGCGCGCGCACTCCGTACCGCGATTCGTAACCCATCGTCGCGAGCCGCTGCTTGGCCTCGGGGGTGATCTCCACCTCGTATCCCAACTGCTTGGTGCGCGACAGTATCCCGTCCAGCTCCAGATCGACTATGCGTTCCACGTCGTCGACGGTGAGCGTGCGGAAGTAGATGATGTCGTCGATGCGGTTGAGGAACTCGGGCGCGAAGGTGTACTCCATCGCCTTGCGGTACTCGACGTAGGGCGTCACCACGCCGTTGGTGTCTTTCGACGGGGTGTTGTAGCCCACCTGCACGCTCTTCTCCGCCACGGCGCGCGATCCCACGTTCGAGGTGAGGATGATCACCGTGTTGCGGAAGTCGACCTTGCGGCCCGAACCGTCGGTGAGGTGTCCCTCGTCGAAGATCTGCAACATCGAGTTGAATACGTCGGGATGCGCTTTTTCGATCTCGTCGAACAGAATCACCGCGTAGGGCTGTCGGCGCACCGCCTCGGTCAGCTGTCCGCCCTCGCCGTAGCCCACGTATCCCGGGGGTGAGCCTATGAGCCGCGCTACGTTGTGTTTCTCGCCGTACTCCGACATGTCGATGCGTATGAGTCCCCGTTTGCTGTCGAACAGCCACTTCGAGAGCTCCTTGGCCAGCAGTGTCTTGCCGACGCCCGTAGGCCCTACGAAGAGGAACACTCCGATGGGGCGCCCCTCATCCTTCAGTCCTGCCCGCGAGCGCTGCAATGCGCGCGAGATACGTTGCACGGCCTCGCTCTGTCCTATGACGCGTCCTTCGAGGTATTCGCCGAGCGAGCGCAGACGCTCCGCCTCGCCGTGCGATACGTGCTCTGCGGGAATGCCCGTCATGGAGGTTATCACGCGCTCCACATCCGCCATGCCGATCTCTATCGGGTTGCTCTGCATGGCGCGGTGCCACTCGGCGCGCTGCTCGTTGAGGTGCGATTTGAGGGCCACCTCCTTGATTCTGGCCGTCGCGGCCTTTTCGTAGATCAATGCCGTCACGGCCTCGCGGCGCTCGCGCTCCACGGCCTGCAACTGACGTTCGGTCTCGCGTATCGCCTCGGGTTCGTGCGCCGCGCCTATGCGGGTCCGCGCCCCCGCCTCGTCCATGACGTCGATGGCCTTGTCGGGGAAGTGACGGTCGGTTATGTAGCGGTCGGTAAGGGCCACGCATGCCTTCAGCGCATCTTCCGAGTAGCGCACGTTGTGGTGCTTCTCGTAGTAAGGCGCTATGTTGCGGAGTATGTCCAGCGTCTGCGCAGCCGACGTGGGGTCGATCATCACCTTCTGGAAACGCCGCTCCAGAGCCGAATCGCTCTCTATGTTCTCGCGGAACTCGTCCAGCGTGGTGGCGCCTATGGTCTGCAACTCTCCGCGCGCGAGGGCGGGTTTGAGTATGTTGGCGGTGTCGAGACTGCCCTGGGTCGCTCCCGCACCCACGATGGTGTGTATCTCGTCGATGAATATGATCGTATCCTTCGAGCGTCGCAACTCGTCGAGCAGCTGCTGCATGCGTTCCTCGAATTCGCCGCGGAACTTGGTCCCCGCCACGAGCGAGGCCACGTCGAGCGAATAGATGGTTTTGTTGCGTATGGTGTAGGGCACGTCGCCTGAGGCTATGCGCAGGGCCAGCCCCTCGATTATGGCGCTCTTGCCCACGCCCGCCTCGCCGATGAGTATCGGGTTGTTCTTTTTGCGGCGCGAAAGGATCTGTATCACTCGGTCGATCTCCGTCTCGCGACCTATCACGGGGTCGATCCTGCCCTCGCGCGCCAGCCGCGTGAGGTCGACGCCGAACTTGTCGAGCATGGCCGACGTCTTGCTGCCGCTCTCGTCGTTGAGGTCCACGGCGTGGAATCTTATCTCGGCCTGCATGTCGGGCAGAGGATCGGCCAGTTCGGCCATGGCCGCGGCTATCGTCTGCGCGGTTATTCCGTACAGCGAGAGTATCTGCGATGTGGCCGTGGTGGTGTCGGACGCTATGTCGAGCAGCGCGTGCGCCGTCGATACGTTGCGCACCGACTTGTTCTCGGCGAGCAGCTTTTCGCGGTATTGCTTGAGGAACTCTTCGGGAGCGACCTCTTCGTTGCGCGGCTGCGTCTTCATGAGGTTCTCGATCCGAAGCGGCGCCTGGAATAACTCCCAGTCCTTGAGTTTCGATACGAGTGCGCGATAGGCCATCGTCCCGTCCTCGCGGAGAATCTCCAGGGCGATATGATCCTTGTACGATTGGCGTATGTCGGCCTTCGTGAGGTCGAAAGTCACGCGGGCGAATACGGCATCCAGAGTCTTCGAAATCTTATTTCCCATATCAGTGTTTTTTGTCATTTTCGGCTATATAACGTATGGGAAATATCAAATATTATGTTAAACGAGCAAAGCGGGCCTGCGCCGCTCTCCGACGGCGGGGTGCGGACATAAAAAACATCCCGATGAATAGCTTCATCGGGATGGGATAATCTGGCAAGTACTTCGACATTGCCGTGCAATGTCGGCAGTTCGCCGCCGCCCCACGCGGCGGACTGCTGTTCGCCACAGCTCACACAGTCCTGCCGCCGACGGCGAACCGCGGTTTACTTCTTTACGATGTCTATATTAAGCTCGTCGAGCTGTGCCTTGTCGATGTACGAGGGTGCGTTGAGCATCACGTCGCGTCCCGCGTTGTTCTTGGGGAACGCTATGTAGTCGCGTATCGAGTCCGAACCTCCGAACAGGGCGCACAGACGGTCGAATCCGAACGCCAGTCCTCCGTGGGGCGGCGCACCGAACTTGAATGCGTTCATCAGGAAGCCGAACTGCTCCTGCGCCTTCTCGGGCGTGAATCCCAGGGCGCGGAATATGGCGGCCTGCAACTTGGCGTCGTGGATACGTATCGAGCCGCCTCCGATCTCGGTTCCGTTGCACACGAAGTCGTAGGCGTTGGCACGCACGCGTGCGGGATCGCTTTCGAGGAACTCCACATCCTCGGGCTTGGGCGAGGTGAAGGGATGGTGCATGGCGTAGTAACGCTGCGTCTCGTCGTCCCACTCGAACATGGGGAAATCGACCACCCACAGCGGCGCGAACTTCTTCGGGTCGCGCAGCCCCAGCTGCTCGGCCACGTGCAGACGCAGGGCGCAGAGCTGGGTGAGCGCCTTGAACTTCTTGCCGCAGAGTATGAATATCATGTCGCCCGCCTTGGCCTGCATGCGCTCGGCTATCTGTTTCAGCTCGTCGGGCGTGAAGAACTTGTCGATCGACGACTTGACGTTGCCCTGCTCGTCCAGACGGATCCACACCATTCCCTTGGCTCCCACCTGCGGACGCTTCACGTATTCGGTCAGGGCGTCGATTTGCTTGCGGGTGTACGAAGCGCAGCCCTCGGCGGCGAAACCTACGATATATTCGGCGTCGTCGAATACCGGGAACGAATGCCCGTGCGCGAGGTCGGTCACGTCGTGGAACTCCATGCCGAAGCGCAGGTCGGGCTTGTCCGAACCGTACTTCTCCATCGCCTCGATCCAGGGCATGCGGAGGAACGGCTCGGCGAAGTCGATATCCATCACCTCGCGGAACATGTATTTGGCCCAGCGCTCGAATACCTCCAGTATGTCATCCTGCTCGACGAACGACATCTCGCAGTCGATCTGCGTGAACTCGGGCTGACGGTCGGCGCGCAGGTCCTCGTCGCGGAAGCAGCGCACGATCTGGAAATAGCGGTCGTAACCCGCCACCATCAGCAGCTGCTTGAGCGTCTGCGGCGACTGGGGCAGGGCATAGAACTGGTTGGGGTTCATGCGGCTCGGCACCACGAAGTCGCGTGCGCCCTCGGGGGTCGAACCAACGAGATAGGGGGTCTCGATTTCGAGGAATCCCTCCTTGTCGAGGAACGTGCGTATGGCGTGCGCCATGCGGTGACGCAGGATCATGTTGCGCTGCAACGGCGCGCGGCGCAGATCGAGATAGCGGTACTTCATGCGAAGCTCGTCGCCTCCGTCCGAGTTTTCCTCGATGGTGAACGGCGGCGTCTGCGCCTCGTTGAGCACGGTTATGGTCTCCGCGGCAACCTCTATGTCGCCCGTGGGCATTTTGGGATTCTTCGACGCGCGCTCTATGACGCGGCCCTTTACCTGAACGACATACTCGCGGCCAAGCGCGGCGGCTGTGTTGCGGGTCTGCTCCGCCGAGTGTTCCTCGACGACGATTTGGGTTATTCCGTAGCGGTCGCGAAGGTCGATGAAGGTCATCGCTCCCAGATTACGGATCTTCTGAACCCATCCTGCGAGCGTCACCTCGGTGCCAACGTCCGACATCCGCAACGCTCCGCATGTATGACTTCTGAACATAGTATTGTAGTATTAAACGTTTTCGGTTAACGATTCGCAAAAGTAATAATTTTTACCGATATACTCGCACGGGCAGGTGCCGATTTGCTTTTTTATCCGTGTTTTACTATTTTCGCGGGGATTTATGGAGAATTGTAAAAACGATGCCGCGCGTGACGAGAAATTCATGCGTATGGCAATAGAAGAGGCGCGCAAGGCGTTGAATGAAGAGGAAGTGCCCATCGGCGCCGTGGTCGCGTGCGGCGACCGCGTGGTGGGACGGGGCCACAATCTGGTGGAGACGCTGTGCGACGCCACGGCCCATGCCGAGATGCAGAGTATCACGGCAGCGGCCTCGACTCTCGGCGGGAAGTATCTGAAAGGATGCACGTTGTATGTCACCGTCGAGCCGTGCGTGATGTGTGCGGGGGCGCTGGCATGGAGTCAGGTCGACCGTGTGGTCTACGGTGCTGCCGACCCAAAACGCGGCTACACCACTGTGGGCGGGCACATATTCCACCCCAAGACCGAGGTGGCGGGCGGCGTTTTGGCCGAGGAGTGCGAAGCCCTGATGAAGGAGTTTTTCAAAGGGTTGCGGTAGGCGGTTCGAGGCGTTCACTGATGTATCGGCACGGATGCTAAAAATTTGCAATATAAAGAAAAAGATATAACTTTGTAAAGTTCTATCGTCGCGTGCGGCGGGACACTAACGGGAAAACATTGAAAATTTAACCTGATAAACATTAATTTAGATTATGAAAAAGATTGTTTTTATGGCAGTTGCGTTGATGGCTTTTGCCGTTGCGTCTGCACAGGAGGATGTTGTTGCGGTCTATAATCAAAGTACCGAGGCTCTCAAGGCCAAGAACTTCGCCAAGGCTGCGGAACTTTTGGAGAAGGTCATCGCCGACGGTGAAGAGTCGGAGGACGATACCGTTCTGGGTTGCGTGGAGAATGCCAAGAAGAATCTTCCCGCGGCTTATCAGGGAATGGGTGCCATGTCTGCCGCAGCGGCCATGAAGGCTCAGAAGCCCGAGGATGCCGACGCCAAGTTCGCCGATGCCATAGCCAACCTCAACAAGGCTGTCGCCAAGGCCAAGGAGTTCAAGAACAACGCCGCAGCCGCCAAGGCAGGTGCCATGCTCGCGAAGGTATATCAGGCACAGGGTGCTTCGGCTTTCAACGGCGAGGACTACGCCAAGGCTATCGAGATCTTCGCCAAGGGCTACGCCGCCGATCCCAAGAATACGGATATGGCCATGAACCTTGCCGAGAGCTACTTCAAGATGGACAAATATGCCGAGGGCATGAAGGTTTGCGAGGAAGTTGCCGCGCTGCCCAGCCCCAAGTACGACGCAGCCATCGCCGCTGCCAAGGAGAAGATGGGTCAGTATACCAACAACCAGGTTGCCAAGTTGCAGCAGGCTAACGATTTCGACGGCATCATCGCCATGTCGGAGACCATCGCCGACAAGGCTCTGGCTCAGCGTATCGCCGTTCAGGCCTACCTGCTGAAGAAGGACTACGCCAAGGTTATCGAGCTGGGCGAGGCCGCTGCCGAGGCTCAGACGACCGACGAGGACAAGAGCGCCGTGTATTACAACCTCGCTTCGGCCTACAACGCCAAGGAGATGAAGGACAAAGCCATCGCAGCGTTCAAGAAGGTTACGACCGAGCCTTACGCCACTCCCGCCAAGGCTGCCGTTGCCGAGCTTTCGAAGTAGATCGCATAGGGGGAGTTGTCCGCTTCGAGTTTTTCGGATGCGAGTCGTAGCCTGCGGGGTGAGCGTTAGCGAGCCTCCGCGGGGCAGAGGCTACGGCTCGCACGGGTCTAACGATACCCCAAATTAAAGAGCCAAATGTTTAATACGGAGTGGAATTTAATATAACACCCATATTATGTGGTCGGGTTTTTTATGTCCGCAAGCGGGGTAGTCGCCTGCCTCCGTTTCCGTTGTCTGCTGTGCCGCTCGTTTTCGCCCGTCCGCCACTTCGTCTTTGCTGTTTTCCGCATTGCGGTCTGCTCTTTCGGTCCTGTCGGACGCTCTGCTGGGCGAATAGCGATGGACTGCGGTGATGGATGCAATGCTGTCCTCGGATGAGCGGGTCTCGATCGAGCCGTGCACGGCGGCGGACTGCGCAGGGCGTGTTTCGGCAAGTTGCGATCCGCGCAAGACAGCCTCTGCGGGGCGAAGCCGCTACCCGTGCGGCCGCGGCAGACGCGCCTGCGCGGCAAACGAAAAAGCGGCCCCCGCATCGCACGGGGACCGCTCGGTCAAAAGTTAGGATATTATCCTATTTCTCCCAGCCCGGGTTCTGCTGGTCGGCAAGAACCTGGTTGGCATAGATCTCGTTCGACGGAACGGGCCATACGAAACGGTAGTCGCTGCTCGTAACCGACAGATTCTCGAACATGCTGCCGCTCTCGATCAGACCGAAGGTCTCGCCCGTACCGATCTTACCCGTCTGGGGCTTGCGCGACGAGATGCCGTCGCCCCAGCGCTTCAGATCCGATATGCGGTTACCCTCGAACATCAGCTCGCGCGTGCGCTCGGCCTTGACGTCGGCCAGAGCCACGCTGCCCAGAGCGTTCAGGCCGCGCTTGGTGCGCAAAGCGTTCAGGTAGGTCTTGGCATCGCCGCCCTGGGCGTAGAGACCCGCCTCGGCCGCGATCAGGTACATCTCGGCTATACGGAACACCTTGAATGCGTTGCGGTAGTTCTTCGAGCCTGCGGTGGTCTGCAATGCGGGGTTGCCCGGGTATTTGTTCATCAGGTATACGGGGGTAGCGATCTTGTTGCCGTTGATCTCGCAGGTCGAGTTCTCGGCCTTGATGAAATACACGCCCTTGCGGTAGTCGGCCTCGTCGTACATGTCGACGAGCGTCTGCGTGGGTATGTACTGCGGCATGTAGTAGTCGTCCTTGCTGTTCTGGTCGCGAACGAACTGGGTGCCGTAGTCGGCGGGGAGCTCGGTCGTGCTGGCATAGAATACGAAGATGATCTCCGAACCCGAGTCGTCGGTGAAGAGCTTCTTCAGATCGGCTGCCGAAGCGGCAAGCGAATATGTGCCGTCGGCGATGAGCGAGGTGGCCTTCTTGTAGGCCTCGTCGTAGTTGTGCATCTGAAGATATACGCGGGCCTCCAGAGCCGTAACGCAATCCTCCGTGAGGACCTTGGCTCCTGCCTGGCCGCCCGTGCCGTTCAGACGGCTCTTGGCTGCGGCTATATCCGACAGAACCTGTGCGTAGGTGTCGGCGAGCGTGCTGCGCGAGGGCATCTCCTGAGGATTGAAGCCCTTCAGCACGGGCATACCCGAATACTCCTTGCTTGCCGTCGCGGCGTCGTAGTCGCCGCAGAACTTCTCGATGAGCTGGAAGAGCGACATGGCGCGGATGAAGTACATCTCACCCATGATTGCGTCGTAGTCGACCTTCTCCTCGTCGGTGTAGCTGATCGAACCGTCCTTCGACAGAACGTAGTTGGTCTGTGCGATGGTCTTGTAGTTGGCCTGCCAAACATCCTCCACCTCGTAGTCGGCGTAAGAGTAGTCCCATTTGTGGAGCGGTCCGTACGTGTTGCCGAAACCGCGGACTGCGTTCACGTAGTCGCCCTGAAGATCGCCTGCGATGATGAGCGGAGCGGCGAAGTTGCCGCGGAACAGCGCATAGGTTCCGAGCTCGAATTTCTCAAGATCGCTCATGGTCTTCAGCGCCTGATCGTTCACCAGCTTGTTTTCGGGATAGGTGTCCAGATCGCAAGAGGTAAAGATCAGCGAGCAGGCGGCAATTACGATCGATATTGCTATTTTTTTCATATTCGTCATCTTTATTTGTTACACGTAATTGGTTAGAATGTGAGTTGCAAACCGCCAACGAACTGACGCGAGTTGGGATAACGACCATAGGTGAGGTTGGTATCGGCCTCGGGGTCGAAACCTGTGTACTTGGTCACGGTGAGCAGGTTGCGAGCCGTGAAGTAGATACGTGCGCCCTTCATGAAGCCCGTCTTGTCCATCCATTTGCGCGGCAGCGAGTAACCTACGGTGAGGTTCTTCAGTCGCAGGAACGATGCGTCCTCGATCAGGTGCGAGTCGAACTGGACGGTCTGGCCGAACTTACCGTACTTGGCCACGTCGCCCGGCTTCTCCCAACGGTTCAGCAGGTCCTTGTTACGGCTGTACGAGGTGTACTGGTCCAGCTCGGTGAAGTAACGGTCGTTGTTGACCAGATACTTGCCGTAGTTCCACGAGAAGTCGGCAGCAATGCTGATGCCCTTCCAGCTGGCGTTCAGGCCGAAACCGCCTGCCCACGGAGCGTAGCGCGACTTGCCCTGCAACTCGGCGACCGACTCGTTGTAGTCCTTGGTGGCGTAGCGCTCGCCCGTGGCGGGATCGATGGCTGCCCACATGTACTTACCGTCGTCGGGATCGACGCCCAGCAGAGTCTCGCAATAGAGCTCGCCCACGTCGTGACCTACGGTGTACGACATCAGATAGCTCGGCATGGGATATTCGTCATAGCCGTTGAATATCTTGGTCACGCAGTTCTTGTTGTACGAGAAGTTCACGTGCAGGTTCACCAACCAGTCCTTGGTGCGTACCACGTCGCCGCTCACGTTGACGTCGATACCGCGGTTGTACATGCTGCCCACGTTTCTCATACCCGACGAGTAACCCGAAGTGTAGGGGTAGGGCACTTTCATAAGCATATCCTCGGTCTTACGGTTGTAGAACTCGACCTCGGCGGTCAGGCGATCCTGCCACAGGCCTGCCGTCACGCCCACGGTGAAGAGCTTCTGGGTCTCCCAGCTCAGCTCGGGGTTGTCGATGGTGTTTATCACCAGACCCGACTGGTCGTAGTAGTTGCCCGAGGCCACGAGGCCCAGAGCCGAGTAAGCGTCGATGTCGGCATTACCCTGCGTACCGTACGAAATCTTGAGCTTCAATGCGTTGAGCGCATTGCTGTCGGCGAGGAAGTTCTCGCGCTTCAGATCCCACATCGCACCCAGAGCGAAGAAGGTGGCGCCGCGGTTGCTTGCACCGAAACGCGACGAGGCGTCGTAACGTACCGAAGCGTCGAAGAAGTACTTGCGGTCGAAGTTGTACTCCAGACGGCCGAAAGCCGAGTTGAAGTAGTATTCGCTTGCATCGTCCGAAGCCGAGGGAGTTCCCGTACCGTTGCCGATGGTCATCATACGCTCGTCGGTCTGGCCGCTGCGGCCTGCCGAGAGTTTGTCGTAGCGGTACTGCACGCTCTCGTGACCTGCCAAGATGTAGAAGTTGTGCTTCTCGGCCGAAGTCCACTGGTAGTCCATCGTGTTGGTGTAGGTGAGGGTGTGGTCGTTCGACGCGGTGCGCGATACCGAACCCTTGCCCGAACCGAAGGGATATGCGGGCGACGAGGTGCTCTTAGTGGTGTAGTACCATATGTCGCCGCTCAACTGCGACTTGATGTTGAAGTTCTTGAACGGAGTGATCAATGCGTATGCGGTGGCGTTGACCTGCAACGTACGGCCGATGTAAGCATAGTACTTGTTCTTCAGAAGCGGGTTTACCACACCGATGTAGGGGATCTTCTCCACATCGGTGCCGTCCTCGTTGTAGGGCGACGCGTAGGTGGGGAACATGATGGCACCGAAAGCCACGTTGTCGGCCATGTAGTTCAGATAACCTTGAGTCGAGTTGGCCTGCTCGCGACGGTCGTATCCCAGACCGAGGTTCATGCCCACCTTCAGCCATTTGTTGGCTTTCGACTCCACGTTCGAACGTACGGCATATTTGTGCAGGCTCGATGCGGGGTCGGTACCCTGCTGATCCATGAACATACCCGATACGTAGTAGGTGGTGCGCTCCGAACCGCCCGAAACCGACAGGTCGACCTGGTACATGGGAGCGTTCTGATTGAAGAGGTGCTTGCGCCAGTTGGTGTTCACGCCCGACGCCAGAATATCCTCCAGCTGGCTGTCGGTCAGATAGCCGTACTTGTGCTGGTATGTAGCCAGCTCGCTGCCCGACATGAAGTGGAACTTGTTGGTGGCGGGCTGCGAAATACCGTACTGTGTGTTGAGCGTGATGGTGGCCTCGCGGTCGCGCGAACCCTTCTTCGTCACGATGTACATGACGCCGTTAGCCGCACGTGCACCGTATACCGAAGTCGCCGAAGCGTCTTTCAGCACGTTCACCGACTCGATGTCGTTGGGGTTCAGCATCACCATGGTTCCCGTGGTGATGGGGGCGCCGTCGAGCAGAATCAGCGGTGCGGTACCCGCGTTGGTCGAACCCACACCGTGCAGACGGATAGACGATGCGGTCGTAGGCTCACCCGACGAGGTGTAGACCTGCAAACCTGCCACCTTACCCTGCAAGGCGTCGGCCACGTTGGCCGTGGGCTTGTTCTCCAGAACCTCGCCCTTGACCTTGGCGACCGAACCGATGGTGGTTCCCACCTTGTTGGCTGAACCGTATCCGATGACCGACACGGCCTCGATGGCCTGCGCATCCTCCTTGAGAATCACCTCTACGGAGGTCTTTCCCGCGATGCTTACCTTTTGATCCTCGTAACCGATGAACGACACGACGAGGT
>CAUHCL010000010.1 GCA_959604655.1 uncultured Alistipes sp. | reverse complement strand
TATCTCGTGATTGATGCACACCTCGTATATCAGCCAATAGTCGACGAACGACAGAGGCTCGATGTATTTCTTGTACCCCTCATCGGGATCCGACAGCTTGCTGCTCGTGATCGCCTTCTCGAAATCGCGGATATAATTCTTTATATAATTGTACTGCGGCTCGGTCAAATCGTCCTCGTCGGGCGACTTGACCAGATATATTCCGCTCTGGCGGCAGGCGACCAGCGGTTTCCACTGGTAGGGCGTGGCGTCGGCATGGAAATCCATCTCGACCAGATAACCGCCCGTAATGTCGGTGTCCTCGGGTTTCATCTCGGCCACGTTCACGCGGTTCTTGTCGATGCGCACCTGCTCGACCAGATAGTAGGTGCCCGAATATTTGCCGTTGTAGACCAGTTCGACGAACTCCCCGCGCGGCGCCCACGCCAGCGAGGTGAGGCCCGAGACATGGAACGACACGGCGTTGCGCAGCATGGTTATGTCGGCGTAGTTGGCCAGCATTATCCACCGCTTGTGCTTGGGCATGCCGAGTATCTCGGTGCGTTTCTCGAACTTCATGTTGAACGGCTTCTTGTTCCAGCCCCAGGTGATGTTGCCGCGGCCGCGCAACTGCATGTCGGTCACGGGCAGATCCTCGAAAACGCCGTTGCCGTCGATCTGTATGGTGGCCGTCTTCCACTCCGTCTTCGACGTTATGTCGGCATTGATGGGGGTGCGGCGGGTCGAGGAGTTGACGTACACCACGGGGAGTCCCGTGAAGTTGACGAACTTCACGGTGTATTCGCTTCGGCCGCCGTCAGCCGACGAGGCTACGTAGGTCAGCGGCTGCGAGAAGTCGTTGGGAGTGACTCCGCTCTCCTGCCTGCGACCGTCGACCGTCACGTCGCCGTCGGCCGCGAACGAGGCTATCAGACGGCTCGCGTCGGCCAGTTCGGGAATCACCGTGGCGGAGCGGGCCGTGAAGGTGGCCGTCGCGGGGTCGTAGTCGCAGTATATGTCCTTTTCGAGCTGCGGGTTGTCGCGCCTGAGGAATCTCACGGAAGAGATGCCCGCCTTGACATCGGAATTCTGTATGCAGAACGGCTCGGAATAGTAGGCGCTCTTGTCGGCCACGATGCACAGACACACGTCGAGACGGTAGGATTTGCCGTCGCTGCGGTCCGTGAGCCGCGCCTTGTAGCGTCCCCCGCCGACCGCCTGCGTCTCCGATATGTAGACTTCGGCCATGGTCGTATGCGTCGACGCGTTGCAGAGGCGGACGTTGTAGTTGCCGCTGTTGTACGTGAAATCGGTCGAGGCGGGACTGACCGTGAAGTATATCTCGGTGCTTCGGCCGTTCGGTATGACCGTCACGGCATCGCCCTCCACCGCGACCGTCACCGCATCGGGAATATCTTCGGTTTCCGATTTCGAACAGCCGCCGAGGGCAAACAGCGAGACGGCGATCGCGATTGCGGCGAGCGCATAGAGGATTACGGACTTGATTCGTGACATGACGAGGGATCTTTTGTCGGTTGCAATTCGGGTTGGGGAGCGGCGTGCCGTTCCGAATGCAAATATAACGAAATTTACTTACGACGCAAGTCCCGCGCCGCGTTTTCGGCGGCCGCGGCGAAGATTTTACGACGCGGCGAGCGAAACCTTGCGGCTTTTAGGAGCCGCGACGGCCGCAGGATCACTTTTCGGATGCGGCGTTCTTCTTGATCCTGATGATGACCACCCCTTTCGAGGTGTCGCCGTAGGAGTCGTAGTCGCGGGCCTTCCCGTTCTTGATTATGGTCATGGACTCTATGTCGCTGCTCTTCACGGTGTCGACGGCCGCGGCTTTCAGCTCGCCGTCCTGCCCCTCGACCAGTTTCAGCGGTCCCGCGCCGTCCTTGTCCGCCGCACCTTCCGACCGCGAATCCCGCTTCACGGCCTCGGCCCTCGCGGCTCCGCCCGCCGAACGGGCCTCGGCTGGCAGCGGCGCCCCGTCGCGGATGTCCACTATGATCACTCCGCCCGAGGTGTCGCCGCAGTCGTCGAACATGCGGCTCGCATCGTCTTTCAATACATATATCGACTTTATGTCGCGGGTGTCGACGCTCTTGAGCGACGCAATGTCCAGAACATATTTCCTGCCCTTGTGCCTGATCACGCACAGCGGTTTCGAGGCGTCGCTCACGGCAGCGACGCGTATGCCGGATATGCGCCCCGCAAGAGCGACGGAATCGCGGCGGGCAGAAGCCGTCGCGGCCATTGCGGCGACCGCCAGGGCGGCCAGCAGTAGGAATATTCGTTTGGTCATGACATTTCCGATTTTCGTCTTCGATGCAAAAATAACGCGTTACGGAATCCGCGGCGCCGAAGAACGGACAAATTTTGTTAAGAAATGTTAATGTCGGCGCAAAGGAGCGCAAAACCGCTATCTTTGCATGGGAGAACCTACGAAAATGAACAGCAATACCTTCCGCTACATATCGATAGCCGTGGCCGTGTCGCTGACGCTGCTGGTTGCCGTGCAGTGCTTTTTCGTGTGGCAGCTGTGGCGCGACGCGACGGAGGGGTTCGAGCGTCGGGTGTGGTCGGCTGCCTACAAGAGCGTCTACAAGGCTTTCCGCGCCTCCGACGTCGCGGGAAGCGGCACGGAGGGGGTGATAAACGTCGACCTCGACGATTTCGAGCTCTACTTCTCGGCCGACCTGCTGGAGCAGGATGCGCTGCAACCCCACACGGCCGAGGTGATGGACCGCACGCACGGCGGCACGGTGCTCATGAGCAGCGAGAACGCGGCCGTGCCGAAGAACCCCGTGACGGCCGAGATAGAGATCGACGACGAGGGCGACTTCGCGCTGCGGGTCCAGGTCGAGATGCCCTACCGACGCCTGCTGGGCGACATGCGGAGCGTGCTGCTCTCGGCGGCGGCGATAGTGGCGCTGCTGGTGGCCACGTTCGTCTGTCTGCTGCGGATCATGTTCCGACAGAAGAGTCTCGACGAGATGCGCCGCGATCTGACGCACAACATAACCCACGAACTGAAGACACCCATCGCCGTTGCCTGCGCCGCCTGCGACGCGCTGCGCAACTTCTCGGCCGACGCCGACCGCGCCCGACGCGAGCGCTACACCGAGATGGTGAGCGTGCAGCTCGCGCAGCTCTCGTCGATGGTGGAACACATACTGTCGGCATCGGTGGCCGAGGAGGGGCCTCTGCGGCTCTGCATGACGACATTCGCGCTGCGGCCCCTGCTCGACGGCGCGGCGGCAAAGTGCGGCGCGGCAGGCAAGCGCGCCGACGTCACGGTCGACTGTCCCGACGATCTGTGCGTGAGGGCCGACAAGTTCCATCTGGCGAACATCGTAGCCACCGTGGTCGACAACTCGCTCAAATATTCGGGCGAACGGGTGCGGATAGCGATCACGGCGCGGCGGACGGCCCGCGGGATCGCGATAAGCGTGGCGGACGACGGCCTGGGAATGGACCCGCGCCACATGAAGCACATATTCGACAAATTCTACCGCATCCCCACGGGCGACGTGCAGGAGGTGCGGGGCTACGGACTCGGACTCTATTACGCGCGCCGCATAGCGGAGCGTCACGGCGGCCGCATCGCCGCGAGCAGCCGCAGAGGCGAGGGAACGACCATAACGATAACACTGCCCGACGATGGCCGATAAGATAAGACTTTTGATGGTGGAGGACGAGCGCATGCTGGCCGAGATCCTGGCCGACACGCTCTCCGACCGCGATTTCGACGTGCGGCTGGCCCATGACGGAGCCGAGGCGCTGGAGATTTGCCGCCGCGAGCGGTTCGACGCCGTGGTGACCGACGTGATGATGCCGCGCATGGACGGCTACACGCTGGTGCGCACGCTGCGCAGCGAGGGCTGCCGTGCCCCCGTACTGTTCCTCACGGCACGTTCGGCCACCGAGGACGTGGTACGCGGATTCGAATCGGGCGGCAACGACTTCCTGCGCAAGCCCTTCGCCATCGACGAGCTGATAGTGCGGGTGCGCGCGCTGGTCGGGCGCGTGACGGGTGCCGCCGCGGCAGAGCCGCGCTACGAGATAGGACGCTACGTGTTCGACGCCGAGACGGGACGGCTCTGCCTCGACGGGGAGTGCGCTACGCTGTCGGCGCGCGAGTCGGAGGTGCTGGCACGGCTGTGCCGCCGCAAGGGCGAGACGGTCGAGGCGGCGGGCATGCTGCGCGAGCTGTGGGGCGACGACAGCTTCTTCAATCTGCGCAGCCTCAACGTCTTCGTGTCACGTCTGCGGCGCAGGCTCGCGGCCGACCCTTCGGTGGAGATAGTCAGCATACGCGGCGTGGGCTACAAGCTGCGATGCCGTTAAGAAAACGCGGGGTGCCCGATCGGGCATCCCGCGTTTTCATGTCATTGCGCCTTCAGGCCCAGCGACTCGATGTAGCCCGTCTCCACTTTGTTGTTTTCGAATCGGCAGTTTTCGAGGAACCGATCGAGGATGCGTCGGGCCTCGGCCCTGTCGGGACGCGCCGCACGCACTTCGTTGTAGGTGCCGCGCGGAGCCTCGGCGAAAGCCACTATCGTCTCGCGCCAGCCTTCGGGAGCCTCGACCGAGGTGAACGACGAGCCGCCCATCTTCTTGTAGGGCCAGAACGTCCATCCTATATTGTTATCCTCCATGGTCTTGCAGAACGCCGAGTGCCACTCGTGGGAGTTGTGGCCTATCTCGCCCATGTACATGGGCACTCCCGTGCGGTCGCGGAACTCGATGAACCCGCGGATGGCCTCGGGAGTCGGGTCGCCGCCGTAGCGGTGGCAGGTGTACATCACCTTGTCGTCGAAAACGGTATTCTCCAGCGGGCGGAAATTGCCGTTCCACTGCGCGCCGCCGAGCATGACGATATGGTTCTGATCCGCCTCGCGCACGGCCTCGAATCCCATCTTGTAGATGGCGGCCAGACGCGAGTTGATCTGCTCCATGTTGTCGAAATAGGGGGCTATCGGTTCGTTGAGAAGATCGTATCCCAGAATCACGGGCTCGTCCTTGTAGCGGTCGGCTATGCGCCGCCATATGTCGCAGAAGAGCTTTTGGCTCGCCTCGCTCTCGAAGAGCCACGGATAGCCGTAGCTGTCGTCTATGTTGTCGCCCGTCTGTCCGCCCGGGGCGTCGTGCATGTCGAGAATCAATCGCAGCCCCGCCTCGCGGCACCACTCCACGAGGGTGTCGATACGCTCGAAGCCGTCCTGCGCCGAGGTCAGACCCATGTAGTCCTCGTTGGTGAAAAGACGGTAGTGGAACGGCAGGCGGATGGTGTTGGCACCCGTCGAGGCGATGAAATCGATGTCGGCGCGGGTGATGTAGTTGTCCTTGAATCGGGCCCAGAACTCGGCGGCGTAGTCGGGACCCGCCAGCTGGCGCAGCATGAGATCGATGTTCGAGGGCGAGTTGGTCTTCGAGAATCCGAACATGTAGCCCTCGGGGTTGAGCCAGTTGCCGAGGTTGGTGCCTCGGATAAGGAACTTCTCGCCGTCGGGACCTACGAGGTCGGTGCCGTCGATACGTATGAAGCCGTCGCCCGCGGCATTCTTACCGCAGCCTGCGGCCAGCATAGCCGCCGCGGCGCAGATCGTGATGAGGATTTTTTTCATGGTAAAGCAGTGTGTTGGTGTGTATGTCTCAAAAATACGAAAAAATCGCGGATCGAACCGCCGAAATTGCATATCTTTACGTTCTCAAACCGAAATAAGATGAACGTATCGTCCGAAACATATTTCAGACTGCCTGCCGAGTGGGAGGCGCAGAGCTTCGTGCAGCTCACGTGGCCCCATGCCGCCACCGACTGGGCGTCGTGCCTCGACGAGGCTAAGGCGTGCTTCGCAGCCATTGCCCGCGAGGTGGCGCGGCGCGAGGATCTGCTCGTCGTGACCCCCGAGCCGCGGGCCGTGTCCGAGGAGCTTCGCGCGGCGGGCATAACGGCCGAAAGCGCCGCCGAAGTGCGGGAGGGAGTATTCGCCGTCCGCGCGGCGGGCGGGTTCCGCATCACGATATTCGAATGCCCGACCGACGACACCTGGGCGCGCGACCACGCTTTCCTCACATGCGAGGATCGTAGCGGCGGCCTTGCCCTGCACGACTTCCGTTTCAACGGCTGGGGCGGCAAATTCGCCGCGGAGAGGGACGACAGGATAAACGCCGCCCTATACGCGGGGGCGATAGACCGCGGCTCGGCGGTCTACGTCGACGACAACGACACGATTCTGGAGGGCGGCTCGGTGGAGTCCGACGGGCGT
Organism: uncultured Alistipes sp.; assembly: GCA_959604655.1. Taxonomy (GTDB): domain Bacteria; phylum Bacteroidota; class Bacteroidia; order Bacteroidales; family Rikenellaceae; genus Alistipes. Next base: position 29,214 of record CAUHCL010000010.1, on the reverse strand, counting down.
GGCACGCTGCTCACCACCTCGTCGTGCCTGCTCTCAGAGGGGCGCAACGACTATGCCGACGCCGACGAGGCCGACGACATGCTGCGCCGAAAGTTAGGTGCCGAGCGGGTGTTGCGGCTCGACCACGGATATCTCGCGGGCGACGACACCGACGGCCATATCGACACGCTGGCGCGTCTGTGTCCCGACGACACCATAGTATATGTGCGCTGCGACGATAGCACAGACGAGCACCACGCCGAGCTGGAGGCCATGGAACGCGAATTGCGCGCTTTCCGCACGGCCGACGGGCGGCCCTACCGTCTGCTGCCGCTGCCCATGGCCGACCAGGTGCGGTGCGACGGCGAGCGTCTGCCCGCCACCTACGCCAATTTCCTCGTCATGAACGGCGCGGTGCTGATGCCCTCGTACGGACAGCCCGACAACGACCGCCGCGCCGCCGAGGTGCTGGCCGAAGCCTTCCCCGACCGCGAGATCGTGCCCGTCGACTGCCGCGTGCTCATACGCTGGCACGGATCGCTGCACTGCGTGACCATGCAGTATCCCGAAGGGGTGAGGCTCGCGCAGTAATCCGCCCCGCAGCCGCCGAGGATAAACAGGCTGTTCGCCGACGGCGGAGGAATGCTTCAGCAGTCCGCCGCGTGGGGGCGGCGGCGAACTGCCGACATGGCAGAGCCATGTCGATAACTTTATATTAGAAATAAAAATAAATAGAATATACGATGAAAATCGCACTCATCCAACAGTCGATATCGGCCGATATCGAATCCAACAAACGCAAACTCGCCGACCGCATAGATGCCGCCGCGGGCGAAGGCGCCGAGCTGGTGGTATTGCAGGAGCTTCACAATACGCCCTACTTCTGTCAGACGGAGTCGACAGCCAACTTCGATCTGGCCGAGCCGATCCCGGGCCCCTCGACCGAGTTCTACGGCGAAGCGGCGCGCCGCAACGGCGTGGTGCTGGTCACGTCGCTCTTCGAGCGTCGTGCGGCGGGACTCTACCATAACACCGCCGTGGTGCTGGAGCGCGACGGCTCGGTGGCGGGCCGCTACCGCAAGATGCACATCCCCGACGATCCCGCCTATTACGAGAAGTTCTATTTCACCCCGGGCGATCTGGGATTCCGCCCCATACGCACCTCGGTCGGAGTGCTGGGGGTGCAGGTGTGCTGGGACCAGTGGTACCCCGAGGGGGCGCGCATGATGGCCTTGCAGGGTGCCGAGCTGCTGATCTACCCCACCGCCATAGGCTGGGAGAGCAGCGATGCCGACGACGAGAAACAGCGTCAGCTGTGCGCCTGGCAGACGGTGCAGCGCGGTCATGCCGTGGCGAACGGGCTGCCCGTGGTGGCGGTGAACCGCTGCGGCCGCGAGGCCGATCCGAGCGGCGCGACGGGAGGCATAGAGTTCTGGGGACACAGTTTCGTGGCGGGTCCGCAGGGCGAGATGCTGGCCGAGGCGGGGTGCGACGAGTGCGTCATGACGGTCGACGTCGACATGTGCCGCTGCGAGAACGTGCGCCGCTGGTGGCCGTTCCTGCGCGACCGCCGCATCGACGAATTCGAGCCCCTCACCCGCCGATTCATCGACTGACAACCCGTCGGCGGGGGCGGGTCACAGCGACTGCCTTTCGCCCGAAATCGCTTCTGCTTGGGGGGGGGGCGGGTTGACGCACGTAAATTAACATACTGTTTTCGGGCGGCAGCCTGCGGAGGACGCTTTCGAACGTAAAGTGAGTTGCGGGCCTCCGCGGGGCGAAGGCTGCAGCCCGCGCAGTCCTGACGGACTGCATTTTCGGTTTTGGGTGTGCTGTTCGCCGACGGCGGCAGGAATGCTTTAGCAGTCCGCCGCGGTGGGGCGGCGGCGAACTGCGCGGCTCAAAGAGCCGCAAAATACACATGCGCCAGCCCATCCCGCAGCAGAAGCGATTTCGGGCAAAGAGCGGTCGCGGCGACGGAGCGTTAAGAATCGGAGAACGTTTTCGATAAGGGCAGAGCCGAACTTGTTCGAGCTTTGCCGAGGCGAGAAAACGTCTGCGTAAGCGAACTTTTGATTGCTTCAAAAGTGCCGCAGGCATCCGATTCAGCGCAGTCGCAAGGACGACCCCGAAATCGTTTCACCGCGGCGGTTTTTCGCGCAACCTTTTGACGTCAAAAGGGTGCATAATTATCGGTTGAGATGCCAATCCTCACTTACGTTCGGTGGCATGACGAAATATCTTTTTCATAAAACAGGCGTTACGCCTGCGACTCGCAGAGTCGCGCGGGCCGAGTAACTGCGCCGCAAAGCGGCGTTATCTTCGGCGGCTCGCGCAAAATGCGACCCCCGCAGCCGCCGAAGATAAATACCATACACACACCGTCGGCGACCGACCTAATCCATCCTATCGCGATAATCCTCGTAAGAATATCGGCGCAGCACCTCCGCGTTGCCGTCGCAATGCAGCATGGCGATGGCGGGATGGGCTATGCCGTTGAACATGCAGGTCTTCACCGTCGTGTAGTGGATCATATCCTCGAAAACCACGTAGTCGCCCGCATGCAGCTCGCGGTCGAACGCCCATGTGCCCATATAGTCGCCGCTCAGGCAGCTGTTGCCGCCCAGACGGTAGAGATGCTGCCCCTCGCGGGCCTGCGCGCGCGCCTCGCCGATGTCGGCGGGCAACGTCTCTGCGCCCCGCACGGCGGGTTGGTAGGGCATCTCCAGACAATCGGGCATGTGACATGTGAAGCTGACGTTGAGTATGGCGGTGCGTATGCCCCGATCCTCCACCACGTCCACCACCTGCGAGAGCAGCGGCCCCGTCTGCCAGGCGAATGCCGACCCGGGTTCGAGGATCAGCCGCAGATGCGGGTAACGCTCGTGCAGACCGTTGAGCAGACGTATCAGAAGCCCGACGTCGTACCCCTTGCGGGTCATGAGGTGGCCGCCGCCCAGATTGAGCCACTTTATCTGCCCGAGCCACGGCGCGAAACGCGCTTCGAGGTGTTCGAGCGTATGCGCGAGCGCCGTGCTGTCCGACTCGCAGTGGCAGTGACAGTGGAATCCCTCTATACCCTCGGGCAGGCGGTCGGGCAGACGGTCGGCCGTCACCCCGAAGCGGCTCCCCGCGGCACAGGGGTCGTAGAGCTCGACCTCTATCTCCGAATATTCGGGGTTGATGCGCAACCCGCAGCTTATCGGCTCGCCCGAGGTCTTCACCCGCGGGTAGAAACGTTCGTACTGCGTGAGCGAATTGAATGTTATGTGGCTGCTGCACCGCATGATATGGTCGAACTCGTCGTCGGTGTACGCGGGCGAATAGGTGTGTGCTCGGCTGCCGAATTCCTCGCACGCCAGGCGCGCCTCGTTGAGCGAGCTGGCCGTGGTGGCGTTTATGTATTCGCGGAACACGGGGAAGGTGCGCCACAGCGCGAAAGCCTTGAAAGCGAGGATGATCTCGGTGCGGCTCTCGCGCGCCACACGGCTTATGAGCGCAAGATTGCGACGCAGCAGACGTTCTTCGACTATGTAGCACGGCGACGGGAATCGGCCGTAATCTTCGGTGCGGATATCGGAATCGATCATGGTATGAGGATTAATTTCAATATGCAAAAATAGGCAAAATCGGGAGATTGCCACATGACAATCTCCCGATCGTTAACTTTTTCAGATAATTTATATACTTCGGAATTTTCGGCCGCAAACGCCAACCCGCGGAGCGTCTCCGTCAACCGCAGCCCTGCAAACCGCGGCTTACATTCCGCAGATTCCGAACCTCTATGCCAACACCGACTCTTTCTTGCGCCGTCCGTTTTTCGCCGCCAGCGCCTTGTCGATCTCGATCTCGAAATCCGAAAGCACGTTCATGTAATTGATGAAGGCCTCGTAAGACGATCCGTAGGGGTTGAAATAGGAGTGCACGTCACCGTCCGACAGCCACTTGGTGGCCATGTAGTAGAAATGGTCGGAAGTCTGCATGAAGTTCCACACGTATGTGAAATCGGCACTCTTCAGCGCCTTGATCTTATCCTTCAGGGCATAGAGTTTCGAGAAAGCCTCGTTCTGCAACTCGTTGCCGAGCCATGCCGTCACGTCGCGTTCCTCGTCGGCCCACGACATCACGTGCGGGCAGTGGAGCACGCCCACGGGCTGGTAGGCCTTGGCCGCCTCGCTCACCGTCGAGAACTGCAAGTCGCCCTGCTTCAGCACGGCCTTGGGCAGCGCCTTCATGAAGTCGAAGATGCCCGTGTCGGCCTTCTGGTGCTCGCCGAAGGTCTCGTAGTCCATGAACAGATTGACCACCTCGCCCGTCTCGCCCGCGATCCACGAAGCGAACTTGTCGGCCGTGAGGGGATACTGGTCCCACCCCTTGTTCGAGAAGCGGAAAGCTATGTCGTCCGAGAGCTTATAGTTGCGCAGCAGCACGCGCAGACGGTTGTCGATGGCGTTGGTGTAGATGTAGTCGGGCGACTTCCAGCCCAGCACGTGCTTGGCGCCCTCGGCCAGTATGGTCTTGAATCCCAGCTCCGACACCATGGCGCCGATCTGGTCCGAGTAGATGAGCTCCGTGTTGCGGAACGCCGCGGGCTTCTTGCCGAACTCCTTCTTTATCATGGCCGAGTGCAGCTTCACCTGCTCCACGAAATCCTCCTTCGACGAGAGCGCGGCCAGCGAGTGCGAATAGGTCTCGGCCAGGAACTCCACGCACCCCGTGTCGGCCAGCGCACGGAACGAGTCGAGCACCTCGGGCGCATAGGTGCGGAACTGCTCCACCGCCGAGCCCGTTATCGAGAACGAGCAGCGGAACGCCCCCTTGTTCTCCTTGATGAGCTTCAGCAGCAGCGCGTTCATCGGCAGATAGCACTGGCGCGCCACCTTCTGCATGATCGAGCGGTTGGTGAAGTCGTCCAGATAGTTGTGATCCTTGCCGATGTTGAAGAATCGGTAAACTTTCAAACGCCACGGCTGATGCACTTGAAAATATAAGCAAACGGTTTTCATATCTTATTCATTGTTTATTATTTGCACTCATTTATCGCCTCCTCGTACACGCGCTTGATCTTGGCGGCGGCGTTGTTCCACTTCAGGCCCGTCACCTCCTCCAGACCCTTTTCGGCGAACATCTTCGACAGGGCGGGATACTTCACGAAGCCGTAGATGGCGTCGGCCATGGCGTCCACGTCCCAGTAGTCCACCTTCACGGCGTAGTCCAGCACTTCGGCCACGCCGCTCTGCTTCGATATGATTACGGGCACGTTCGACCGCATGGCCTCCAGAGGCGAGATTCCGAACGGCTCCGACACCGACGGCATGATGTAGACGTCCGAGAGCTGGAACATGCGGTGCACGTCCTCGCCGCGCAGGAATCCCGTGAAATGGAATCGGTCGGCGATGCCCAGACGCGCCACGCGGCGTATCACGTGGTTCATCATGTCGCCCGAACCCGCCATGACGAAGCGCACGTTAGGCACCCGCTTGAGCACCTTGGCGGCTGCCTCGACGAAGTAGTCGGGCCCCTTCTGATAGGTGATGCGGCCAAGGAACGTCACGATCTTGTCGTCGACGCCGCGCTCGGGCATCTCGTTCTCCTTCTCGGCGAAACGCACGGCATTGTGCACCGTCACCACCTTCTCGGCGGGGATGCCGTATTTCTCTATGACGATGTTGCGCGTAAGGTTCGACACGGCTATCACCCTGTCGGCCGCGGCCATGCCCGCACGCTCGATGGCGTAGGTCTGACGGTTGATGTTCTCGCCCGAGCGGTCGTACTCGGTGGCGTGCATGTGCACCACCAGCGGCTTGCCCGACACGCGTTTGGCGGCTATGCCCGCGAAGTAGGTCAGCCAGTCGTGGGCATGTATCACGTCGAACTGCCCCTCCAGATTCTTGGCCACCTGGGCCGCCACCACGGCGTAGCGCGCCACTTCCTCCAGCAGATTGGCGCCGTACTTGCCAGAGAACGTGTATCGCTGCGTCCAGCAGTCGCCCGTGCGCTCCCACAGCTTGCGGCCCGTGCGCTCGTATTCCTCGCGGTAGGTGGCGAACTCTTCGGGCGATATGTAGGGAACCATGTTCGAGTCGATGTGGATGAACGAAATCTTCTTCATTATATCGTCGGCGCCCGCTACGGTCGAATCGCAATAGGTGGCCTCGACGTCGCTGGCGTTCACCACCTTCACGAAACGCTCGTCCTCGTCGCCCGAGGCTCGGGGCATCACGAAGATCACCTCCACGTCGTTGCGTGCCAGCCCTCGCGTCATGCCGTAACACGCCGTGCCCAAACCTCCCGCTATATGAGGCGGGAACTCCCAGCCAAACATTAATACTCTCATTATATCTTGCTTTGTTAGGTAATCGTATGCGATGCGTCAACGAATCCGATGAACATCGTCAATCAAGGCATGCGGTCACATTTATTATTTACATTTCGGGGTCCGGGACCACTCTATTTGCTCTTTTTGCGTGCGGCCTTCCTGGCGCCTCCGCCCTTGCCGCACCTCTTGCGCCATTCCTCGGTAATGGCGCTTATATACAGCAGGCCGCCCACGCTCGTGGCCTGCGACAGGCAGCCGCGCGCGCGGAACGGAGGATCGCCCTCGAAGCACTCGCTCACCGAGCCTATGCAGGCGGTCTGTATTTCGTCTTCGAAGCCCGCCAGCAGTTCCTCGGCCTCGGGCAGGAAGCGTTCGCCCGCGATGCCGAAGCCCGTCTTCACGTAGAGCATCAGGGGCCAGATCCACGTCGATCCGTTGTGGCAGGCCAGATCCTGCGAACGCTGGTCCTCGGCGTACGAAGGCTCGTAGAATGGATTGCGCGGCGAGAGGGAACGTATGCCGCGGCGCGTGAGCAGGTGTCGGCGCACCACGCCCAACACATCCATGATCTGCTCCTCGCCGAACATGGTGTAGTCCAATGCACATGCCACGAGCATGTTCGAACGGCGGAAAGTATTGACCTCACAATCGTTCACGTAGTCGGCAGGATAGCCCTCGTCGAGCATGAATTTCGCGAGGAACGACGCCTTGGTCCGCTCGGGCATGTCGCCCCAGCGCTCCGCGAACTCCTTGTCCTTCATCTTGCGCGCCAGCGCGAGGGTGTAGCTCACGGCGTTGTACCACAGCGCCTCGATCTCCACGGCGTAGCCCGCCCTTTGGGCGACGGGCCGTCCGTCCACCTTGGTGTTCATCCACGTGAGCGCCTCGCCGTCGGCCGCGGCCCACACCAGACCGTTGTCGTGCAGCGCCACGCGGCCGTCGAAACCGCGGCGGTAGGCCTCCAGCACGGCCTTCATGGCCCCGCCGTAGCGTTTCCACAGCTCCTTGGCGCCGATGTGCGGCTCCAGATTCTGCAACGTCCAGAAGAACCACAGCGGAGCGTCGGCCGCCACGCGTGCCGAGGCCGAGCCTGCGAAATCGCCGTCGCGCATGCCCGCCACCATGGTGTCGAGCACGTCCATGCAATCCTCCTTGTAGCCCTGCTCCAGCACGATGCCGGGGAGCGATATGAGCGTGTCGCGGCCCACGGTGCCGTACCACGGGTACCCCGCCACCATCTCGGTGCGGCCGCCCGCGCGGCGTACGATGAACTGGCGCGCCGAGTGGTGCAGGCAGCTCAGGAAATCGATCTTGTGGGTGCGGCGCGCGATCGACGCCTCGTATATCTGCGATATGGTATCCTCGGTGGCCATCTCGTCCGTCGCGGCCGAGAAGATGATGCTCTCGCCCTTGCGGATGGGCATCTCGAAATAGCCCGTGGTGAGCAGATCCTCGTAACCGTCGTATCCGCGCTTGATCTCCTCGGGATATTCGAAGTCGTAGTACCAGTCGGGCGCCGCCACGAATTCGGCGTCGTCCTTGTTGATCTGGAGGTAGAGCCACGGATAACCCTCGTAGAGCTTGCATTTCACACCGCCCTTTATGGGGTACGATCGGCCGTTGGCCTCCATGTTGGCCTTCGACAACGAATGTTTGTTGCGGAACGCGAAGAAGGGACGCAGGCGCAGCGTGGTGTCGGAATGGGCGTCGACGAGCGTGTAGCGGATCATGAGCTGCGTGCGCTTGTGAATCCACAGCAGCTCCTTGCGCAGGATCACGCCGCCCACGCGATAGGTGATCGTCGGGGTGGGCGTATACTCGAAATCGGTGATGTATTTGTGCCCGCGCGGCTCGTATACCCCGCGGTAGCGATGCAGCGCGAGGTTGAACGACTGGTCGTGCTGGATGATCGTCTCGTCGAGCGACGACAGCAGCACGTACGCCTCGTCGCTTTGGTCGATCGGGGCGACCATCAGGCCGTGGTACTTGCGGGTGTTGCAGCACACGATGGTGGTGCTCATGTAGCCGCCCTTACGGTCGGTGGCCAGCATCTCCCTTTGCAGGGAGTACTCCAGATTGCCCAGCTCGCTCTTGTCAAATGTTAGTGCCGACATATTTAAGTTTTTGAAAAATTATCTGTTTACATCAAAGTTAGTAAAAATATCGCACATACGACATTTTTATCGAAAAAAAATGCTCGGGAGCAAATATCGGTCCGAATAAATTACGGTTCGGGCCTTCGTACGACTCGTCCGAGTCCGTTTCCGACACCCCTCCGCGCGCCTGTTTTTACGCCATGCCGAGGCTTCGCCACGAAAAAAACAGGGCACCGCGCATGCGTTCGCCGCATGCGGACACCTTTGTTTTTACAATACGTTCCCTGTCGGTAATTCAGCGTCGCCGCCCGTCGGACCGCAAAGGCCCGACGGGACATGACGCATATTCAGGATCGGAGTGTTAAGCCCACTTCACCAGCGCGAAGTCCATGCGGTGCGGCAGGCGGTCGTTCTTGGGATAGACGCGCAGAGCCACGTCGAACGTACCCGTGCGTACGGGGGTGTAATCCACCGAGAAGGTCACCTCGCGGCCCACCACCTGCTTCATGGCCAGGGCCTTGGTGTCGATCACGTTCACCGTCTGGCCGTCATCGATCTGCTTGGCGATCACCAGCTCGACGCCCAGATCGTCGGGGCGCAGCGCGGCCACGTCGAGCGTGACCTCGTAGCGGTACTTCTTGTCGACGAATATGGCCTCGTTGTCCAGCTCCACGCGCTGCACGCCGAGGATGCGCACGTCGTCCCACGCGGCCGACACCTTGCGCTTCCACGCCGCGATCTCGCGGGCCATGCGGTAGTTGTCGGCGATCATCTCGCCCTTGCGGGCCGCCAGCTTGTTATAGAAGCGGTCCTCGTAATCGATCAGCATTCGGTTGGTGGTGAAGTTCGACGCTATGTCGGCCACGCAGCTCTTCACCGCATTGACCCATGCGTGAGGCACGCCGTCGGCGCCGCGGTCGTAGTAGAGCGGCACGATCTGATCCTCGATGGTGTTGTAGATCATCTCGGCGTCCAGCTCGTCCTGGAACTTCTGGTCGGTGAACGAACGCTCCATGGGCAGCATCCATCCCGCGCCCTGCTTGTAGCCCTCGACCCACCAGCCGTCGAGCACAGAGAACTGCATCACGCCGTTCATCACGCACTTCTCGCCCGAGGTGCCCGATGCCTCCAGCGGACGGGTGGGGGTGTTCAACCACACGTCGACGCCCTGCACCATGCGGCGCGCCAGCTCCATGTCGTAGTTCTGCAAGAAGACGATTTTGCCCACGAACTCGGGCATGGCCGACACCTCGACGATGCGCTTGATGAGATCCTGCCCGGGCTTGTCGTTGGGGTGCGCCTTACCCGCGAAGATGAACTGCACGGGACGCTCCTTGTTGTTCACCAGAGCCGACAGACGCTCCAGATTGGTGAAGAGCAGATATGCGCGCTTGTAGGTGGCGAAGCGGCGGGCGAAACCTATGGTCAGCACGTCGGGGCGTATGCGCTCGACGATCTGCACCATCTGGCGCGGCGAGTCGAAACGCACCTGCGCGGGGTCGCTATAACGCTTGCGTATGTGGTTTATCAAGCGCTCCTTGAGCACCATGCGCTCCTTCCACAGATCGGCGTCGGCGATCTTGTGCACGCCCTGCCACTCGGGTATGTCGTACACGTGGCCCTCGAAGCCCTTGGGGAAATAGCGCGAGTAGAGACGGCGCAGGTTCGAGGCCACCCACGTGGGGAAGTGCACGCCGTTGGTGACGTAGCCTATGTGCAACTCGTTCTTGAAGTAGCCGGGCCACATGTGACCCAGAATGTCTTTCGACACCTCGCCGTGCAGCCACGACACGCCGTTGACCTCCTGCGAGAGGTTGCAGGCCAGCACCGACATCGAGAAACGCTCGTTGGGGTCGTTGGGGTTGGTCTTACCGAGGTTGATGAACTGCTCCCACGTAATGCCCAGCACGTCGGGATAGTGCGACATGTACTGGCGCATCATCGACTCGGGGAATGCGTCGTGACCCGCGGGAACGGGGGTGTGGGTCGTGAAGAGCGACGACGAACGCACCACCTCCAGCGCCTCCGAGAAGGTCAGGCGGCGCTTGGCGATGAGGTTGCGGATGCGCTCTATGCCGATGAATGCGGCATGGCCCTCGTTGCAGTGGTATACCTCCTGCTTGATGCCCATCTTTGCCAGAGCGCGGATACCGCCCACGCCCAGCAGCAGCTCCTGCTTCAGACGGTTCTCCCAGTCGCCGCCGTAGAGGTGGAACGTGATCTGGCGGTCCTCATCGCGGTTGGCCTCGTAGTCGGTGTCGAGCAGGAACAGATCGGTGCGGCCCACCTGACATTTCCACACGCGTGCCGAGAGCGTGCGGCCCGGGAAGGCTATCTGTATCGAAACCCAGTTGCCCATCTCGTCGCGCACGGGCGAGATCGGCAGCTTGAAGAAGTTCTGCGCCTCGTAGGTGGCCACCTGACTACCCTGCGCCGAGAGCTGTTGGGTGAAGTATCCGTAGCGGTAGAGCAGACCCACGGCCACCATCGGCACGTTCTTGTCCGAGGCCTCCTTCAGGTAGTCGCCCGCCAGAATACCCAGACCGCCCGAGTATATCTTAAGCGACGAGTGGAGTCCGTACTCCATCGAGAAATATGCTATCTTGGCGCTCGCGGGGTCGGGCTTCTCCGACATGTAGGCCGTGAGCTGCGTCGACACGGCATCCAGACGCGCGAGGAAGTCGCCGTCGTTCTCCAGCTCGTTGATGCGCTCGATCGAGAGTTTGTCGAGCAGCGCGATGGGGTTGCGGTCCACCGCGTTCCACAGCACGGGGTCGATGCTCTCGAACAGGTCGCGGGCATCCTGCGTCCAGCACCACCACAGGTTGCGCGAGATCTCCTCCAGCGCGTGCAGACGCGAGGGGAGGCGCTTCTCGACCATCATGCGGTGCCACGAGGGCTTGTTCGAGGTGAGCTGCTGGCGCACGAAGTTGATCTGCTCGGTGTAGCTGCCGCCGTCCTCGGCCACGGTGCGGTTGGTGCGCGCCGCCGAGTTCTCCATGGCCTCGGCGTAGGCGTGGCGATAGTGCTCGAAGAAGTTCTCCCACAGGGCGAGTTTCGATATCTCGCTCGCCGAACGGCGCACGGCCTCCACCTGCTCGGCGTCGAACTGCATGAAGCGCAGCGCGGCGTCCACCAGCTGCTCGACGGCGTAGGCGTCGTTACTGTCGTCGCGGCGGATCACCTCAACACCCGCGTGGTCGGCCAGCTTGACGGCCCACAGGCCGAAGCCCGAGAGGTTCGAAGTGAGGGTCGGCACCGAGAAGGCCACCGACTCCAGCGGAGTGTAGCCCCACGGCTCGTAGTACGACGGGAATGCGGTGAAGTCCATGCCTGCCAGCATCTCGTAGTAGCTCTTGTTGAATACGCCGTCGTTGGAATTGAGGTACGAAGGCACGAAGATCACTTTCACCTTCGAATCGTCACGGTCGAGCACGCTGCCGCGCATCGACTGCACGATGGGATCCCATCGGCTGTTCTCCAGATAGTGGGTCGAGTGGCGCCACTGGCTGCGGTCGACGGGCTGCGAGGCGTCCTTGAGGTGACGCACCAGATCGGCGCGGGGGCCGTTGTTGGCCGCAGGCACCGTTATGTAGGCCAGCACCTCGCGGTCGAGCGCGCACGAGGCCAGGCGCTTGAGCGACTCCATGAATATGTCGAGGCCCTTGTTGCGGAACTCGTAACGGCCGCTGGTACCTATGATAAGAGGCTCCTTCTCGAACTTGTGGTCCAGACACGCCTCGGCCACCTCGATCATGGCGCGGCGCGCCTCGGCGCGCTTGACGGCCAGCGTCTCGGCGGGCCACACAAAACCGTTCTCGAAGCCGTTGGGCGTTATGCCCGTCACCTCGCGGCCGAGCAGGTACTTGCACTCGTTGGCCGTAATGTCGCTCACCGTGAGGAACGCGTCGTGATAGAGCGCGGCCATCTTCTCTATCGAGTGCTTGGCCGTGACGTTGAAGCGGCGCGCGATCTCGTCGGCGTTGAACTTATGCAGATCCGAGTAGAGCGGCAGTCCGTTGCCCGCGATGCAACGGCCCGTCACGGTGGCGTGGGTGGTGAACACCGTGGCCACGTAGGGCGAGTGCTTGCGCAGGTAGAGGCCGCCCGAAGCGGTCATCCACTCGTGGAAATGGGCCACGGCCTTCTGCGTCGAGTTGCAGAAGTTCTCGACGTAAGATTTAATGACCATGCCCGCGGCATAGCCGAACAGCACGGGTTCGATGTAGTCCCACTGGCCCGAGATAGAATCAACGTGGTAATCCTCCCACATCTGCTTCAGCACCTCGTCCTTCTGCGAGATGAGCGACTTGAAGTCGATCAGTATGGCTATGGGGCGTCCCTCGACGTTCCAGCGGCCTATGCGGACGCGTATGCCCTCGGCGTAGAGGCTCTCGCGCCATGCCGGCAGAAGGGCGTCGTCGGCCTCGAATTCGGGGTTGGCCTGCTCCTGCATGAGATCGGGACCGATGGTTATGTAATTGTCGCCCATGCACTTGGTGACGGTCAACGCCTTGGTCGAGATGACGGTGTGAATGCCGCCGATCTTGTTGCATACCTCCCAACTGACCTCGAAAAGCCAATCGGGCATCTGATTCGTGTTATTCATAAGATTAAGTTGTATTGTATATTTATAATTTTCCCTCTTCAGTCGGTTCCTGTCGAAATACGACAATCGAACGAAATGCGCCGCAAAGATAATACATTATATCTATACGAACGACTTCGAAACCTGACTATTGCGCACTTTCTAAAATAATTTAACAAAAAATTAATATTTTTTACGAATTATACCTCGAAAAACGACTCTATCACCGCGTCGGATATCATGAACCGACGCGCGGGTATGAACAGCCGCCCGTCCTCGCACCGCAGATCGGCCGCCGCGAGCCATCTTTCGGCCGCAGCAGCCACCGCCGCCGACCGCTTCGCACCGAAACGTTCGCGCAGCAGCGCGAGATCGATCCCCTCGGCGCACCGCAGCGAAGTCATCACATATTCGTTGAATCGGTCGCGGTCGTCAAGCCTCTCCGACTCGTAGACCCGCCCCGCGGCGTAATCCGACGGCTCCTGCACGCAGCGACGGCGCACGTTTCCGTCGAACGAATGGGCCCCCGTGCCGATGCCCAGATACTGCGCACCGTGCCAGTAGGACGAATTGTGACGGGCACGGAATCCCTCGCGCGCATAGTTCGACACTTCGTAGTGTTCGAATCCCGCGCCGCACAACGTATTATGGATCAATTCGTATTCCCGTTCGCTGCACTCCTCGGCCACCTCGCGCATCTCGCCCCGCATCACGCGGCGGTGGAACGCCGTGCCTTCCTCCACGGTCAAATGGTATGCCGAAATGTGCTGCACGCCCAGCGCGAGCACGGCATCGAGCGAACGCGCGAGCACATCCGCGCCGAAGCCGTCCACGCCGAATATCAGGTCGACGGTGATGTTGCCGAAACCCGCATCCTGCAAGCGCGCCACGGCGTCGCGCGCGGCCGCAGCCGTATGTCGACGGTTCATGAACCGCAGCTCGGCGTCGTCGAACGACTGCACGCCCAGGCTCACGCGGCCCACGTCGGTTCGGCGCAGCGCTGCGACATATTCGGCGGTCACGTCGTCGGGATTGGCCTCCACCGTTATCTCCTCCACCTCCGAGCAGTCGAACAGCCCGCCCGCATGGTCGATAAGGCGTTGCAGCTCGTCGGGATGCAGCAGCGACGGCGTGCCGCCCCCGAAATAGAGGGTGCGCACCCTGCGGTCGGTGAGGAACCCGCGCTGCTCGTCCAGCTCGGCGTGCATGGCCCGCACCACAGCCTCCATGCTGCGGGTGTCGGCCGAGCGGAAAAAATCGCAGTAGGCGCAGATGCGCCGACAAAAAGGTATATGAAAATATATTCCCGACATTTTTTCAAGGCAACAGCATGCGTTCGGCGCACCGCCGCTTTCTCCCCGAAGGGGACTTCGGCAGCCGCGCCCCGAAGGCGGTATCGCGCAATCGCATTTTACAAATATAATGTTTTCGTCCGACAAAAACAACTCTCGGCCACATATCGGCACACATTGTGAATATCTTAACCACACGGGCGGTCCGCACCTTCGGTGCGCCCCTCCGCAGCCGATGACAGAAACCGAGCCTGCGGCAGTGGAACATCGAGACATAAGATCGGGATGCAATTGTCCAATTTTTTTAATAAAATTAAGTGTTACTCTTTTCACAATTCGAATTGTTTGACTAATTTTGTAGCGTCGATATAAGGGCCCGATCCGCTTCGGGCCGTCGGCATGAAGATGTGAAAGAGAAGTTTAACTCAAAATAAAAGTAAAACTATGGCAAAGATTGATTTATCGAAGTACGGTATTACCGGCACTCCCGAGGTGGTTTACAACCCCTCTTACGACGAGCTTTTCCGCGAGGAGACCAAAGCTGGCCTCACGGGTTTCGACAAGGGTGTGGTTACCGAAATGGGCGCCGTGAACGTAATGACCGGCGTTTACACCGGCCGTTCGCCCAAAGATAAGTTCTTCGTGATGGACGACACCACCCGCGACACCATCTGGTGGACCTCGGAGGAATACAAGAACGACAACAAGCCCGTTTCGCAGCAGACCTGGAACGTCCTGAAGGAGCTGGCAGGCAAGGAGCTCTCGAACAAGAAGCTCTACGTGGTCGACACCTTCTGCGGCGCCAACGAGAACTCGCGCCTGAAGATCCGCTTCATCATGGAGGTGGCCTGGCAGGCACACTTCGTGAAGAACATGTTCATCCGCCCCACCGACGCCGAGCTGGAGACCTACGGCGAGCCCGATTTCGTGGTTCTGAACGCTTCGAAGGCAAAGGTGGAGAACTACAAGGAGCTGGGTCTGAACTCTGAGACCGCCGTTGTGTTCAACCTCACCGAGAAGATGCAGGTCATCATCAACACCTGGTACGGCGGCGAGATGAAGAAGGGGATGTTCTCGTACATGAACTACCTGCTCCCCTTGAAGGGCATGGCTTCGATGCACTGCTCGGCCAACACCAACGAGAAGGGCGAGACCGCTATCTTCTTCGGTCTGTCGGGTACGGGTAAGACCACCCTTTCGACCGATCCCAAGCGTCAGCTCATCGGCGACGACGAGCACGGCTGGGACGACGACGGCGTGTTCAACTTCGAGGGCGGCTGCTACGCCAAGGTAATCAACCTCTCGAAGGAGAACGAGCCCGACATCTGGAACGCCATCCGCCGCAACGCCCTGCTGGAGAACGTTACCGTGGACGAGGCTACGGGCAAGATCGACTTCGCCGACAAGTCGGTGACCGAGAACACCCGCGTATCGTACCCCATCTACCACATCGAGAACATCGTGAAGCCCGTATCGAAGGCTCCCGCCGCCAAGAAGGTGATCTTCCTGTCGGCCGACGCATTCGGCGTGCTGCCTCCCGTATCGATCCTCACCCCCGAGCAGACCAAGTACTACTTCCTGTCGGGCTTCACCGCCAAGCTGGCAGGTACCGAGCGCGGCATCACCGAGCCTACCCCGACCTTCTCGGCTTGCTTCGGCGCCGCATTCCTCTCGCTGCACCCCACCAAGTACGGTGAGGAACTGGTGAAGAAGATGCAGGCTTCGGGCGCTACCGCCTACCTCGTCAACACGGGTTGGAACGGCACCGGCAAGCGTATCTCGATCAAGGATACGCGCGGTATCATCGACGCCATCCTCGACGGTTCGATCGACAAGGCCGCAACCAAGCAGATCCCCATCTTCGACTTCAAGGTTCCCACGGCTCTGCCCGGCGTAGATCCCGCAATTCTGGATCCCCGCGACACCTATGCCGACGCTTCGCAGTGGAACGAGAAGGCCAAGGATCTGGCAGGCCGCTTCATCAAGAACTTCTCGAAGTTCACCGGCAACGACGAGGGCAAGTCGCTCGTTGCAGCAGGTCCCCACTTGGAGTAATCACTGCAAGATATACCATCCGAAAGAGCAGCCCGATCGCGGGTTGCTCTTTTTTTATAAGGTTATGGCACCACCGTCGGCGAACAGCACAAAACATTATAATAATGCGACTCTTCAGAGTCGCGCGGGCCGCAGCCTCCCGCAGCGGAGGCCCGCTGTCGTTCGCGAAAGCTCACTCGCGGACCACCGCAGGCTGCGACCCGAACAACCTCGCCGCACAGCGGCGTTATCTTCGGCGGCTCGCACCCTTGGTGCGCCCCCCCCCGCAGCCGCCGAAGATAAATTTCGTCAGAGCAAGATTGTCCACCTGCGAACCGCAAGCCGAATACTCCGCCCAGCGTCATTCCACATTTTTTGTTCGTCAGAACGAATAATGAATGGAATCTCTTCTGATAACCATCTGTTTGAGATGCCAATCCTCGCCCAACGGCTCGGTGGCATGACGTATTTTTCATACGTTACCTTTTGTGCGGCAAAAGGTAACACCAAAAACCGCCGCGGTGAAACGATTTCGGGGTCGGCCTTGCGACTGCGCTAAATCGGATGCCTACGGCACTTTTGAAGCAATCAAAAGGTCTCCGATTCTTTACGCTCCGTCGCCGCAGCCGCCCTTTTCCCGAAATCGCTTCTGCCGCGGGATGGGCTGACGCGCGTGAATTATTACGGTTCTTCAGAACCGTGCGGGCCGTAGCCTCCCGCCAGCGGAGGCCCGCTGTCGTTCGCGAAAGCTCACTCGCGGACCACCGCAGGCCACGGCCCGAAAACTTTCCCATTAATGACGTCTGCGGTTCGAAGAACCGTTCAGCTCGCCGCCGCCCCACTGCGGCGGACTGCTGGCGCATTCCTGCCGATCCGCAATCCCCGACACGCAGCCGAAACGAGCATAAAAAACAAATTAAAACCGTCATATTCCGACCTTATTTTTCGTTAACGCGGGCTTTATACGCAAAAATTAGGGCGCGACTCTTGCGTATCGAAAAACTTTTCGTAACTTTATGAATCGAACGCAAACAGTAAAACCTAAAACTTCACGGAATATGAAAAATTATTCAGCTAAAGAGATCAAGAACATCGTTCTCGTAGGCGCGCCGGGCACGGGAAAAACCACCCTTGCCGAAGCGATGGCCTTCGAGGGCAAGGTCATCGACCGCAGGGGCAGCATCGAGACAAACAACACGCTCTCGGACAACACGGACATCGAGCACGAATACAAGCGTTCGATATACTCCACCATCCTCTTCACCGAGTTCATGGGCCGCAAGCTCAACATCATCGACTGCCCGGGATCGGACGATTTCTGCGGCAACCTATTCTCGGCCTTCAAGGTCGGCGACGTGGGCGTCATGGTGATGAACGCCCAGAGCGGCTGGGAGGTCGGCGACGAGATACAGTCGCGCTACGCCCGCATACTCAACAAGCCTCTGATAGGCGTCATCAACCAACTCGACGGCGACAAGGCCAACTACGAAGCCATGCTGGAGGGCATCCGCGCCGCTTCGCCCGTGAAACCCGTCATCGTGCAGTACCCCGTACGTCAGGGCGCGGCATTCGATTCGTTCATCGACGTGCTGATGATGAAGATGTACCGCTTCACCGACGACAACGGCTCGCGCGAAGAGCTGGAGATCCCCGCCGAGGAACTGGACCGCGCCAAGGAGCTGAACCAGGAGCTCACCGAAGCCGCCGCGGTTTACGACGACGCGCTGATGGAGCTCTACTTCGAGAAGGGAACCCTCACGCAGGACGACATCCGCGCGGGACTCAAACTGGGAGTGGCCAAACGCGAGGTGATGCCCATCTTCTGTTGCAGCGGCAAGCGCGACATCGGCACCAAGCGTCTGATGGAGTTCATCATCAACGTGGCCCCGGGTCCGCTCAAGGCCCCCAACTTCCTCACCACCGAGGGCGAGGAACTGCCTGCCGACGAGACGCAGCCCGCCGTGGCCTTCGTGTTCAAGAGCCAGCTGGAGCAGCACATAGGCGAGATCTCGTACTTCCGCGTCATCCGCGGCAAGATCACCGAGGGCATGGAGCTTGTCAACAGCCGCACGGGCAACAAGGAGAAGCTGTCGCAGCTCTTCGCCGTGGCGGGCAAGAACCGCATAAAGGTCACCGAGCTGTCGGCGGGCGACATAGGCTGCACCGTGAAGCTCAAGGGTACGCGCACCAACGACACCCTCGCGGCCGCTTCGGCGCCCGTGACGGTCGAGCCGATCGTATTCCCCGAGCCGCGCTACCGCGCCGCCGTGAAGGCCAAGGAGCAGGGCGACGAGGAAAAGCTGGGCAAGCTGCTCAACGACGCCAAATACGAGGATCCCACCATTCTGGTGGCCTATTCGAAAGAGCTGAAGCAGACCATCATACAGGGTCAGGGCGAGCATCATCTCAACATCCTCAAGAGCCGTCTCGCATCGGAGAACAAGGTGGACATAGAGTACTTCGCGCCCAAGATCCCCTACCGCGAGACCATCACCAAGGTGGCTCAGGCCGACTACCGCCACAAGAAGCAGTCGGGCGGCGCGGGCCAGTTCGGCGAGGTCCACATGGTGATCGAACCCTATGCCGAGGGCATGCCCGAGCCGTCGCGCTACAAGGTTAACGGCAAGGATATCACCGTCAACATAAAAGGCAAGGAGGAATACGACCTCGAATGGGGCGGCAAACTCCAGTTCTACAACTCGATCGTCGGCGGCGCCATCGACGCGCGCTTCATGCCCGCCATACTGAAAGGCGTGATGGAGAAGATGGACCAGGGCCCGCTCACGGGATCGTACGCCCGCGACATACGCGTGGTAATCTACGACGGTAAGATGCACCCCGTGGATTCGAACGAGATCTCGTTCAAGCTGGCCGCACGCAACGCGTTCAAGGAGGCGTTCCGCAACGCAGGGCCCAAGATCATGGAGCCGATCTATGCGGTCGAGGTGCTCACGCCGAGCGAGTATATGGGTGCCGTGATGAGCGACCTGCAGAACCGCCGCGCGATGATTATGGGCATGGAGTCCGACAAGGGCTTCGACCGTCTCAACGCCCGCGTGCCTCTGGCCGAACTCTACCGCTACTCGACGTCGCTGTCGTCGCTCACCTCGGGCGCCGCGACCTACACCATGCAGTTCGCGTCGTACGAGCAGGTGCCTGCCGACGTGCAGGACAAGCTGCTGAAGGCCTACACCGACACCGACGAGGAATAACCCGCCGCAAACAGCGCAGACAAGGCTGCCCGATGTTCTCGGGCAGCTTTTTTTCCTGACAAGCGGCCCGCGAAGTTGCATTTTCGCGCGACACGCGCTAACTTTGTCGCATTATGACGGAACAAAACGCAAATTACCGACGCGAAGAGCGTTACGACGGCGATCGTATCGAACGCCTCGCATACCACTATCGCGAGATCCTCTCGCTTCTGGGCGAGGATCCCGACCGCGAGGGACTGGTCAAAACCCCCGAACGCGTGGCCAAGGCCATGTCATTCGTCACGAAAGGCTATGCCGAGGACCCCGTGCAGATAATCAATTCGGCCATATTCCGCGAGGAATACAAGCAGATGGTGCTGGTGAAGAACATCGAGTTGTTCTCGATGTGCGAGCACCACATGATGCCCTTCGTCGGCAAGGCCCACGTGGCATACATTCCCAACGGCCGCATCACGGGACTGTCGAAGATAGCCCGCGTGGTGGAGTGCTACGCCCGCCGCCTGCAAGTGCAGGAGCGCCTGACGGTGCAGATCCGAGACTGTATACAGCAGGCGCTCGACCCCATAGGCGTGGCGGTGGTGATCGAGGCGAGCCACATGTGCATGCAGATGCGCGGCGTCGAGAAGCTGGGATCGGCCACCACCACATCGGCCTTCACGGGCGTGTTCCTTAAAGATACGCGCACGCGCGAGGAATTCCTGACGCTCATAAGCAACGACTACAAATAAAACACACTCCATACCATGAAGAAACTCACACTCCTTTGGGCATGCGCGGCCGTGCTCTGCGCCGCGGCCGGCTGCACGGGAAAAGGCACGGGCGACACCATCAAGGTCATATCGTACAACATCCGCATGAGCGGCTCCCCCGCCGCCGACGGCGACAACTACTGGTCGAACCGCAAGCAGGCGTCGATCAACATGGTCAACGACGAACAGCCCGACGTGATGGGCATTCAGGAGGGATGTCCCGACCAAATAGCCTTTCTCGACGAGCACCTGCCCCGATACAAGCACATCGGCGTGGGCCGCGAGGACGGCAAGGCCGAGGGCGAGATGATGGCCATATACTACCTCACCGACCGCGTGGAGCTGCTCGACAGCGGCACCTTCTGGCTCTCGGAGACCCCCGACGAGGTGTCGAAGGGCTGGGACGGCGCCTGCAAACGCACCTGCACATGGGCGCTGATGCGCATGAAGGATTCGGGCAGGGAGTTCGCCTACTTCAACACCCACCTCGACCACGTGGGCCCCACCGCCCGTGCCGAAGCACTGAAACTCATCGTGAAGCGCATGGGCGAGCGCGTTCCGAAGGGCATGCCGCTCTTCCTGACGGCCGATTTCAACTCCACCACCGACGAGCCGATCTTCGAGCCGCTCAAGGCCGTCATGCACGACGCCCGCGCCGAGGCTCCGCAAACCGATCCGCGCGGCACGTTCAACGACTGGGGCCGCGAGAGCGACGTGGTGATCGACCACATATTCTTCCGCGACGCCGACGCACGCACGTTCTCGGTGCTGTGCGACAAGAACTACGGCGCGCCCTACATCTCGGACCACTATCCCGTGGTTCTGACGGCGGAGATTTAACCGCATTCGGAAAATACGGCGGTCCGAAAAGTCATGAGGGCCGCAACTGACCATGCAGTCGCCGCGGCGGCTGCATATTTTTTCTGATTGTGCGGGCCGCAGCCCCTGCCCCGCTTCAAGCCCGAACAGCTGCGCCGCGGAGCGGCGTTATCTTCGGCGGCTCGCGCAAAGCGCGACCCCGCAGCCGCCGAAGATAAATTTTGCAAGAGATTGTCCGCCTACATACAGCAAGCCGAATACTCCGCCCCGCGTCATTCCACATTTTTTGTTCGTCAGGACGAAAAATGGATGGAATCTCTACCCATAACCACCTGTTTGAGATGCCAATCCTCACTTGCGTTCGGTGGCATGACGTATTTTTTTTCATACGTTACCTTTTGTGCGGACAAAAGGTCTCCAATTCTTTACGCTTCGTCGCTGCGGCCGCCCTTTGTCCAAAATCGCTTCTGCCGCGGGATGGGCTGACGCGTGTGTATTTTTGCGGTTCTTTAGAACCGCGCAGTTCGCCGCCGCCCCACCGCGGCGGACTGCTGTCGCATTCCTGCCGCCGTCGGCGAACAGCATAAAACGATCGTGACAATGCGGCTCTGCAAGTCGTACGGGCGCAGCCTGCGGAGGACGCAGACGAACGTAAAGTGAGTTGCGGGCCTCCGCTGGGGCGAGGCTGCGGCCCGCGCAGTCCTGACGGACTGCATTTCTTCGCCCCACCGCAGCACAACCCCCGACACTCGCACCCCAGACAAAAAAAGCTGCCCGAATATCGGACAGCTTATCGCGTGCCGGCAACCCGGCCCGCAGGGAAAATCAAAGTTATCGGACCTTGAATTCGGGATCGGCTTTCTGCGGGATGGGCATCGAGCGGTAGTAACCCGCCTCGAACTTGTCGCGCACCGCCTTGAAAGCGTTGATCGTGTACTCCACGTCCTCCATGGTGTGAGCGGCCGTGGGAATGACGCGCAGGATGATCTCGCCCTTGGGGATGACGGGGTAGATCACGATCGAGCAGAACAGACCGTGGTTCTCGCGCAGGTCTACGATGAGGTTGGTACCTTCCTCGTTACCACCCTTCATATATATGGGGGTGACGGGCGACTGCGTAACGCCGATGTCGAATCCGTTCTCCTTCAGGCCGCTCTGGAGAGCGTTGGTGATCTCCCACAGCTTCTGCTGGTACTCGGGGTGGTTGCGGATGAGCTCCATACGCTTCAGCGCGCCGATTACCATGGGCATGGGCAGCGACTTGGCGTAGAG
The DNA here is from genome assembly GCA_959604655.1 of uncultured Alistipes sp. GTDB lineage: Bacteria > Bacteroidota > Bacteroidia > Bacteroidales > Rikenellaceae > Alistipes. Next base: position 6,854 of record CAUHCL010000010.1, on the reverse strand, counting down.
CTGCGAGCGCATGTTGTAGCGGAACAGGTTGATGAGCCAGCGCGGACCGCTCACGAAGGCGCCTATGCCGGCCATCGACTTGGCGAAGGTGTTGAACAGCACATCCACCTGATCCACCACGCCGAAGTGCGCCGCAGTACCGCGACCGCCCGGGCCCATGGTTCCGAATCCGTGTGCGTCGTCCACCAGCAGGCGGAAGTTGAAGTCCTTCTTGGCCTTCACGATCACGTCGAGGAATCCCAGGTCGCCCTTCATGCCGAACACGCCCTCGGTGATTACCAGTACGCCGCCCTTCTGCTCCTCGGCCAGCTCGGTGGCGTGCTTGAGTTGCAGGCGCAGCGACTCCTCGTTATTGTGGGCATATACGAAGCGCTTGCCCTTGTGCATGCGCAGACCGTCGATTATGCAGGCGTGAGCCTCGGCGTCGTAGACCACCACGTCGCGCGGGGTTAGCAGGCAGTCGATGATCGAGATCATGCCCTGGTAGCCGAAGTTCAGCAGGAAGGCGTCCTCCTTGCCGACGAACTCGGCCAGCTCGCGCTCCAGCTGCTCGTGGTACTTCGTCTGTCCGCTCATCATGCGGGCGCCCATCGGGGCTGCCATGCCGAACTCGGCGGCACCTGCCGCATCGGCCTTGCGCACCTCGGGGTGGTTGGCCAGACCCAGATAGTTGTTCAGGCTCCAGTTGAGCATCATCTTGCCGCGGAAGCGCATGTGGGGACCCAACTCGCCCTCCAGCTTGGGGAATGCGAAATAGCCGTGTACCAACTGCATGTACTGGCCTATCGGGCCGCCGGCATTCTTCTCCAGTCTTTCGAAAATATCTACCATATTTTTAAGTTGAATGAGTTATGTTCGTTCGTTTGCGAGTACATTCATACAAAAGTACAAAAAAATCGCATACGGTGTCGTTTCCCTCTCCGCAAATGGTCCGTCGTGCCGCAAAAAATAAGTATTTATACTTACCGCGGGCGAAAACACCGCCCTAATTCGCGCCGTCGGTTGCGAGATACGGGAATTTTTCATATCTTCGCAAAGAGATAAACAGAATCCCACATTATGAAATACGACAGAATCCTGCTGAAACTGAGCGGCGAATCGCTCCAGGGCGAACAGAAATACGGCATTTCGACCGACGTGCTCCGATCATATGCCGCGCAGATCAAGGCCGCGGCCGCGGGCGGCGTACAGATTGGCATCGTTATTGGCGGAGGCAACATATTCCGCGGACTCCAGGGCGTGGGGCGCGGCTTCGACCGCGTGAAGGGCGACCAGATGGGCATGCTCGCCACCATAGTCAACTCACTGGCGTTGCAGTCGGCGCTGGAGGCCGACGGCGTGAAGACCAAGGTGCTGACCTCGATACGCATGGAGCCGATCGGCGAGTACTATTCGAAGGCGCGCGCCATAGAGTATCTCGAAGCGGGCTATGTGGTCATCATCGGCGGCGGCACGTCGAATCCCTACTTCTCGACCGACACGGCTTCGGCCCTGCGCGGCATCGAGATCGAGGCCGACGTGATGTTCAAGGGCACCCGCGTGGACGGCGTCTACACGGCCGATCCCGAGAAGGATCCCTCGGCCGTGAAGTTCGACCGCATAACTTTCGACGAGGTATACGCCCGCAACCTCAAGGTGATGGACATGACGGCCTTCACGCTCTGCAAGGAGAACGGTCTCGACATCATCGTGTTCGACATGGACACCGAGGGCAACCTGCAAAAGGTGCTCGACGGCGAGGCGATCGGGACGCTGGTCTGCAAGGAGTAGGCGGCGCGGGAGCGAAACCGACAAACGGCGCGAGGCGCGAAGCCTCGGCATAAAACGATAGGATTATGAAAAAGATCATTTCATGCCGCAAGGCATATATTGCGGCGGCGTTCGCGGCACTGCTTGCGCTTGCCCTCCCCTCGGCCGCATCGGCGCAGGGTACGAGAAACGACGATATCGCGGCTTCCACCATCACGAAGCAGGGCGATACGGCGCCCGACTTCACCGTAACGTCGCTCGACGGCAAGAAGGCGACCCTCTCGGCGCTGAAAGGCAAGGTGGTGCTCGTCAACTTCTGGGCCACATGGTGCCCGCCGTGCCGCGAGGAACTGAAGCACGTGCAGAAGGAGATCATAGACCGATTCAAGGGCAAGGATTTCGTGTTCATGCCCATCTCGCGCGGCGAGAAGCCGTCGGTCGTGGAGGCTTTCATCGGCAAGACGGGCTACACGTTCACCGTCTACCTCGACCCCAAGCAGGAGGTGTTCAAGCTCTTCGCCACCAACTACATCCCGCGCAACTTCCTCATCGGCAAGGACGGCAAGGTGAAATACGTGTCGGTGGGTTACGACGCCGCGGAGTTCGCCAAGCTGATCGAGGCCATCGACAAGGAGCTGAAGTAATACGGCCCGCATGCGGTTTCGCAGACCGAGCCGTCGGAACAGAGATAAATTTCAAGCAATAGACTACTATGGATACGAAAACGATTATCAATGAGGCCGCCGACCGCATGAAACGCACGGTCGACCACCTCGACGAAGAACTCGCGAACATCCGCGCAGGCAAGGCGTCGACCAACGTGCTGAACAGCGTCATGGTCGACTATTACGGTTCGCAGACCCCCGTGTCGGGCGTGGCCAGCGTCACCGTGCCCGATGCGCGCACCATTCTCATACAGCCGTGGGACAAGAACATGATCCGCATGATCGAGAAAGCCATCATCGACTCCAACATCGGCCTTACCCCCTCGAACAACGGCGAGCAGATCCGTCTGTCGATCCCGCCCCTTACCGAGGAACGCCGCAAGGAGCTCGTGAAGCAGGTCCGCGGTGCGGGCGAGACTGCCCGCATAAGCCTCCGCAACGCGCGCCGCGATGCCGTGGAGGCTTTCAAGAAGGCACAGAAGGAGGGCATGCCCGAGGACGAGGCCAAGGACGGCGAGACCCAGGCGCAGAAGCAGCTGGAGAAGTATTCGAAGATGCTCGACTCGCTGATGGATGCCAAGGAGAAGGAGATCATGACCGTCTGAAGCATCTTTTCAATATTTTGCATTCGGGTCTCCGCAGTGTGCGGGGACCCGAATGTATTTACGGACAACAACGACCTGAAGGCCGAAATGCACATGCTTGTGCCGCGGAACAGGCCGGCACGTGTGAATATTTGCAGTCCGCAGGACTGCGCGGGCCGCAGCCTCGCCCCAGCGGAGGCCCGCTATTCGCTCATCGCTCATTCACGCGGTCCCCGCAGGCCGCGACCCGAAAACTTTTCCATTACGACGTCTGCGGCTCTTTGAGCCGCACAGTTCGCCGCCGTCCCACGCGGCGGACTGCAACTCGCTTTCAGCTCGTGCATATCCTCCGCCGTCGGCGAACAGCAGGCAAAAAAAAACGAAACCCACCCGCGTCATTCCACATTTTTGTTCGTCAGAACGAAAAATGAATGGAATCTCTTCCGACAACCACCCGTTTGAGATGCCAATCTTCGCCAGACGTATCGGTGGCATGACGCAGCGTGTTGCGGGCTACCGCCCGAAAAACATAGCCCTGTCGCGCATTTTGCATCCGAAAAAACAAAAAATGCGGAAATTTTTGCATTGTCCATGCAAGGTTTCCGCATTCCGCGATTTTACGGACAGAGACAAACGAAAAAACAACATTCAAAAAACTAAAGACAAAATGAAAAAGATGAAATCACTTCTTTGGGGCCTGACCGCCCTGCTCGCTGCCGGCGGATTCGTCGCATGCGACGACGACAACGACGACGGATACTGGTACCTCTACCCCAACGCTCTGGTGACGGTGAAGCCCGTCGACTCGCAGTCGTTCTACATGCAGCTCGACGACGACACCACGCTCCAGCCCGCCAACATGAAAGGATCGCCTTTCGGCGACAAGGAGGTGCGCGCGCTGACCAACTACACGCGTCTTCAGGAGAAGAGCGAGCTCTACGACCAGTTAGTGTACGTCAACTGGATCGACAGCATCCTGACCAAACCCGCCATCACCGTCGCCGAGGCCGAAGCCGAAGGTCTGACGCAGCAGGATCCCGTGGAGATCGTCCGCGACTGGGTGACCATCGCCGAGGACGGTTACCTCACCCTGCGCTTCCGCACCAAATGGGAGGGTGACAACCGCACGCCCCATCTGGTGAACCTGGTGACGGGCGTCAACCCCGAGAATCCCTACGAGGTGCAGTTCCGCCAGGACAACAACGGCGACGGACAGCGCATATGGGGCGACGGTCTCGTGGCCTTCCGACTCGACGGACTGCCCGACACCGAGGGTGAGACGGTGAAGCTCAAGCTCACGTGGAAATCGTTCTCGGGCCCCAAGTCGGTGGAATTCGACTACCGCACGCGCGCTACCACATCGGAGGGCGCCGCGACCGCCGAAGTCCGCCCCGCGCTGAAGCTGCAATAGCACAGGCGCGCGACAAACGGACGAATAATCGCATTTCGTCGCGGAGAATGGCGATAAACGATTAATTTTGCAAATACTCCGCTCCGACCGCACCGAGAAACCTGCGGTCGGAGTCGGGCGCGACGGAACGGATGCCGCGTCGGTATCCTCCGAGCAGCGCCCGCACGCAATTATGACCCGAACCGAAAACATAGACGAAACGCAACTCGTACAGCTCGTTCGCGCAGGCAATCCCGCCGCGATGAAGGAGCTGTACGTCCGTTATGCAGGCTACATGACCGCCGTGGCATCGCGCTACATAGCCGACCGCGACAGCGTGCGCGACGTGTTGCAGGAGAGTTTCGTGAAGATCTTTTCGGCCGTAGCGAATTTCGAATACCGCGGCGCGGGGTCGCTCCGCGCATGGATGACCCGCATAACGGTCAACGAAGCCCTCAAGCATCTGAAGCGGCGCGAGCGGTTCGAACTCCCGCTGTCCGACCGCGACATATCCGACGTGGCGGACGACGGCGACGACCCGCCCCCGACCGAGGTCCCGCAATCGGTCATACAGGAGATGGTCCGCGAGCTGCCGACAGGCTACCGAACGGTTTTCAACCTCTACGTCTTCGAAGGCCGAAGCCACCGCGAAATAGCCGACCTGCTGGGCATAGCCGAGAGCTCGTCGGCATCGCAACTTCACCGCGCCAGAAACATACTGGCCAAACGCATCCGAGAATATGAACGCACAAACCGACGATATGAACGACAAATGGCTGAATGATCTGCGCGACCGCATGGCCGACTATCGGGAACCCGCCCCCGAGGATCTGTGGGACGACATAGCCCGCGAGCTGGACCGCGCGAGCATACCCGCGGCGCCTGTCGTGCCGCCGCGCAATGTCGTAGCGCTGTGGATGCGCCGCGCGGCCGTGGCGGCCATGCTCGCGCTCGCACTGGCGTTGGGTTACACGCGTCTTTCGCGCGATGCTGCGCCCGCGCCTGACCTCCTGCCCGATCTTTTGACCGAAGTGACGGGGGCTGACATGGCCGAAGAGTCGGCGCTCGCCGTCGCCGCGCACGACGTTCCGAAAGTCGGAATATCGGGAAAACGCGTCGCCGCGTCCGCGCGGGGGAAAGTGCGGACGCAGACCGAAACGGCGGAAAGCGTACTTGCGGCCAAGCGCGCCACGACCTTTGCCGCGCAGCAGGCAGAATCGGCAGACGGGGTGTCGTCGGCGCTCGAAAGCAGTGTCGAGAGCAACGCTGAAAGCAGCGTCGGGAACAGTGCGGAGAGCCGCGCCGAAACCGCGGCCGAAGCGCGGAAAGGCTATGCCGCGACGGGCGGGCGCCGTATTCCCGCAGCGGATTCGGAGTATGCCGCAAAGCGCACGGCAGGCGGCGAGAGGGGGCGGCTGACGGCCGACGTATATCTGTCGGGACTTGCCGCGGGCGCATCCGATTCGCAGCATTCGGTGAGCGGCGCGATGATGGTCAGCGCCGACCGATACCGCTCGGAGGCGGGGATGGTCGATCCGCTCGACGATCCGCTGACCGTCGTCATGCTCTACAACCGCAACGCCCCCGTCGACACCGAGATAAGGCATCGGCAGCCGCTGAGGTTCGGATTCTCGCTGCGCTGCATGATAACCCCCGCCATCGGCGTCGAGAGCGGACTGACCTATACGCTGCTCCGATCGGATATAAGCTCGGGCGGCGCGGAGTGCTACTACGACGAGGATCGCACGCTGCACTACATGGGCATACCCGTCAATCTGGTATGGAACGCATGGTCGGGCAAGCGGCTGACGTTTTACCTCTCGGGCGGCGCGAGTGTGGAGAAGTGCATTTCGGGACGCTCCGAGACCCGCTACGTCCTCCGCGGACGCGGCGAATCGACCGAACGTCGGAGCATAGAAATCGAGCCGCTGCAATGGTCGGTCGCGGCCGCGGCGGGACTGCAATACAACCTGTCGCCGCGCACGGGACTCTACGTCGAGCCCGGAATAGGCTACTACTTCGACAACGGCAGCGAGACGGAGACCGCTTACAGCAAACGCCCCCTCAACTTCAATCTCAATCTGGGAATAAGGATCTCGTTCAGATAAAATAAGGTGCGGCGGGACCGTCGTTGCTGTTCGCCGACGGCGGAGGACGTGCACGAGCCATCGGCGAGTTGCAGTCCGCCGCAGTGGGGCGGCGGCGAACTGCGCGGTTCTGAAGAACCGCAAAATACACACGCGTCAGCCCATCCCGCGGCAGAGGCTGCGACCCGCGCGACTCTAAAGAGTCGCATTCTCTCTACTATTTTTTCATACGTTACCTTTTGTCCGCACAAAAGGTAACCTAAAAACCGCCGCGGTGAAACGATTTCGGGGTCGTCCTTGCGACTGCGCTGAATCGGATGCCTGCGGCACTTTTGAAGCAATCAAAAGGTCTCCGATTCTTTACGCTCCGTCGCCGCGG
>CAUHCL010000009.1 GCA_959604655.1 uncultured Alistipes sp. | reverse complement strand
GTGCTGTTTGCGAGATTGTTGACTTCTTGCAAACTCGTCTCAAAAACGTCAAAGAACCCCCATCGATGCAATCCTCGCGGATTGCGGCGACGTTGAATGTCGTTTTTGAAAAAATGTTTACTTCATCGACCCATGGAAAGGTTCGACGCAATGTTTAAGGCGGTGGCATTGTCGTTTGCGTAATTTATTAAATTATTTCAATTTATCGTTGTCATGCTGCACGACGGCCGTCTGCCTTCGGCCGCGTTTGTGAATCCGACCCTCTCCCGAACTGCGGTCGGCAGGCGGGAGTTGTCGCGCTTGCACTGATTACCGAGCCATATCGTCAGACGCGGAATCTTGTTCCGACACCCGTCCCGAGGCGGGGCCGTCGCCCGCGGCGCTCCGAACAAGGTGTATTGAAAGTAAATAATCGCGAAATTATCCGTACCCGATAACTTGCGACCGCTTGTCGGCGCAATTTTCCCTCGGCGTCAAGATCCGTTCCTGCCGTCGACGATTACTGATACGGTTGATTCGATTTTTATGTCCTGTGATACGATGATGCAAATATACATATTAAATGTCTCTCCGCAAAATTTTTGCCGCCGGAATCGGTCGTGTCGCATAAAAAACGTTATCTTTGCGCTATTGAACTGATGAGTGTAAACCGAAATTTTAGATAAATGGCTTTGCAATGCGGTATAGTCGGTCTGCCCAACGTGGGCAAATCGACCCTTTTCAACTGTCTGTCGAATGCCAAGGCGCAGGCGGCTAATTTCCCTTTCTGTACCATCGAACCCAACGTGGGCGTCATTACCGTGCCCGACGAGCGTCTGGTGAAGCTGGCGGAGATCGACAACCCCAAGAAGGTCGTTCCCACCACCATCGAGATCGTCGACATAGCGGGACTGGTCAAGGGTGCCTCGAAGGGCGAGGGACTGGGTAACAAATTCCTTGGCAACATACGCAATACCAATGCGATAATCCATGTGCTGCGTTGTTTCGACAACGGCAACATAACCCATGTGGACGGCTCGATCGATCCCGTGCGCGACAAGGGCATAATCGACACCGAGTTGCAGCTGAAGGATCTGGAGACCGTGGAGAGCCGCATAGGCAAGTGTCAGAAGCAGGCCGCGGCGGGCGACAAGTCGGCCAAACGGCTGTTCGAGATACTCACCCGTTACAAGGAGGCGCTGGAGCAGGGCCTGAGCGCCCGTACCGTGGAGGTCGAAAAGGAGGACCGCAAGCTGACGGCCGACCTGAACCTGCTCACCGACAAGCCCGTGCTCTACGTATGCAACGTCGACGAGGCGAGCGCCGTTACGGGCAACGCCCATACCGAGGCGGTTCGTGCGGCCATTGCCGACGAGCACGCCGAGATGCTGATCGTGGCCGCTTCGGCCGAGGCCGACATCGCCGAGCTGGAGAGCTACGAGGAACGTCAGATGTTCTTGCAGGACATGGGCCTTGAGGAATCGGGCGTGAGCCGTCTTATCAAGGCGGCATACAAGTTGCTCGACCTTCAGACGTTCTTTACCACGGGAGCCGACGAGAGCCGTGCGTGGACCTTCGTGCGCGGCATGAAGGCTCCGCAGACCGCGGGCATCATCCACACCGATTTCGAACGCGGCTTCATCCGCGCCGAGGTGATAAAGTACGACGATTACGTCGCGCTCGGTTCGGAGAAGGCCTGCCGCGATGTGGGCAAGATCGGCATCGAGGGCAAGGAGTATGTGGTGCAGGACGGCGACATAATGCACTTCCTGTTCAATGTGTAATCATTTAATCTGTAACTGCCTTATGAAAAACAATCTGAAGTACGTGATCGTCGGTGTGGCGATCGTTGTGAGCGCATGGCTGCTTGGCCGTGCCTATACATATAAGTATCGTTCGCAGGACACCGTGGTGGTGACGGGCCTGGGCGAGACCGAATTCGAATCGGATCTGATCGTCTGGAACGGCGAGATATCGTGCTCTACCCAGAACGTGGCGTCGGGATACGCCCAACTGGAGCACGACAAACAGATGGTTCTGGAGTTCATCACCTCGCGCGGCATTCCCGCCGAGAGCGTGGTGTTCCGCTTCGTGAACGTCAACCGCGAGACGGAGCCTGTCTACAATGCCAACGGCAACTATACGGGTTCGCGGTTTGTGGGCTACCGTCTCAGTCAGAGCTTCACCGTCGAGTCGTCGGACGTTGACAAGGTGGAGGGCATTTCGCGCGACATATCGAAGCTCATCGCGCAGGGCGTGTCGCTCGACGCTTTCAATCCCGATTACTACTACACCAAGCTCGACGACGTGAAGCTCGCGCTCATCGAGCAGGCATCGGCCGACGCACGTGCCCGCGCCGAGAAGATAGCCGTCAATGCAGGTGCCGCCATAGGACGCGTGGCCTCGGCCCGCATGGGCGTGTTCCAGATCACGGGAGCCAACGCCAACGAAGAGTATTCGGCGGGAGGTTCGTTCAACACGTCGAGCCGCCAGAAGAAGGCGCGCATCACCATGCGCGTGGAGTATCGCGTGAAATAACAACGGTAAACAATTCAAACGAAAATAAAGAAGCATATCTATGTCAAGGCAAGTTCGCGTGCGTTTCGCTCCGAGCCCCACGGGACCTCTCCACATGGGGGGAGTGCGCACGGCCCTTTATAACTATCTGTTCGCCCGCCGTCACGGCGGCAAAATGATTCTGCGCATCGAGGATACCGATTCGCAGCGTTTCGTCCCGGGTGCCGAGGACTACATCATCGAATCGCTCAAGTGGTGCGGCATAGGGATCGACGAGGGTGTCGGTGTCGGAGGTCCTCACGCTCCGTATCGTCAGAGCGAGCGGCGCGAGATATATCTCAAGTATGCCAAACAGCTCGTGGATGCGGGTTGGGCCTACTATGCGTTCGACACTGCCGCCGAGCTGGATGCGCTCCGCAAGGAGGCCGAGGCCCGCGGCGAGACCTTCGCCTATAATTATACGGTGCGCGAAAAGCTGCCCACCTCGCTGTCGCTGTCGGCCGACGAGGTCGAGGCGCGCATTTCGCGCGGCGACCAGTGGGTGATACGCTTCAAGATGCCCGAGAACGATACGGTGGAGATGGACGACCTGATCCGCGGCCATGTGAAGGTGAATACCTCCACTCTCGACGACAAGGTGCTTTACAAGAGCGCCGATGCCCTGCCCACGTATCATCTGGCCAATATAGTCGACGACCACCTGATGGAGATCTCGCACGTGATCCGCGGCGAGGAATGGCTGCCGTCGCTGCCCCTGCACTATCTGCTTTACAAGGCGTTCGGCTGGACCGATTCGCAGCCGCAGTTCGCCCATCTGCCGCTTCTGCTGAAGCCTACGGGCGGCGGCAAGCTCTCGAAGCGCGACGGCGACAAGATGGGATTCCCCGTATTCCCGCTTTTCTGGAAGTCGCCCGCCACGGGCGAGACTGCCCGCGGCTATCGCGAGGATGGCTATTTCCCCGAAGCGTTCGTCAACATGCTGGCGTTGCTGGGGTGGAACCCGGGTACGGAGCAGGAGCTGTTCTCGATGCAGGAGCTGACCGATGCGTTTTCGCTGGACCGCGTGTCGAAATCGGGCGCGCGCTTCCAGCCCGACAAGGCCAAGTGGTTCAATGCCCAATATATGCACCGCAAGAGCGACGCCGAGCTGGCCGAACTCTTCCAACCCGTCCTGCGCGAGCATGGCGTGGAGGTGTCGGACGAGCTTGCGGGCCGCGCTGCGGGCATCATGAAGGAGCGCTCCACGTTCATCACCGATCTGTGGGATCTGACATGCTATTTCTTCGTCGCTCCGACCGTTTACGACGAGAAGCAGACCAAAAAGTACTGGAAGGGCGACAATCCCGCCCGTTTGGCCGAGCTGCGCGAGGTGCTGGCCGCCATCGACGACTTCTCGCTGGAGAACACCGAGAGCGTGGTGAACGCGTGGATCGCCGAGAAGGGTTACGGCATGGGGCAGATCATGAACACGTTGCGTCTGGCGCTGGTCGGCGCGGGCAAAGGCCCGGGAATGTACGACGTGACAGTGTTCCTCGGCAAGGACGAGACCCTGCGGCGCATAGATTACATCCTGACCAATCTAAAACCTATCGAATAATGGAAATATTACAGCACATTTGGGGTTCCACCCCCGAGGGCGAGGCTGTCGTGCTCTACACGATACGCAATGCCAACGGCTGCGAGGTGCAGTTGTGCAACATCGGCGCTTCGATCGTGTCGGTGAAGTGTCCCGACCGCGACGGCCGCATCGACGATGTGGTGCTCGGCTACAAGGATTGCATGAGCTATTTCGGCGACGGCGCGGCCAGCGGCAAGAGCGTGGGCCGCGTGGCCAACCGCATAGCGCGCGGGCGTATGACGGTGGAGGGCGTGGAGTACAACCTCGAAGTGAACAACGGTCCCAACCATCTGCACGGCGGATCGAAGGGTTTCGCCAACCGTCTGTGGGATGCCCGCGTGGAGACCAACCGAGTGGTCTTCTCGCTCACTTCGCCCGACGGCGAGCAGAACTACCCGGGCGAACTCTATGTCGAGGCGGGGTGCTATTTCAGCGATGACAACGAGCTGGAGATAACCTACATGGCCCGTACCGACAAGACCACTGTGGTGAACCTCACCAACCATGTCTACTGGAATCTGGCGGGCGAGGGCAGCGGCAAGAGCATTCTCGACCACGAGCTGCATCTCAACTGCTCGCGTGTGCTGGAGATGGATCCCACGCAGATACCCACGGGGCGTTACCTCGACGTGAAGGGTACGCCGCAGGACTTCACCGCGTGGCGCCGTTTCGGCGACGAGATACTGTCGGAGTTCAACCACATGAAGGATTTCAAGGGTTACGACCACTTCTTCGTTCTGGACGACTGGAAACCCAACATCCTCAGCCTGATAGGCGAGCTGCGCTGCGAGGCTTCGGGCCGCAGGGTCGAGGTGCTGTCGTCGCAGGCGGGCGCTATGGTCTACACGGGCAACTGGCTCGCGGGCGGATGCCCCGTAACCAAGTCGGGCGGCCGTTACGAAGACTATGCGGGCGTGGCCATCGAGTGCCAGAACTATCCCGATGCGGTGAATCACGCCGATTTCCCGTCGGTGGTGCTCCGTCCCGAGGATACCTATTGTCAGAAGATAGTGTTCCGTCTGGGAACTTATTGATAGAGTTAAACCGCCGAGGACATTGCATGTGTATTTATCTTCGGCGGCTGCGGGGGGGGGCGCACCGAAGGTGCGAGCCGCCGAAGATAGTAATGCCGCAGGCATTACTGTTCGACAGATATTTTTCAGGGCGGCGACGCATAGTAGGTGTGCCGCCCTTTTCATAACCTTGGTTTTATGGAGACTAAAGATTTGGAATTTCTGAACGGGTTCGCCGAGAAGCTCTCCGAAGCCCTCGTGGGGCAATGCACCTCCGACGGCATGCTGGACGGCAAGATGCTCACGGTCGACGAACTGAACGAGAAGTGGCGTTCCTCGGCACCCGAATATATGGCGGCCGCCGTGCCGCAGATCGCCGAATACCCGTCGGCGGCCATCGCATGGGCCTGCTATGTGGGCATGGGTGCCGCCGTGCTGTGGGACAAGTCGTGGGGCGATTACAAGGATGTCGACGACTGGTATTCGCTGATGGCCTCGCCGCGCGGATTCGACTGCCTGGACGAATATGTGACGGAGTGCCTGGTGGGCTATCATCTTGATAGCGCAGAGGCGGCGAAGATCGAAACCGTGATCCGCAACTGCGCCCATACGGCCCTTACGATGATCCGCAAGGAGGGTGTGGAGCCGCAGAGCGCCATGGCCTTTCATGTCTTCGCGCGGGCGGTGAAGGTCTTTTTCGAACTGGGCGTGTCGCTGGAGCTGCGGCACCGAGGGTACAAATACGTGAAGGTCACCATCGACGGCTCCGCGCCGTTGTCGTAAATGAAAACGCCCTGCAAGTCGGTCTTGCAGGGCGTTTCCATTATCGTGAAGTCTCTTTATTCTGCCGTGGCGGCCGCAGCCTCCTCGGTATCCGCAGCCTCCGTTACGACGGGCGGCTCGATGCCCTCGGCCGTGGCGCGCTCCTCCATGCGCTGAATGCGCGCGTCGAGGTCGGGGTGGGTCGAGAAGAGCTGGTTCAGCTTGCTGCTCTTCTGTGCTCCGGCCTCTTCCTGCAACTGCTTCAGCTTGCGGAACGAGAGAGCCATCGCCCACGGGTTCTTGCCCGATTTCTTGAGGAACTCGTAACCGTAGTCGTCGGCGTCGCGCTCCTGCTTCTGAGAGTAGGTGGCGTTCACCAGCGCCTCGCTCAGGTCGCCCAGCTGCGAGTCGGTCAGAGCCGCGGCCTTTCCGCCCTGCGACGAGATGCCGTCCTTCAGTGCCGATGTGAGCAGTGCGGTGCGGAATCCTTTCTTCGAGTCCCTGTGCGCTACGTGGCCCACCTCGTGTCCGATGACACCCAGAAGCTCTTCGTCGCTCATTATGTCCATAAGTGACGAGAATATGCGGACGCTGCCGTCGGCGCATGCGAATGCGTTCACGTCTATCACGTAGTATACCTTGAAATTCAACGTAATGCCATCCGCGTCGGTCAGGCCCTCAGTCAGTTTCTTGAGACGCACCGTGTACGGATCGTCGTCGGCGCACACCTGATTGTGTTCGTCCATCCAGTCGATGTACTCCTTCACGTAGTCGGCCATCTGCTCGTCGCTGAGCGTTACGGCTTTGGTGACTTTGGCCGCGCCGCTCACGGCCTTCTTGAGATTGAATTGCGCCATCGCAGGCATCGAGATCGCCATACATGCCAGTACGACGATGAAATTCAAACCTATTCTTTTCATAGTCAGTTTGTGGTTAAATTATAGCGGCGCAAAATTACTAAAAATAGCGATTGCTTGTAACCGTGGGGCCGATTTTTTGGCCCGCCCCGTTTTTTGACTATTTTTGCGGGAAAATTCCGACCGGTTATGAAAAACGGAGTAAAGAACGTATTGCGCTACGGTTCAATCGTTGCGTGCTTTGTTTTGTGCGTGTTCAGCTATGCCTTATACGAACGCACCTTCGTCGGGTGGCAGGTGCCGCTGACGGTCGCCGCTGCCGCGGCGGTTTTAACGGCTCCTTGGGCCGTCGGTTTGTGGGGACGGCTTACGGGATCGGAGAGCCGACTGCTCAACTACGTCTGCCACGTCTGTTTCGCGGGAGCCTTGGGGACGTTCGTGTTTCTCGGCGTCAACCGTTTCGGGGCCGACAGGTCGGCCGTTTACGAGCGGGAGTTCACCGTGGCGGAGAAAATAACGGCCACGCGCGACAGATACCGTCGTGTGGGGCGCCGCAGCGTCCGTTCGGGCAGTTATCGGGTCTATTACCTGCGTCTGGCCTCGGAGGACGGCACGGTGAAGAAGATTCCCGTGACGCAGGCGTTATATAATAAGGTCCGAAGCGGAGGTACCGTCACGTTCTCGATGTACGACGGGCGTTTCGGTTATCCCGTGATAGAGTGATTTTCGTTGCAGGACGCAAAAAATGATCGGAATCTGTGGCAGATTCCGATCATGACCGCCGAGAGGCGGTGTTTGCATTTCGATGCTATTGCGCCTGCTTGTCCTTTACGGCCGTGAGTTCCATCAAGGCCGTCACCATGCCGTTCATCGAATCGGTCTTCTGTTTCACCGTTCCTATGCCTTTGGCGATCCAGGTCACTGTCTGCGTCTTGACCTCCTGTCCCATGACTTCCGCTATGGTGGTCTCCTCGAATCTCAGGCAGTCGAATTTGCCCGCGGGCACCTCTACCGTCTCTTCGGCCGTTATCTTGCGATCCTTTACCTCGATGTTTACCGCTACGGCGTTGCCCATAATGTCCGCCGCGAGCGTCATGGTTATGTTGTCGCAGCTCTGCCCCGCATGCGGATTCTTGGGGTAGACCGCATCGCCCGAATATTCCTCCACGGTCAGACTGCCCAATGCGGCGAATGCCGACTTGAGCGTTTCGCGCATGTCCAGCAAATATCCCTCGTCGGCGATCTTGTACACGGCCGTGACCGTCTGCATCGGATTTGTGCCGTTCTCGCTTTGGTATACGTCGGACTGTACGGTGCATGTGCCGTCGGCGATGCTCCTGACATAGGTCGATGTGTAGAGCGTCGTGGTCTCCGTGAGTGCCGTGGACGTGGTGCGGTAACGGTTCTCCTTGCCTTGGGCGGGGAAGAACCAGCTCTCCTGAGCCGACGCGACGATCGCGGCGAGCGTCAAGGCAATGGTTAAAACAGATTTTTTCATACTCTATCGTGTTTTGATCTTTTACGTGAGCGCTTCGCGGTACTTGCTACCGTTGCCGTCGCTGTCTTCCACCGTGAGCTTTATCACGAACGGTTCGTTCGGATCGCGCTCGGGCATCGACACGTTGTATTCGTTGCGGGCGGTCTCCCTGACGGCCGTGCGCGCTCCGTCGAGCGTAGCGGCCTGCGTTATCTTCACTCCCGACGGGGTCTTCACCGTGAGCAGACCCGAATAGGGACGGTTGAACACCACCATGTATACGTCGTTGCCGCGGCGGGTGTAGTAACCCCAATCCTGCTTGCTCCAGCCTGCGTAGTCGCAGCCGTAGACGGCCTCGCCGTAGCGGTCCATCCATTCGCCTATGCTCTCGGCCATTCGCTTTTCCTCATCACGGAAATCGCCGTCGCCCTTCGGGCCGAAGTTGACCACCATGTTGCCGCCCATCGACACGGCGTGCACGATTCGGTCCAGCACCTCCACGGGAGTCTTGACGTAGCTGAGCGACCAGTCCTTGTGGTAGCCCCACTGGTTTTCGGGCAGGGTCATGCAGGCCTCCCAGTCCCATTGCGTCACCTTCAGATCCTTCACGGGGTCGGGGAGCTTGCGCTCGTATCCCGATTCGTAGTCGCCCATCAGTTCGCCGTTGCTGTCGAAATGACGGCTTCCGCGGTCGTCGGCACGCAGACGGCTGTTGACCGTCACCCCTGGCAGGGTGCGTTTGAGCATGGCCTCGATCTCGGCGGTCCACTTGCCGTTGCCCTTGACGCTGGCGTCCCAGGTGCCGTCGAACCAGAAGTCCTTGACTGTGGGATAGCGCTCGGCCAGCTCCTTGAGCTGGTTTTCGGTGAAGGTCATGAAGCGGCGGAACGCCGTGCTGTCTTCCTTGGTCTTGAGCGAGTAGCGCCAGTCGGGATGGCTCCAGTCGAGTATCGAGAAGTAGAAATGCACGTCGATGCCCTCGGCGTCGAACGCCTCCACCATCTCGCCCAGCAGGTCGCGGCCGTCGGGGGTGCCTGCCACGGTGTAGTCGGTGTATTTGCTCGGCCACAGGCAGAAACCCTCGTGGTGCTTGGTCGTGATCTTCACGTAGCGCACGCCCATGCGCTTGAACATGGCGGCCCACTGCTTTGCGTCGAACTTCTCGGGATTCCATTGCTTCATGAGCTGCATCCATTCGTCGCTGGGGACATTGGCCCAACTTTTGAGCCATTCCGCCGCGCCGCCGTAGACTTTGCCGTTCCATTCGCCGCCCGGGATGGCGTAGAGCCCCCAGTGGATGAATGCGCCGAGGCGGTTTTCGCGGAAGCGGCGCATGGCCTCGTCCCGGCGCTTGCCGTGGTTGGTCGCTCCGTACTTCAGTTCGTAGCGTCTGCTCTGTTTGTCGGCCGTCTGGGCCGATGCCGTCCATGCCATGCACGCCGATGCGACGATACACCATACGGTGCATGCTGCGACGAGTTTTCTCTTCAAATTCATTGTTAAGTCGGTTTTGTGGTTTTCTTTCTGCAAAGATAGCATTTTATATATTGTAATCATATGCGATTTTTTGCATTATTATGCGGGTAAATCGTCGGTCGTCCGATTTTTTGCGTTTCGGGCGGTTGAAGTCGGACATTAATCGCTATATTTGCATCATACAATCGGGCGGCGACGTCGTTCGCCCGTTTTAATGCAAGTGACCGAAATGATACGTTTTTACAATATGCACCATCATCACCATATCTTGCGAAAGATACGGTAGGTTGTGTGTATTTGCAGCGATGCGATTTATATTAGGCTTACCGAACGCGGTAAGCCTTTTTTCGTATCATCCGCCGCGGATTACGGATTTGGCAAAGTAAATTTTATATAGTTATGCTCAGAATAGCGATTCAAACCAAAGGGCGGCTCAACGAACAGAGCGTTGCGCTGCTGCGCGAGATAGGTATCGACGTGGACGATGCCAAGCGCAAATTCTTGTCCAAGGCGTCGAATTTCCCCATCGAGGTGCTCTACCTGCGCGACGACGACATCCCGCAGGTGGTGGCCAACGGTACGGCGCAGTTGGGAATAGTGGGACTGAACGAGGTGGCCGAGCGCGGCTTCGACGTCGACGTGGCGGCCAGGCTGGGCTTCGGCGGCTGTCGCATATCGCTCGCCGTGCCCAAGGGCGACGAATATACGGGCGTGGAGTATTTCCGCGGCAAACGCATCGCCACGTCGTATCCCGCCATCCTCGGCCGTTTTCTGGCCGAACGGGGCGTGGAGGCCGAGCTGGAGGTAATCACGGGTTCGGTGGAGATAGCTCCCGCGGCGGGTATCGCCGACGCCATATTCGATATTGTGTCGTCGGGCGGCACGCTGGTGTCCAACGGCCTGAAGGAGGTGGAGCGGGTATTCGAGTCCGAAGCCGCGCTTATAGCCAACCGCGACCTCTCGGCCGACGACCGCGCGGTGCTGGACGAACTGCTGTTCCGTATCGAGTCGGAGCGCGTCAGCCGAGGCAAGAAATATCTGCTCATGAACATTCCCACCTCGGCTCTCGACGAGGCCGTGAAGATCCTGCCCGCCATGCGCAGCCCGACCGTGATGCCTCTGGCGGCCGAGGGGTGGTGCTCGCTCCACTCGGTGGTGGAGGCCGCCGATCTGTGGGACAAGGTGCGGCAGCTGAAAGCCATCGGCGCCGAGGGGATACTGGTACTTACGTTGGACAAGATAATACCTTAAACGATATGAAGACATATGTGAATCCGCCCCGCAGCGAGTGGCCGTCGCTGTTCCGCCGCGCCGAGCAGGACAACGGTGCCGTAACCGAGCGCGTGAAGGAGATCGTCGCTCGCGTGGAGCGCGAGGGCGATGCCGCGTTGTTCGATCTGGCGGAGCGGATCGACGGCGTGCGTCTGTCGTCGCTCGCGGTGTCGTACGCGGAGTTCGCCGAGGCCGAACGGGCTGTGAAAGAGGATGTGAAGGCCGCCGTGGAGGTGGCCGTGAATAACATATCGGCGTTCCACCGCGCGCAGATGCCGCAGCAGGTGCGTGTGGAGACCATGCGCGGCGTGGTATGCGTGCAGCGCCCCGTGCCGCTGCGCAGCGTGGGAATATATATCCCGGGCGGTACGGCGCCGCTCTTCTCGACTGTGCTCATGCTCGCCCTGCCCGCATCGATAGCGGGTTGCGCCGAGATCACGATGTGCACCCCCTGCGACCGCAAGGGGCGCGTGGCGCCCGAAGTGCTCTATGCGGCCCGCCGTTGCGGCGTGACGCGTGTGTTCAAGACGGGCGGCGCGCAGGCCGTGGCGGCCATGGCCTACGGTACGGAGAGCATCCCCAAGACCGACAAGATCTTCGGTCCCGGCAACCGTTACGTCACCATAGCCAAGCAGATAGTGAGCGGCCGATGCGTTTCGATCGACATGCCCGCGGGGCCGTCGGAGGTGATGGTGCTGGCCGATGTATCCGCACGCCCCGAGTTCGTCGCGGCCGATCTTCTGTCGCAGGCCGAGCACGGGCGCGACAGTCAGGCCGTCGCGGTGTGCGACAGCGAGGAACTGGCTGCGGCGGTGACGGCCGAGGTCGGGCGGCAGGCGTGCAGGCTCGCGCGGGCGGAGTTCGTGGACGGGTCGCTGGCGGGCAGCCGCGTGGTGGTGTTGCCCGATCGTGCCGACATGATCGATTTCGCGAACGGATATGCCGCCGAACACCTCATAATATCGCTTCGCGACGCGTGGGGCGCCGCGGCCGAAATAACCGCCGCAGGCAGCATATTCATAGGCAACCATTCGCCCGAGAGCGCGGGCGATTACGCCTCGGGTACGAACCACACCCTGCCCACCTCGGGCTGGGCGCGCTCGTGCAGCGGGGTGAACATCGACAGCTTCATGCGCAAGATGACCATCCAGGAGCTCACTCCAGAGGGGCTGGCCTCGCTTGCGCCCGTCATTACGGCGATGGCCGAGGCCGAGGGGTTGCAGGCGCATGCCGAAGCCGTCAGAATAAGAATGCCGAAATAGAACCGTTATGAAAAACAGTGTTATAGATTTGCTCGTGCGCGGCTGCATAGCTCATCTTACGCCCTATTCCACGGCCCGCGACGAGTACGGTGGCGAGCTGGGTGTGTTTCTCGACGCCAACGAAAGCCCTTACGACAACGGCTACAACCGTTATCCCGATCCGCACCAGCGCCGTCTGAAGGAGCGTTTGTCGGAGTTGAAGGGTGTTCCCGCCGAGAATATTTTCATAGGCAACGGCAGCGACGAGGCCATCGACCTGCTGTTCCGCGTGTTCTGCGAACCGCGGGTGGACAACGCCGTGGCCATAGCGCCGAGTTACGGCATGTACAAGGTCGCAGCGGCGATAAACGACATAGAGATGCGCGAGGTGCAGCTCGGCGAGGATTTCGCGCTTCCCGTCGACGAACTGTTGCGCCGCGCCGACGCCCGTACCAAGCTGCTGTTCCTCTGCTCGCCGAACAATCCCACGGGCAATTCGTTCCCGCGCGGGGATATGCTTCGGCTGGCCGACGGGTTCGGGGGCATGGTGGTCGTCGACGAGGCCTACATCGATTTTTCCGAGGACGATGGGCTGAGAAACGAGATATTCGCCCGCCCGAACCTCGTGGTGCTGCAAACGCTCTCGAAGGCGCGGGCTATGGCGGGTCTGCGCGTGGGGCTGGCTCTGGCCGATCGTAGGGTGGTGGAGCTGATGTCGATGGTGAAATATCCCTACAATATAAATGTCGCGGCTATGCACATCGTGGAGAGGCTGCTCGACGATCCTGTCGACGCGAAGGTGGCGGCCCTGAAGGCGCAGCGCGACATTGTGGCGGCGGCCTTGGCGCGGTTCCGATTCGTCGGACGCGTCTATCCGAGCGACGCCAATTTCCTGCTGGTGCGCGTGGACGATGCCGATGCCGTCTACGACCATCTTATCGGCGACGGCATAATCGTGCGCAACCGCAACCGCGTGAAGGGCTGCGAAGGGTGTCTGAGAATAACGATAGGACTCGAAGAGGAGAACGAAAAACTGTTGAAATCGCTTGAACGTTATGAAAAAGAGAGTATTGTTCGTTGATCGCGACGGCACGATCATCGTCGAGCCGCCCGTGGACTATCAGGTCGACTCGCTCGAAAAGCTGGAGTTCGTGAAGGGGGCCATATCGGCGCTGCGTTCGATAGCGGAGCTCGATTACGATCTGGTGCTGGCCTCGAATCAGGACGGACTGGGTACGGCGTCGTTTCCCGAGGCGACGTTTTGGCCCGCGCACGCCAAGATGCTGCGCACGCTGGAGGGCGAGGGCGTACGCTTCGCCGATCAGCTCATCGACCGATCCATGCCCGAGGACGATGCTCCCACGCGCAAGCCGCGGACGGGGATGTTCGGCAAGTATCTCGGCGACGATTACTCTCTTGCGGAGAGTTACGTGATAGGCGACCGCGCCACCGACGTGGAACTGGCGTTCAATCTTGGCGCCCGGGCCGTGCTGTTGCAGAGTCCCGAGCAGGGACGCGCCATGCTGGAGGGAAAGCATTATGCCGCGAGCTGCGTTCTCATGACCGACGACTGGAGCGGGGTGGCGGAGTTTCTGCGGCGCACCGAACGCCGTGCGGAGACGATACGCAGGACGGCCGAGACCGACATCCGCATCGTGGTCGATCTCGACGGCAAGGGCGGTTCGCATATCGATACGGGCCTGAAGTTTTTCGATCACATGCTCGACCAGATCGCGCACCATTCGGGTATGTCGCTCGTGGCGGAGTGCAGGGGCGACTTGCAGGTGGACGAGCATCACACCATCGAGGATACCGCCATCGCGCTGGGCGAGTCGATCTTCAAGGCGCTCGGCTCGAAACGTGGCATCGACCGCTACGGATTCGTGCTGCCCATGGACGAGTGCCGCGCCATGGTGCTGCTCGACTTCGGCGGGCGGGCCGACTTCGTGTGGGACGTTCCATTCACGCGCGAGTATGTGGGCGACGTGCCGACCGAGATGTTCCGCCACTTCTTCAAGTCGCTGTGCGTGGCCATGCGCTGCAATCTCCATATCGAGGCGCGCGGCGAGAATAACCACCACCTTATTGAGGGCGTTTTCAAGGCCTTCGCCCGCGCGTTGAAGATGGCCGTGCGGCGCGACGTCTTCGCCTACGACCTGCCGTCGAGCAAGGGAGTGCTGTGAATTTGGTATTGCGGGCGCAGCCTGCGGAGCGCGCTGACGAGCGTATGCGAGCAGCGGGCCTCCGCGGGGCGAGGCTGCGGCCCGCACGGTTCTGCGAACCGTATTAATTAAGATAAAACTATGATAGCTGTAATAGATTACAAAACGGGCAATCTCCGATCGGTGGAGAATGCTTTGCGACGGCTGGGGGCCGAGTTCGTCGTGACGGCCGATTCGTCGGTCATACGTTCGGCCGACCGCGTGCTGCTGCCCGGGGTGGGCAATGCCGCCGAGGCCATGGCCAATCTGCGTGCCGCGGCGCTTCCCGAAGTCATACGCTCGCTGCGCCGTCCCGTACTCGGCATCTGCGTCGGCATGCAGGTGATGTGCCGCCGCAGCGAGGAAGGCGACACCGAGTGTCTCGGACTGTTCGACGCGCGGGTGCGACGCTTTGATGCCGCCCCCGACGCCAAGGTGCCGCACATGGGGTGGAACCGCATAGGCAATCTCGAACCGAAGCTTTTCAAGGGCATGGAGGGCGGCGAGTACGTCTATTTCGTCCACTCCTATTACCCCGAACTGTGCCCCGACACCATAGCCACCGCGCGCCACGGCGTGATGTTCAGCGCGGCTCTCAAATACGAGAATTTCTACGGCACGCAGTTCCATCCCGAGAAGAGCGGCGACGCGGGCGAGCGGATAATCGAAAACTTTTTGAAATTATGAGAATAGAGATAATTCCCGCGATAGACATCATCGACGGCCGCTGCGTGCGGCTGTCGCAGGGCGATTACGACCGTCGCCGCGTTTACGACGCCTCGCCCGAGGAGATGGCCAAGCGCTATGCCGACTGCGGCGTGCGGCGCATCCACGTGGTCGACCTCGACGGAGCCAAGTCGGCCTCGCCGAAGAATCTGAAGACGCTGGAGCGCATGGCCGTGGGGGCTTCGGTCGAGATAGAGTGGGGCGGCGGCATCAAGAGCGAGGATTCGCTCCGCGCGCTGTTCGATTACGGAGCCGACTGCGCCATAGTGGGCAGCGTCGCGGCCCGCGAACCCGCGCTGTTCATCGAATGGCTGCTGCGTTTCGGCGGCGAGAGGATGATACTCGGCGTCGACGTGCGCGGCGGCCGCGTTTCGGTGAACGGGTGGCAGGAGGATCTGAGCCTCGGCGTCGACGACATGGTGGGTGAGTTCCTGCCTCACGGCGTGAAGCAGGTGGTTTGTACCGACATATCGAAGGACGGCATGCTGCAAGGCCCGTCGTTCGATCTTTATACCGATTTGCAGCGCCGTTACGACAGCGTGGACTTCACCGTGTCGGGCGGTATAAGCTCTATGAGCGATATCGAGTGCCTGAACGAACTCGGGCTGCGTAGGGTGATAGTTGGCAAGGCGGTGTACGAGAACCGCATAACGTTAAAGGATATAGAGAGATGGTCGCTAAACGAATAATCCCGTGCCTCGACGTCAAGGACGGACGCACTGTGAAAGGCGTGAATTTCGAGGGGCTGCGCGATGTGGGCGACGCCGTGGAGTTGGGGCGTCACTATGCCCGCTGCGGCGCCGACGAACTGGTTTATCTCGACATAAGCGCCACGCGCGACGGCCGCAATACCTTCACGCGGCTGGTGGAGCGCATCGCTGACGGCATAAACATACCCTTCACCGTCGGGGGAGGCATATCGTCGATGGACGACGCCTCGCGGCTTTTAGATGCGGGGGCCGACAAGATATCGATCAACAGCGCGGCGATAGCCGATCCGTCGCTCGTCGACCGTCTGGCGTCGCGTTACGGCAGCCAGTTCGTGGTGGTGGCCGTTGACGCCCGCCGCACGGAGGATGGGGTGTGGCGCGTGATGACTCACGGCGGCAGCAGGGCCACGGATCGGGAGCTGTTCGAGTGGACGCGCGAGGCGCAGGAGCGCGGCGCGGGCGAGATACTGTTCACCTCGATGAACCACGACGGCACCCGTTCGGGCTATCCGTGCGAGACTTTCGCCCGTTTGGCCGACTGGTTGTCGATTCCGATAATAGCCTCGGGCGGCGCGGGGTGCGTGGACGACATAGCCGAGGTGCTCACGGCGGGACGGGCCGACGCCGCACTGGCCGCCAGCATATTCCACTTCGGCGAAATCACCGTCGGAGATTTGAAAACCGAGTTGAAAAAACGTAATATAGATGTAAGGTTATGACATTCGATGAACTGAATCTTTCCAAGCAGGCCGATGGTTTGCTGCCCGTCATAGTGCAGGATGCCGTCACGCTCAAGGTGTTGATGCTGGGTTACATGAACCGCGAGGCTTTCGACCGCAGCATGGCCGAGGGGCGTGTCACGTTCTTCTCGCGCACGCGCGGTTGTTTGTGGACCAAGGGCGAGACGAGTGGCAACTACCTCGCCATAGAGTCGGTGTATGCCGACTGCGACCGCGATACGTTGTTGATCAAGGCCTCTCCCGCGGGACCCGTGTGCCACCGCGGCACGACGAGCTGTTTCGACACACCCGAGGACGAAGGGTTTGTCCGCCGTCTGCAAAGCGTCGTGCAGAAGCGTCACCGCGACATGCCCGAGGGATCGTACACCACCAGACTTTTCATAAAAGGGGTGAAGAAGATCGCGCAGAAGGTGGGCGAGGAGGCTGTGGAGAGCGTCGTGGAGGCTGTGGACGGCAATCGAGACCGTTTCATATACGAGGCCTCGGATTTGATCTACCATCTTCTGGTGTTGATGGAGCAGATGGGATGCTCTATCGAGGATATGGAGCGCGAACTCGCGTTGAGGCACAAGGTTTAGGTTATGTTTCCGATATATTTCGGACGAATGTTTCGACCTCGCGACGCGAGGTCGGCAGTTCGCCGCCACCCCGCGCGGCGGACTGCTGTCGCATTCTCGCCGCTGTCGGCGAACCGCAGATGATTCCAATTAAAAATGAATAGAACCATGAAAAGATTTCTGTTTTTGATCCTGTCGCTCGCATGGGCGATTTCCCTATCGGCTCAGGATTGGCGCAAGCTGCCGATTCCCGAGACCGATCGCGACCTGATCTGCAATCTGGTGCGCATAATGAACATGCCGCAGGGTACGCACAAGATCTATAACGGCAAGGGCAACACCGTGTTCGACGTGCTCTACACCATACGCTGCAAGAAGGACGAGTGGACGGTATACAAGGGCGGAACGGAGTCGGTGTTCGATGCGCTCTACACCATAACGCTCACCGATAAAGGCTCTTACACCTATAAGATCTATAAGGGCGGCACCAAGAGCGTGTTCGACATTCTCTATTCGATAGAGTACGGTCGCGACGGGATGAAAATCTATAAAGGCGATTCGTTCAGCGTCAATCTGTTGTATTCCTACACCAGAGATTAGGGCGAGCCGCTCCGAATCGAGTGCGTGTCGGACGCATGAAAAATGCCGCAGGACCTTATATCCTGCGGCATCAAGTACATCTTGCACCGAGCGGAAGGAGGGGGATTCGAACCCCCGGTACCCAAATTCGAGTACGTCAGTTTAGCAAACTGGTGGTTTCAGCCACTCACCCATCCTTCCTGACCGATAAAATACTCCGTTTAAGAGTGGTGCAAATGTAGGCATAAAAAATCATATTGCAAAATAATCGGCGCAATTTTTTCGCCCGCGCCTGCCGATCCCCGTCTATTCCCCGTCGGGAGAGGGCAATAATACGTGCTGCGGTATGATATGTCGAAAATAATGAGTACCTTTGGCTTCGCCTTAGATACTTCGCCTCGGCAAAACCGAAAATAAATTTGCTTTTGCACTCGGCTTATTCGTATCTTTAATGTAGAGAAGATTATGTTGCTGACTACATATCGATTAGAAGAATCCGATATGGGAAAGGCAACGGATAAGTAAATTTACAAAGTGTTTATATCACTTTATTTGTCCTGCATTCAAATAACCCATTCAGTCGCAAAATTAGCATAAAAAAATTAATATTACGAATAAATACATGCTACTCGATTATATTTTGATAAAGTAAATTATATTAAGCCCGATTTGCAACATATTTAGATGTTGAAATGAAAGCAAATGATCATAGAATTAGCTATATTTGCATCTGTAATTATTTAAAGAGATCTATTAAGTAGGAAAATATTTTGCCGCAGGTTGTGAGAATTTAATTTTTCCATCTGCAAGAACATATGATAGATAGCAGTTAGCTGTTTATTCCGAATCCGAAATCGCCAATTTCAACTCATGGGAATAAACAAGCGAAGCTCGTGTATTACACCGAACAGCGGTGTGCACGAGCTCGATTTGTTCCATGAGTAGGTGTTTGGCGATACCTGGATTCGAACAACGTTGAGTTCGTGCTTTTTGTATTACAATCAATATGGGAAATATTAACATACCGGATTTCGAGGAATATCTGACAAAGTATTTAGAGATCAATTACCCGAACAAAGTAAAGGACTGTCAATTTATTCAGAATAGGAATAAATTGGCTCGAGAAGTATTCTCTAAGTCGATACATCGAAATAATGACTATGATTTGGCAAATGAATTGGCGATGGATACTTTATTAAAGGATTACAAATTCTCAAAATTCTATTGCATTCTTAATATCTTGCTCGATGAGTATGAATCGCTATTCTCCAAAGACATGCTTAAAGAGTTTGCCATACGCTTTATGCCTATTTGTGAACAGATATTTATGAGATATACACTTAATGATGCAATTCTTAAAAGTAAAGAATTGATTACTTTAAGAGAAGAGTTAAAAACTTGTATCTATCAAGCTATGAATGAATATTGGACTTTTAAGGTATAAGATCGGCTATTTTTATTATCTTTGGGCAAGATTTACATGTATGTCCAAATATTTATTTATAGTTATTGCTGCGATCTGCCTGTTATATTCTTGTACGGATAATGCCCGAAGTCTCGAAATCATATATAGGGCTGAGACTTTAATGCAAGAATATCCGGACAGCGCATTATGCGTATTGGAAAGCATAAATCGTTCTTCACTTAAAAGCCGATATGGTAAAGCCCGTTACGCATTGTTATATTCACAGGCTTTGGATAAGAATTATATCGACGTCGATAAAGATACATTGACATCCCAAGCGCTAAAGTTTTATCAGTATAGAGGGAAAAAACAGGACCGTGCTCTTGCATATTACTATTCAGGCCGTGTTTACGAAAATGCTGGAAACCTCGATTCTGCAGTCATTCAGTACACACATACCGAGGAGCTGCTCAAATCTTCTATCGATGTCACATTACAAGGATTGACTGCCGGTGCTTTGGCCAGATTGTACGAAGCACAAAATTTCATAGACGCAGCCACGGATAAATATATCGAAGCCGCAGATTACTTTTCTCAAGCCGGACGAATGCGAAATGTCTTGATTTCATATTCCGGAGCTTTGGGGCTGCTGTCCATTAAGCGCGATTTTGCACGTCACGAACATTACTATGATCTATCGGTAGATATTGCTAAAAAACTTTGCGACACAATGCAGCTGTTAGGCCTTGAGCAAAGTAAAGCAGCTTGTATTATAAATCAATATGGAGATTATCGCAAGGCATTGAATATTCTTCGACAAGCGGCTTTTACCTATAATGCAAACAAAATTCCTCAAAGTTATTTCTTCGTTATAAGTAATATTTACACGCGCTTAAATCTCCCCGATAGTGCTTCGCTGTATTTGAACCCGCTTATGGCCAATATGCAGCATGAAACTTTACGTGCTCAAATGGAGTATGTGTATATGGCCGGGGAATTATGCAAGGCGAAGAATAATCTCTCGGATGCCTACAAGTATAATAAAGAGGCGTTAAAACTATGCGATTCTCTCTATTTTATAGAAAAAGAGCACACGATACCGAAATTACAGGCAAAATATCGAACGGATCGGTTAGCGATACACAACAAATATCTGAAACGCATAAACAAATATCAATTTTATATAGCGATCATTGCTTTAGTTTCAATGCTTTTCATCTTTTTGTGGCTCATTGGCAGAAGACAAAAGCGAATCCTGCAGCAAGAACAAGAAATCACCGAATATCGGAGCGTAATAGCCGGACTTAAAGACGAATACGAAACATTGCAACACAGCAAACGAAACAATGACGAATCGGTAAATCGTCGCATTTCGTTTCTGAAACAAATCCTTGAAACGACAGCTGAATACGGACATAATAAGGAGGCTTTTTATAGTAAGATCGAATTGCTGCTTACCAAAAATAAAGCCGGGGGTACCAAGAGTGGAGGCACGAACGAGATATTGTTGATCTTTCAAGATATATTGAATACCCGAACACATGGAATCGTCGAATATTTGCGTCATAAGTACCCTTCGCTTTCCAATCAGGAGCTTAGTTTGTATTGCATGATTGTGATGAATATATCCAAATCGGCAATCTGTTTTGTAATGAATACATCGCAAAAAACCTATTATAATTATCGGATTCTGTTGAGAAACAAATTGAATATTACGAATGAAGAAATAGCAATAGAGGATCACTATCGGATGCTTTGCCAAGAATACGAAGCACTGAAAAAATAATAGGAATACAAAGTTACTTATAAGATGTCGGTTCATGCCGGCATCTTTTTTTTGTGTGTATACTACTTTCGTCCGCTATTAAATCCGCAATAATTAAGGAATATCTCATAAATCGCTATATGACAACAAGGTATGTTACAATAGCATATGCCGATGTAATAACAGGGTAATTAAAATTATTTAATTGCATAAATATCAATATTATACGAGATGTATTTGGGTAATAGTCGGGACACAACAGATCGATATTTATGTTATAATTTTGTATTAAACCATAAATCAAAACTCAATTACTATGAAAAAGACAATCGCACTTATGTCATTAGGAATGGCTATCCTCTACTTTAATCTATGTTATGCAAATCGTTGTTTTCTTGAAGAGGATAACGAGCGGGAAGCAATAATTCTAACACAAAACAACAATCAGAACAATCCTATTACTCGATCCGTTACCCCCATTGCTGTTTCAGCGATACTCGATAATGAAACGGGCCAAATCGAAGTTTATTTCGACGAGCCGGAAGGCTTGGCAACAATTCAGATAACGTGTATGGGGCAGGTCATAAGTTCGTACAATTGCGATACAGAAGAAGAATGGGTTATCAACTTACCGGCTCCGACTTCTTCGGGAAATTACTGCATTACCATTCGAACCTCTTCAGCCGAATATATAGGATATTTTTCTTTTTAAAGAATATCGCTAAACTCAGACTGCATGTTAATGATCGATTATATCAAATTGTTTGGCGTTTTCATATCGCTTTATGTGGTGTCATGCTATAAACGCCGGCAATTGCATTTCCGAATATCATTCGGTCGATATGAAATTAATTATGCTAATCTCATGCTGGGTTATTTTATCTCGACATTGATATGCAGTCTGATTTTTTGGCCCAATGTTTCCACTTATGCCGCATGGTTCTATTACGGAATACTCATTGTCTCTATTTCGATATATGAGATGTTATTTATAAAACGATCGAATTGTCGTTCAGCATTAATACCCAATCTTTTGATTGTGGCTGAATGTTTCGCTATCGGGTTCGACGATTTGTATTGGGATTGGCAATTGACTATTATCGGAATCGGACTTTTCGCAAGTATTATTTTATCGGTGATCATCGCTGTAAGTGAATATCATTTGGACCAATTGAAGTCAAAGGTTTCCTAAAAAAACGTTTTGTATTATGGCTGCCTATCATAATATAAAAGCCCTCCTACGAGGAAGTAAAACCGAGCCGCCAGCTCATAAGTTTAACTAACACGCAGAAAGGCGTCACAAAAGTAGCAAACTTTTCCGAGAGACGAAAGGTCTTCGGAAAACGGCGGATCGGAATATCCGACGATACACAAAAGTCCAAATCAATAAACCCTAAACTTTAAAAAGTTAACACTATGAAAACTATGAAGAATTTCGCTGCACAGCAGCTCTCGAAGAAGCAGATGAACACCATCCACGGCGGTCAGGGAATCGTGGAGTGTGCAGGTCTGGCCTACACGGTGGAGTGCCCGTACACGGATCAAAATGGCATTCCCCGTAAAGCCTACGGGTGTGCTAACGACATTCTTTCGGCTACTGGCAACGCGCAGACCGAAGCCCGTGCTAACGGAGGCGATCCTAACATTCACGATTGCGTCGTCGGCTAATCCGAGGAACTTCATGTGTCGGTAGTCCTTTTGGACTACCGACATTCAATCCCTACTCAGAATGCGAATATTTATCTTATGCCTGCTGTTATCCGCTGTAACAGATGCCATGGCGCAGCTGCAAGGTCGCCCGCTGCAAGGCCCCGAGTGGCAGGCGGCATTGAAGAAACTGAGGGAGCAGCAACCCTTTGAAGGCCATTATACGCTGACCGAAAGCAGAGCGGCTACTTACATGTTGAATGATTCGACAGAGGTGGATCGTTGCCGTCTGGAGGTGGTCTATTCCGCACGGATCGTGTTGGATACCATCGCCAAGTTCCGTTGCAACGACGTGGTCGTCGTGCAGGTCGGCGACTCGATTCAGAAGTTCTACAGCACGATCCGCTGGCGCCAGAATATGAACCGCACGCTTTTTAATCTGGGTTACAGTGAAGACAAGATGTATCCCTATCCTCGGGCCGTCTATCAGGTTGCTGTCGACTATGAAGTGTACCGCGATCTGAAGCGACGGAAGTTCATCAACCGCCACTCGCTGTATGCGGCCAAAAACCAGCTCTTCGAATACGAGGAGCCGTTGCCGCACTTCGCCTGG
Source organism: uncultured Alistipes sp. (assembly GCA_959604655.1). GTDB lineage: Bacteria > Bacteroidota > Bacteroidia > Bacteroidales > Rikenellaceae > Alistipes. The sequence continues at coordinate 14,928 of CAUHCL010000009.1, read as the reverse complement.
CGGATCTGTCCCGATACGACGACCCTCCTGGGCTATGTCTGTCAGAGAGCCGAGGCGGAGCATGCCGGACGCCGATGGAGGGTGTGGTTTACGCTGGAGATTCCCGTAGACGGCGGATTGTGGAAGTTCAACGGCCTGCCAGGACTGATCCTGAAGGCGGAGGATGACCGCGGTTATTTTCAGTTTACGGCCACGGAGATCCGCCAGCCCAGTAAAAGCATCGTCCACTATCGGGCACGGACTAAGAAGATGACGCGCAAAGCCTACCGCGAACTGGAGGCCAAGACGTTCCTCCACCCATTTTCTCCCGACGACGGGATTTTTGAGAAAAATCCCGAAACGGGCAAATCAGGCTGGCTTCCTGCCGACTGGCAGATGCCCTACAATCCCATTGAATTAGAATAAACCCTGACTACCCCGCCATGTCCCGCCACCTGCTCACTCTTGTCCTTCTGCTCGCCGCCGCACCAGCCGCGGCTCAACCGCAAACGCCTATGAAGACGGTGACGATCAGCGGCATGATCGTCGATGCCGGGACAGGCGAGGCGGCAGACCCGGTGAACGTGCTGCTTCAAAGCCCTTCGCGCCGGACGATGTACGGCTATACGACTTCGCGCGCCGACGGGAGCTACACGCTCGAATGGCGGGGCTCGGCCGACACGCTGCTTGTGACGGTTACGGGCTTCAACATCGCGCCGCAGTCGCGACGGATTCTCGCGCGCACGCAGCGCGTGGACTTCCGCGTGGAGCACGCCGAGCTGAAGATCCGCGAGGTGACGGTGAAGGCCCCGGCCGTGGAGCGGCGCTCCGACACGCTGAGTTACACGGTGTCGAAGTACGCCGACGTGGCCGACCACTCGATCGGCGACGTGCTGAAGAAAATGCCCGGAATCGAGGTCTCGAAGTCGGGCGAGGTGAAGTACAACGGCAAGACGATCAACAAGTTCTATATCGAGGGCCTCGACATGCTGGGCGGCCGCTACGGTATCGCGACGAATAACATCCGCGCCAAGGACATCGCACGCGTGGAGGTCTACGAGAACCACCAGCCGATCAAGGCTTTGAAGAAGCTCGTGGACTCGGACCGTGCGGCGCTGAACCTGCGGCTGAAGGAGTCGGCCAAGGGTACGTGGAACGGCACGATGCAGCTGGGCGGGGGCTACAAGCCGGCGATGTGGAGCGGCGAGGCCACGGCGATGCTCTTCGGGCGCCGCTTCCAGACCCTTGATACCTACAAGACCAACAACACGGGCGACGACGTGGCGCGCGAGCTGAAGAGCTTCTACGGCGGGCTGGACGAGGCCTCCGCGATGCTGGGCGTGCACGCACCGACCACGCCGTCGGTCGACGAGCGCCGCTATCTGGACAACAACATCCACACCGTGTCGCTTAACTCGATCGCGAAGTTGCGCAAGGAACTGGAACTGACAGCCAACGCGCAGTACCACCATGACTACCGCCAGGCTGAAGGCGCCTCGACGACGACCTACTACCTGCCCGACGCCGCACCGCTGGTCGTCGACGAGCGCACGTCGACGCTCCACCGCACGGACCGCACGGCCGTAGACATCCAGTTGCATTCCAACACCGAGAAGCACTACTTGCAGGAGAAATTATCCTTCGCCGGGCGGTGGGACAACGATTTAGGGCGGGTGCTCAACGCCGGGGAGCGCGTCGACCAGCGCTTCCGCCTGCCGCGCCTGAGCTTGCGCAACACCTTCCGCGACGTCCGTCGCACGGGCCGTCGGGCGCTGTCGTTCCACTCCGAGACGGACTACGAGACGCAGCCCACCTCCCTGCGCATCGCGCCGATGCTCTACCCCGAGGTCTTCGACGATCCCGGGGCGGCCGCCGGCGCCTTGCAGACGCTCGACAGCCGCCGCTTCCGCACGCGCAACTCGGCCTTCACGTCGTGGACGCTCGGACGCTGGTCGTTCACGCTCAACGCCGCGATCAACGCGCAGATCGAGTGGATGCGCTCGGCGCTCGCGCCGACCGACGGGCAGGGTGCGGCAGCCGATGCTGCGTCACCCCACCGCAACGACATCTACTGGCGGCGTGCGGATCTCATCGTGGGCCCGAGCGTCCGCTACGGCATCGGCGACCGCTTCTCTGCGAGCCTCTACGTGCCCGTGGACCTGCTGACGCTGCGCAGCGAGGACCGCGTGCGCGACCGCACGGAGAAGAGCTGCGACGCGATCGTCACCCCGTCGTTCTCGGTGCAGTCCAATCTGACCTACAACCTCAAGGCCTCGGCCCGCGCGTCGTACAACGAGACCGTCGGGGGGCTCTACGACAACTATGCGGGCTACGTGATGACCGATTACCGCCAGATTTCGAGCAAGCAGGGTCCCCTGAGCCGCAACCGCGGGCAGAACTACTCCGTCTCGCTCTCCTACGGCAACGCCATACGTGCGCTGTTCGGGTCGGTGGATGCGAGCTACCGCCGCACGCGGCGCAACCTGATCTACGGCGTAACCTACGAGGGATCGCTCGCGCGCATCGAGGCCGTGGAGCGCGACAACCTCTCCGACGGATACGACCTGCGGGCCTCGGTGAGCAAGCGATTCGACGGCATCGCCACGACATTCAACTTCTCGGGCGGCTTCTCTCGCTCGTGGAGCGAGGTCTTGCGGCAGGGCGAGCTCCTGGTCTCGCGCTACGACCGTACGACGGCGGCCTTCGGGTTCAACACGCGCTTCACCGCGGCCGTGAAGCTCGACTACGAGGCCGACTATGCGCGCAGCCAAAGTCGCGTCGACGGGAACGCCCTGCGGCCCATCGACGTCGTGCGCCAGAATGCCGCCGTGGACTTCATCGTCCGCAAGAAGTTCATCTGCCGCATCGGCGGCGAGCACTGCTACAACGACGCCATAGGAGGCTCGGACCGCAACATGTTTTTCCTCGATGCCTCGCTCACCTACAAGAGCCGCAAGGTCGAGTACTCGGTCGAGGGGCGCAACCTCTGCGACACGGGCGTCTTCCGTTCCGCTTCGCAGTCCGACATCACCGACTACCTCTACGCATACCGCCTGCGGCCTGCTGCCGTGCTCTTTAAGATTAAGTTCAGCTTGAGATAAAAACACATGATTATGAATCGATCAATCCCCTCCTTAATACATTCTTTACTTCGGAAGCTGGATATCCGCATCAGTTTGCTACGGATCCGTGAGGCGTATTCCCGCCATGCGTTGCCGCACAGCGTGCGGGCGTTGAGCGATACGCTCGACGAGCTGCGTGTGCCCAATATGGTATGCCGGCTGGAGTTCGAACAGCTCTTCGAGATCGGAGGGCCGTTCATCGTCAAGGCCGGAGAGGCGGAGTATCCCTTCCTGCTGGTCGAGCGGCTCGACCGCGAGCGGCAGACGATCGCCCTGCGCACGGCCGAGGGCCGATACGCCGAACTTCCGTTCGACACCTTCCGCGCCGTGTGGGACGGGACGGTACTGCTGGCCGAGAGGGGCGACGAGACCGTCGAGGAGCCGTGGCCGCTCTATCGGGTCCGGCAGGGGCTGGATGCGTTCGACCGAAGGTGGGGGCGTTGGCTCGCGGGGCTGCTCGTCGTGGTGGCGGCCGTCGCGGCGCTGCGCGCGCCCGAACTTGGGGGCCTGCGCTACCTCGTGAAGGCAGCGGGCCTCGCAGTCTCGCTCGTGATCGTTGCCAAGGCCTCGTTCGACCCGCATCTCGCGCAGGGATTCTGCCGCATGGGCAGGCGCTCCGACTGCAACGAGGTTTTCCGCGCGGCCGGAGCCAAGCTCTTCGGGTGGGTGTCGCTCGGTGAACTGTCGGCGGTCTACTTCGCCGCCTCGATCCTTTGGGGACTCTTCGTTGCTGCGAACCCTGACGCCATTTTCCTATGGCTCGATGTGCTTGCGCTGTCGACGGTCGGCTACTCGCTCGTGTGGCAGATCCGTCACCGCAAGTGGTGCCCGCTGTGTCTGGCCATCGACGCCGTGCTGGTGGCGGATGCGGCGCTCGAAGTGCTGCTCGGTGCGCCGTGGCGGCTGGCGCCCGATACGGCCTTCGCGGTCGACGCCCTGCTCTTCGGTCTGCTGTTCGGAGCCGGCGTGCTGGCCCTCCGCAGGGTCGTCGTCATGGCGGAGCGGGTGCGGGAGACGGATCGGCTAAAGTATAAACACGAACGGCTGTTGAGCGACAGTGCGCTCTTCTGGCAACTGCTCGAACGGCAGCCGAAAGCGGCCGCGGAGAGCAGCTCCTGCATGCCGATCAGCAATTATGCCGAGGCGGAACACACGATTACGGTGGTGATGAACCCCTCGTGTCCCAAGTGCGCGAAGGTCCATAGGGCACTTGTCGGATTGGAAGGTTATCGGATCGAACTTGTTTTTGCCGTGCACGAAGGCGACCGGCGCTCGCACGACGTTGCTCTGCGGATTATCTCGTCGGGAATTGCGGACGAGTGGCCCGAGACCGAGCGCATCATCGGCGTGTGGTACGAGCGGCACGAGCTGCCGCCCTGTCCGGCGGTTCATCCGCTGGCGGGCGAGGACCTCGACAGGCATCGGGACTATTGCCGGGCGGTCGGGATCACCGGCACGCCGACGATCCTTGTCGACGACCGACGGCTGCCCGATCTGTATGATGCGACGGATTTGAAATACCTGTTGTAACGGATACGTGCTATCCGACCGTTATTCGCCGCGGCCCTGCCCGCCGCGGCAAATAAAAAGCCTTCCCGCGAGGAGGCAAAACCGAGTATAGCAGCTCACAAGTTTCACAAAAACGCAGAAAGGCACCACAAAAGTAGCAAACTTTTTCGAGAGACGGAAAGTCTTCGAAAAACGGCGGTTGCGGAGCTCCGTCGACAAGCAAAAGTCCGAACCTATAAAACTTAAACTTAAAAAATTACGATTATGAAATCGATGAAGAATTTCGCTGCGCAGCAGCTCTCGAAAAAACAGATGAATGAAGTCCGGGGAGGCAAATATCTGTGCCATTGCTATGTAGGAGACAAACCAGTCACCTTTACGCCTGAATTACAGAGCGTGTTTGTCGTCGAGGACCTTGAGACGGCCCTTATTATGGTTCAGCTGAGCTGCCCCAATGGCGGGCATTGTGATAACTTGGGTTAAAACACAAGGTTCTCCGAAAAAAGTTTCGGAGAACCCTTATCCTTTCTCGAATGATACGATTCTACCTGTGTATTCTGGCGCTGCTCGCCTTCGGGCAGAGCCGGGCGCAAAGCGAGCCGAAACACATCCACGTGTTCAAGGATCGGAATTACCTGATCATGAATGCCGTCAGCCTTTCCGACGCCGTTGTGCTCGATTCGTCGCGCCTCGTTGCCACCTATCGCTACTCCTATCAGAAGGAGGCGTGGAATCCGCTGCGGTGGAGCGAGACGCAGGTCGTGCTGCAGGTCGGAGCACGGTGGTCCAAGTGTTTTCCTGCGGTGCTCCGGCAGATCGACGAAAAGCGAACGCGGTTGGGCGAAGGCTCCGCTGGCGGTCAGAGCGTCGTCTTTCCCGGAATCGGGACCGTCTATGAAGATTTGACGAAACATCGGCTTTCGTCGGAGCATCGGTATCCTTTTTCGGAGCGTCTGATCCGCTACGACGAATCGTCCGACACGACGGAATGGCACGTCGCGGAAGAGACGGCGGAGATTTTGGGTTATGTCTGCATGAAGGCCACCGCGGTCGTCCGCGGACGCGAATGGACCGTTTGGTTCACGCCCGACCTGCCGCTGGGCTCCAATCTATGGCTGTTCAGGGGTATGCCCGGTTGATTCTTCGGGCGGAAACGGCGCAGTTCCGCTTCGAGTGCACGGCGATCCGGCCGTCGCGCGAAGCGATTCTCCGACCGAGAACTGGTGTGCAGAAGCTGTCGCGGCACAAGTGGCGCAACATGGAGCAGCATTACCACGAAGAACCTTACCGGGCCTTCAACAACAACGACGAAAATGCCTTTTTCGAGGGCCGGTTCCGCCTCGACGGCGACAACTGGACGATCGAATACAATCCTATCGAACTCGAATAAACACATACAGCCATGCCTTTTCCCCACTACAAGCAACTCGACGCGATGGATTGCGGCCCAACGTCGCTGCGGATCGTCGCGCAGCACTACGGACGCCACTATTCGCTTCAAACCCTGCGCGAGCGGTGCCACATCACGCGCGAGGGCGTGTCGCTGCTGGGCATCAGCGATGCGGCCGAGTCGATCGGCCTGCGCTCGACGGGCGTCAAGATCACGTGGGAGCAGCTGCGCGACCAGGCCGCGCTGCCCTGCATCGTGCACTGGAACCAGCAGCACTTCGTGGTGGTCTACCGCATCGCCCGCCGTCGCGGGAAGTGGTGGGTGTGGGTCTCGGACCCGGCGCAGGGGCTGCTGAAGTACTATGAGGAGCAGTTCCGCCGCGCCTGGGAGCAGAGCGGCGAACGCCCCGGTCTTGCGGCCCTTCTCTCCGAGCCGCAGGACGGTCGATCCGCCGTCCTGCCCGGCACGGTCGGAGGCAAGGGCATTGCCCTGCTGCTGGAGCCTACGCCCGAGTTTTACAAAGAAAGAGGCGACGAGGACAAGCGGCTGCGGTTCGGGCAGCTGCTGCACTACCTGCGGCCCTACAGGAGTTACCTCGTGCAGCTGGCACTGGCGATGCTCACGGCCAGCGTGCTGAGCCTCATTCTGCCGTTCCTCACGCAGTCGGTCGTCGACAAGGGCATCGGCACGGGCAACCTCCCGTTCGTCGTGATGATCCTCGTGGCGCAGGTGGTGCTGGTGCTGGGCCAACTGGCCAACAACCTGATCCGCTCGTGGCTCATGCTCCACATGACCACGCGCATCAGCATCTCGCTCATCTCCGACTTCCTCGCGAAGCTCATGCGCCTGCCCATCGCCTTCTTCGACTCGAAGATGGTGGGCGATATCATGCAGCGCATCGGCGACTACAACCGCATACAGACCTTTCTGACGGGGTCGCTGCTGAGCATGGCGATGGCTGTCGTCTCGTTCGTGATCTACGGCACCGTAATGGGTGGCTACGATCCGACGATTCTGGGCATCTTCATCGCGGGCAGCGCGCTTTACGTGGGTTGGATCCTTCTGTTCATGAAGCGGCGCCGCAAGCTCGACTACATGCGCTTTCAGGAGGCGTCGGCCAACCAGAGCAACATCGTGCAGCTTATCAACGGCATGCAGGAGATCAAATTGAATAACTGCGAGAAGCAGAAGCGCTGGGAGTGGGAGCGCATCCAGGCGCGGCTGTTCCAGGTCTCGATCAAGGGCCTCGTGCTGGGCCAGACGCAGGAGGTCGGCGGCACGTTCATCGACCAGACCAAGAACGTCGTCATCTCGTTCCTCGCCGCCTCGGCCGTCATCGAGGGCGAGATGACCCTCGGCATGATGATGGCCCTGCAATACATCATCGGGCAGCTCAACGCCCCGCTTTCGCAGTGCATCTCCTTCGTGCAGGCGACGCAGGACGCCAAGATTTCGCTGGAGCGCCTCTCGGAGATTCAGGAGAAGGACGACGAGGAGCCTGCCGACGAGGAGCGCATCCGCGAGATTCCCCGCCACGCCGACATCGAGTTCCGGGGCGTGACTTTCCGATACGACGGGCCCCACTCGGCCAAGGCGCTGGATGACGTGTCGGTGACGATTCCCGCCGATCGGGTGACTGCGATCGTCGGGGCCAGCGGCTCGGGCAAGACTACCATGCTCAAGATGATGCTGGGCTTCTACGCCCCCTCGGAGGGCGAGGTGCTGCTCGGCGGCCGCAAGGTCGCGCAGTACAGCGCCTCGTGCTGGCGCCGGGCCTGCGGCACGGTCATGCAAGAGGGCTACGTCTTCTCCGACACCATCGCGAACAATATCGGCGTCGCGGACGAGCGGCCCGATATGGAGCGCGTGCGGCGCGCTGCGGCCATCGCCAACATCGACACCTTCATCGACGAGCTGCCGCTGGGCTACAACACCAAGATCGGCGCCGACGGCCACGGCCTGAGTGTCGGACAGAAACAGCGTCTACTGATCGCCCGCGCGGCCTACAAAGATGCCGAGTACCTCTTCTTCGACGAGGCCACCAACTCGCTCGATGCCAACAACGAGCGCACGATCATGGAGCGGCTGGAGCGGCTCTTCGAGAACAAGACCGTCGTAGTCGTCGCCCATCGACTCTCTACCGTGAAGAACGCCGACAACATTGTTGTCCTCGACCACGGGCGCATCGTCGAGCAGGGCACGCACGCTGAGCTGACGGCCCGTCGCGGATATTACTACGAGCTGGTCAAGAACCAGCTGGAATTAGGGAACTAAAAGAAAAGCTTATGCCGATCCGACAAGATAATTTCTATAGTGAAGAGGCCCAGGCGATTCTGGGCCGGGCACCGTCGTGGGTGGTGCGGCGGGGCTTGACGGTGGTTTTTGCGATCCTGTGCGGCATCCTCGTGTGCTGCTGGTTCGTGAAATATCCCGACACGGTCGAAGCACCGGCGACGATCACCACGCTGAACCCTCCGGCCGACCTTGTCGCGCGCTACGCCGGGTCGATCGATACGCTGTGCGTCGCGGACGGCGAGGCGGTCGCGCGGGGGCAGCTCGTCGCCGTGCTGCGCACCGCAGCCTCGTGGCGCGACGTGATGCGTCTGGCCGATCTGCTCGCCGCCTCGGCGTGCCTCAACGCCGAAGAGCAGGCCGCAGCCCCGTGGCTCGACGGGCGCTACGATTTGGGCGAATTGCAACCGGCCTTCGCCGACTACCAGAGCCGCTGCCGCGACTTCCGCCACTACCTTACGGTGGACAACATCGCCCGTCGCAAGCAGCTCCTCGGTGCACAGATCGCCAAGAGCCGCGAGTACTACGCCAAACTCGAACGGCAGCGCAGCCTGCTCGTCGAAGACCTCGACTACGGGCGCCGCACGCTGGAGCGCGACTCGCTGCTGCTGGCCGAGGCGGTCATCTCCGCTGCCGATTACGAGACGACGGCACAAGGCTATCTTGCGAAGCAGAATGCCAAGGCGGGTTTCGACGCCTCGCTGACCTCCACCGAGCTGCAGATCATCCAGTCGGAGCAGCAGATGGTCGAGCTCGCGCTCCAGCAAGAGAACGAGAGGGCCGAATACGAACGCTCGTTGGCACAAAGCCGCCAGCAGCTCGCGGCGCAGATCGCACAATGGAGGCAGCAATATCTGCTCGAAGCTTCGGCTTCGGGTCGTGTGACCCTTATCGGCTATTGGAGCGCCAACCAGCATGTTTCGGTCGGCGACCGGCTGGCGAGTATCCTCCCTGACGGCGCGACGGAGGTGATCGGGCGCCTGCAGATCCCCTCGGCGGGCTTCGGCAAGGTCCGCACGGGGCAGACGGTGCAGGTGCGGCTCAACGGCTACCCCTACATGGAGTTCGGCGTGCTGCGCGGCCGCATCCGCGCGCTCTCGGCCGTGTCCGACCAGGTACAGACCTCCGCAGGCACGGCGATCGTCTACCTTGCCGAGGTGGTATTCCCCGAGGGCATGACGACGAGCTACGGACGCCATCTGCCGATGATCCAGCAAATGGACGGCACGGCGGAGATCATCACGGAGGATATGCGCCTTTTGGAACGCTTCGTCCAGCCCGTGGTATCACTCTTCAAAAACAGATAGGCCTATGCGCACACTCTTCGCCCTCTTGACACTATGCACTTTTGCTGTTGCCCGCGCCCAGGAGCGCCGCTGGACGCTGGAGGAGTGCATCGCCCATGCCTACGCACACAACATCGAGATCAAGACGCAGGAACTCTCCTCGGAGGAGAAGCGCATCGCCCTCTCGGAGGCGCGGTGGAGCTATGCGCCCGACCTTTCGGCATCGAGCGGCTATTCGCTCTCCTCGGGTCGCGTGCTCGACCCCACGACCTACGAGTTTGTCGAGAACAAGACCGTCGGCGGCACCAGCACTTCCGTAGGTGCGAACACGACGCTCTTCGGCGGACTGAAGAATCGTTTCCGCCTCCGACGGGCGCAGCTCGACCTGCGTGCGTCGCTGCTCACGGCCGAGGCCACGCGCCGCGACGTGCGGCTGAATGTCACGGCTCGCTATCTGGAGGTGCTGTGCGCCGAGGAGACGATCCGTGATGCGGAGCAGGTCGTCGCTGAACTGACGGTACAGGAAGAGAAGACCGCCAAGAAGGTCGAGGCCCGCAAGGTGACGGCGGCCGACCTCTTGCAGATCCAGTCGCAGCTGGCCGATGCCGAGAACGATCTGCTGACGGCGCGTCATGCCTACGACGTCGCGCGGCTCGACCTCTGCCAGCTGCTCGAAGTGGACGACTGGATGTCGTTCCGTACCGTGGTGCCCGACGACGGAGAACTCTGCGGCAGCCCCGCTGACGATCCCGCAGCGCTGCGCGCCGCCGCCGAGGCGCTGCCCGAGGTGGAGGTGGCACGCGTGGGCATCGACCTCGCATGCCGCGACCTTCAGATCGCCCGGGCTGCCTACTGGCCTACCCTCTCGCTCGCAGCGGGTTACGGGTCGAGCTATTCGGATGCCCGGCAGAAGATGTTCCAAAATCCGGACGGCACCCTCCGCTACGAGGCCTATCCCTTCTTCGAGCAGTACCGCGACAACGCCAGCAGCTACGTGTCGCTCTCGCTCAACGTCCCTCTCTTCGGGCGTCTGGCGACCCGCAAGAACGTGCAGCGGCAGAAGCTCGCCCTGCGTCGCGCGGAGTATGCCCTGCTTGCGGCCGAGAAGCAGGCGACGCGTGAGGTGACGCAGGCCTCGATCGACGCCCGCACGGCATGGAGCCGCTACCTTGGGGCGCAGCGTTACGTCGCAGCCTCCGAAGAGGCCTTCCGACAGATCGGCCGCAAATACGACCTCGGCGTAGCCTCCGTGACGGACTACAACGCTGCACTCACGGCGGCCGTCAAAGCCCGATCGCAGCTCTTGCAGGCGAAATACGAGTATCTGTTCAAACTAAAAATTATTCAATATTTTAATGAACTATGAAAATAACAAACTTGATTTGTCTGGTGTTTTTCCTCGCGCTCGGGGCTGCGATGCAGGCCCGACCTCCTGCACTGCTCGTTCGCGGGCGCATTGTCGATGATCATGGCGATGGGGTGAGCTACTGCACGATCAGCCTGCGGCGGGCCTCAGACTCCACGATCGTGGCGGGTGTCGTCGCCGACTCGCTGGGGCATTACAGCCTCTCGACCGACACCGAGGGCGGGTTGCTGCTGGAATGCGCCCATCTGGCCTACGAAACGGTGCTCGTGCCGCTTGAGCGGCATGAGGCCGAGACAGTGTGCGACGTGACGCTCGTGCCGCGCACAAATCCGATTGAGGAGGTAGCGGTTCTTTCGCGCTTCATCGAGCGTAAGGCGGGACGCCTGATCGTCTCAATGGCGGGCAACCCGTTGGCGCGCGACCGCTTTCTGAACGAGGCGATCGTATTACTGCCCGGCCTGCGTCAGGAACAGGACCGCACCTTCAAGGTCAACGGACGCGCAATCAAGACCATCTACATCGACAACCGTCCCGCAACCCCCGACGAACTGAAGGCCCTGCCGGCCGAGAGCGTCAGATCGGTCGAGATCCGCCGGAACGCCACCGGCGACCAAGGTTTCGCCGAACGAGGCGCCGTGATGCGCATCACCCTGCGCCCGCTCGCCGACGGTGGCTGGCGGGGTACGCTCCAAGGCTCGGCAGGTATGCGCGACAACGGATTCGGCGATGCAGGCATTTCGATGCCCCTGTCCATGCGTTACGGCAAGACCAGTTTATACAACTACCTTTCCTATTCCTATTTCGACGAGCTGCACGAATATGCCAAGCGAATCGACCTCGACGATACGGAGTCGTCCATAGTCTCGTCCGAGGATGAGCGTACGCGTCATCACACGCTCTCCGAGCGCCTCAACCTGGTCTGCGAAATCGCCCCGCGACACCGTGTCGGGTTGACAGGGGGATTCAACTACGTTATCAGCGCTCCAGATATACGTTCGGTCAGCGCATCGCATGCAGACCCGACCTCGACTTCGGTATCGCATTCCCGATACCGCGCGTGCGGCGATCTGACAGCGCGGGCTTGGCAGGTAGCGGCCTCCTACCGTTACCAGTTCGACGACGAGGGTTCGGAGCTCACCGCCGACCTCGATTACCTCCACTACGCGACCGACAAATCCTATCGCTATGCCGAGCAGACGGACGCAGAGGCTGCCGAGACCTCCACCGAGCGGATTACACCTCGCACAGGGCTGTTGCGCGGGCAGATCGACCTAAAGGAGTCATTCTCCGACCGCATGACGCTCTATGTCGGCGTCGAGTATTACCGCCGTAACCTCAGGCGCCGCACGCTGCTCGTCGATCCCGATGTCGGACCTGCGGCGAGCCGCTTCCGCTACCGCGGTGACGGTGCTGCCGTCTATACCGAGGGCGAGTGGTCCGCCGGACGCTTCGAACTGGTCGGCGGGCTGCGCCTGCAATGGGATAGGGTCGACCACTTCACCCTCGGCGACGACAGTTGGCGCCGCAAGGAGTATTGGCGGTTGTGCCCCGACCTTACGGCCTGTTATGCAATCGACGAGGAGCGGGGCACCTCGATCGAGATCGGTTATTCACGCGACTACGGCCGGATTCCCTACACGCAGCTGTCGCCCCTGAAGGTCCGCGAGAGCGAGTTTCGCTACAGCATAGGCAATCCGATGCTCGCGCCGTCGCGGGGCTATGACCTCACTGTCACGCTGACCATGCGTGAGCGGTGGTCGCTCTACTACACCTATACGCACGGCGCCGACCTCGTGCAGCTGCGTACCTTCGTCGATACCGCCGATCCGCGGCAGAGCTACACGATGCCCGAGAACTGCGCCTCCACCTCCAACCATTCGCTCGGCATCTCCTACGCCGGACCGCTCACCCGCTGGTGGCGCATCAACTGGGAGGTTTACGGGGCCTGCTGGCGCAAGGAGTACTACGGGCAGACGCTCCGATCGCGGATCGCCGAGGTGTTTCTCAACAATTCGATCGAATTTACCGACGGCTTCGGCATGCAGCTATACTTCCATGCCGCGTCGGCACGCAGGAAGCTCGAATGGAGCCACAACGCGACCTATGCCCTTCATGCGACCCTCTACAAGAGCCTATGTAAAAAACGCCTGCGCCTCAGCATGGAGTGCAACGGCCTCGTGAGCAACGATAACGAGGTCTGCACATGGAACTTCGACGGTTCTTACCGCGATTTCCTGCGCCACCGTTCGCGGCGCTACCTCACCATGTCGCTCGGCTACTCGTTCGACAACTACCGAGGCCGCCGTGCCATCGCCCGAACGCGCACACTCCAACAGATACGAAACGAATATAAATAGGAGGCTGTCGAAAATCCTAAAAAGAGTAGACTCAATTTAACTAATTCACTTTTTAATTATGGAGAACAAAAAAAAGAATCTGACATTGTCAGAGGAAATTCGGCCTCTCAAGAGAGACGAAATGGGCCATCTGTTAGGAGGATTTGCAGATGTTTGTGCAGTATCTGAATTCAATGACCGAGTAAAAAACAAAACCGGGGAATGCGGAAACGAAAATTGCTCGGAAACAAAGAACAAAGGTGAGAGCTGCGACAACACGAATTGCATATGCAAATGCAAACCTAATTCGGCAGAATTCGTAACTATTTTGCCGTAATTAAACCAAGGCATCCCTAATTTCAGTTAGGGATGCCCCTTTAAATCTATTATTATGAAACTTAGTAAATATACCATTTTTATAGACAATGCCGATCAACATATTGTCTATAATACCGCTTCGGATTCAATGATGATATGTGTTCACGAAATAGTTCAACTTATTAGGGAGCACACAAATAATATAAATGATATTCAGAATATTCATCCGACGTTGTATGACTATCTGAAAGAGAAGAAATTTATTGTACCGCAAGATCTGAATGAGACCGAAACTCTAATTAAATTCTTTGAAAAAGAATTTGATAATGACAACGAAATTTCCATAACAATAAATCCAACGATGAACTGTAATCTGCGATGTTGGTATTGCTATGAAGAACATCTTGCACATAGTAATATGAAGCAGGAAACTATTGAATCGATAAAAAAACTATTGTCGAGTATTACCCGAAAATCAAACCTTAAATCTCTTCATTTAAGTTTTTTCGGAGGAGAACCTCTTTTAGGTTTTAAATTCTGCGTCGACCCTCTAATCAAATATGCCGATAGCCTATGTAAAGAAAAAGATATTGATTTAACGTTAGGATTCACATCGAATGCGGTTTTATTATCTAATGAAGTCTGTGATAAGTTGTGCGAATACAATCGTAAAATCTCATTCCAAATTCCGTTTGATGGTGATCGCCAAATGCATAATTCGGTAAAAAAGACATTCAGCGGAAAGGAAACGTATGATATTACATTAACAAATCTTAAGTACGCTTTATCAAAAGGTTTTACCGTAACGGTAAGATGCAATTACACCAGGAAATCAGCGGCTTCATTCGAATATTTAATAGAAGATATAAAAGATTTGCTTACTCGATATAGAACATCAATGAAAGTCTCATTCCAACACGTGTGGCAGGATGAAGACAGTTCGGATACAGATAGAATCATCGAAAATCTGGAAAATAAAGTGATAAAAATAGGCGGCAAATATTATGAATCTGCAATTGATGCAAGCCGCTGTTATGCCGATCGGAAAAACTCGTTCGTTATCAATTATAATGGAGATGTATTTCAATGTACCGCTCGTGAATTTACGGAACAAAATAGAGAAGGAATATTAAAAGAAGATGGACATATAGAATACAATGACCGCTATTATCAACGGATGAAAAGCCGTTTTTCCAATCCGGAATGTTTAGAGTGCAAAATATATCCTATATGTAGCATATGTACACAAAAACGATTGGAAATAGGTAATGACAGATGTCTTGGAGCCCATTTCAAAAATTTCAAAAAAGATAAATTATGGTCCAGAATA
>CAUHCL010000008.1 GCA_959604655.1 uncultured Alistipes sp. | reverse complement strand
GGACACAAGGATTTTCAGTCCTTTGCTCTACCAACTGAGCTATGGCACCATCATTCGGCTTTATCTCTTAAAGCGTGTGCAAATGTAGGGAGTTTTTTCGAATCCTGCAAATTTTTCGCCTAAAAATTATGCCGTAAAAGCGCATTCGCCACGCCTCAACGCACCACGCAAAGCCGTTACACACTAATATACATCCATTTAGCCGACAACAGCAAATACCCGCGTCCCCGCGCTCGGTTTTCTGCGCAAAGCGTCGGTCGGCCGACGAGGGCCTGCTACGCCCGCCGACAGCGCACTGTCGCCCGCGCAAAAAATCCCGAAAATAGCCCTTCCCGACCTCCGCGGGGTTGCGCCATTGAAAAGGGTTTACTATTTTTGCTCTGTAAAACGACAGAATCATGTTTTCGAAAACTGAACGCGAGGCCATCGCGGCACTCATAAAACGCGAAGTAGTACCCGCAATAGGCTGTACCGAACCGATTGCGGTGGCATTGTGCGTGGCGCGGGCGCGCGAACTGCTCGGGGCGGAGCCCGAGCGCATCGAGGTGCGATTGAGCGCCAACATACTGAAAAACGCCATGGGAGTGGGCATCCCTGCAACGGGCATGATAGGCCTGCCCATCGCCATTGCGCTCGGCGCCCTGGTCGGCCGTTCGGAATACGGCCTCGAAGTGCTCAAGGACGCCGATGCGGCGGCCGTGGAGCGCGGAAAGAGATATATCGACGAGAAACGCATCTCGGTCGATCTTAAAAAGGATATCGACGAAAAGCTATACATCGAGGCGGAGGTTTCGGCCTCTGCGCACCGCGCTACGGCCGTAATATCGGGCGGACACACCAACTTCGTCTGCCTGCTGCGCGACGGCGAAGTCATCGAAGAGCGCCGTGCATGCGGCGGCGAAAGCGAATGCGACGACGATACGCAGCTCACCCTGCGGCGCGTCTACGATTTCGCCATGACGGCGCCGATCGACGAGATAAGGTTCATACTCGAATCCGCGCGGCTCAACAAGGCCGCCGCCGAGCAGGCGTTCCGCTCCGACTACGGCCACTCGCTGGGCAAGACGCTGCGCGGCGACCGCGAGATAAACATACTGGGCGACAACATATTTTCACGTATAATCTCCTACACTGCCGCCGCGTGCGACGCCCGCATGGCGGGAGCCATGATCCCCGTAATGAGCAATTCGGGCAGCGGCAACCAGGGCATAACGGCCACCCTGCCCGTGGTCGTCTACGGTCAGGAGTGCGGCGCGACGGAGGAACAGATGATCCGCGCGCTGACACTCAGCCACCTGACGGTGATATACATCAAGCAGAGCCTCGGCCGCCTGTCGGCGCTGTGCGGCTGCGTGGTGGCGGCGTCGGGTTCGAGCTGCGGCATAACCTACCTTATGGGAGGCGGTTACGACGAGGTGGCCATGGCGGTGAAGAACATGATAGCCAACCTCACGGGCATGATATGCGACGGAGCCAAGCCCAGCTGCGCGCTGAAACTGGCGAGCGGAGTATCCACCGCCGTGCTTTCGGCCATGATGGCCATGGAGCACCGCTGCGTATCGAAACTTGAGGGCATCATCGACGAAGACGTCGACAAGTGCATCAGCAACCTGACCGCCATCGGCCGCGACGGCATGAACGAAACCGACAGCCTGATTCTGAAGATCATGACCGACAAATGCTGACTGCGGCACGAAAACGATCATACGCTCCGATCGCGCATGCCGTGCCGTTAGGTATATCTGCGTCATAATCATGACGGTAAAGAACGGCCACAAAGGCCCGATATAAAAAATACGGAACTATCCATACAGGATTCTGTATCTGATCTTGATATTTTGCGGCTCCTTGGAGCCGCGCGAGCCGTAGCCTCGCCCCGCCGCGGACCCTCCCCGCCGCTCCCGCGCGGAGGGTTCCCGACGCCCCGCCGCACACGCCGCTCGGGTCGGAATTTGAAACTTCCGTTTATTTTCCTATATTTGCACGATTTACCTCCCTCGTGGAGGCAGAAGCGGCGCATTCGCAATACCGAACGCCGCGAAGGGCAGGCAGGGCGACGAGCCCGTCCCACCCCGAACAACGGTTTATAACGAAAATTAACATAACCCCTACTATGAAGTTCAACGAGTACAAAGGTCTCGATCTGCCGAAGGTGGCGGAGGAGGTTTTGAAGAAGTGGGACGCCGACGATACGTTCCACAAAAGTATCTCTACGCGCGAGGGTCATCCCGCATTCGTGTTCTACGAGGGTCCCCCCTCGGCCAACGGAATGCCGGGCATCCACCACGTCATGGCCCGCACCATCAAGGACGTGATCTGCCGTTACAAGACTCAGCAGGGGTATCTGGTTCACCGCAAGGCGGGATGGGACACCCACGGACTCCCCGTCGAGCTGGGTGTGGAGAAAAAACTCGGCATAACCAAGGAGGACATAGGACGCAAGATCTCGATCGAGGAATATAACAGTACCTGCCGCAAGGCTGTGATGGAGTTCACCGACGTGTGGGAGAACCTCACCCACAAGATGGGCTACTGGGTCAATACCGACGATCCCTACATCACCTACGACAACAAATACATCGAGACGCTGTGGTTCCTGCTCAAGAAACTGTATGAGAAAGGATTGCTCTACAAAGGCTACACCATCCAGCCCTACTCGCCCGCGGCGGGCACGGGCCTCTCGACGCACGAGCTGAACCAGCCCGGGTGCTACCGCGACGTGAAGGACACCACCTGCACCGCCCAGTTCGAGATCGTGCGCGACGAGCGCAGCGAGAAGCTCTTCGACGGCGTGCAGGGCAAGCTCTACTTCCTCGCATGGACCACCACTCCGTGGACCCTGCCGTCGAACACCGCGCTGGCCGTAGGTCCCGCGATAGAGTACGTGCGCGTGAAGTGCCGCAACCCCTACACCGACGAGCCGCAGACCGTGATTCTGGCCAAGGCTCTCGTGGGCAGCTATTTCACCAAGAAGATGGAGGGCACGTTCGAAGTCGAGGACAAGACGTGGCTCGGACCCGAGCTGGAGGGCGTGCGTTACAAGCAGCTTATTCCGTGGGTGACGCCGCAGGGCGACGCGTTCCGCGTGATAATCGGCGATTATGTAACTACTTCGGACGGTACGGGAATCGTGCACATCGCGCCGACGTTCGGCGCCGACGACGACCGCGTGGCCAAGATAGCGGGCATAGCGCCGCTGTTCATGGTCGACAAGGCGGGCAAGAACCAACCCATGGTCGACCGCAAGGGCCGTTTCTTCCTTCTGGAGGATCTCGATCCCGAGTTCGTGAAGAGCAACGTGGACGCCGCCTCGTACGGCGAATACGCGGGCCGCTACGTGAAGAACGCCTACGACGATACGCTGGGTCCCGACGACGCCACGCTGGACATCGACATAGCCGTGATGCTCAAATCGCAGGGGCTGGCCTTCAAGATCGAAAAGCATACCCACTCATACCCCCACTGCTGGCGTATGGACAAACCGGTGCTCTACTATCCGCTCGACTCGTGGTTCATCCGCACCACGGCATTGCGCGAGCGCATGATCGAACTCAACAAGACGATCAAGTGGAAACCCGAATCGACGGGTTCGGGCCGCTTCGGCAAGTGGCTGGAGGGTCTGGTGGACTGGAACCTCTCGCGTTCGCGCTTCTGGGGCACCCCGCTGCCCGTATGGGCCACCGAGGATTACTCGGAGATCAAGTGCATAGGCTCGGTGGAGGAACTCGTGGCCGAGATCGAGAAGAGTATCGCCGCGGGCAACATGACCGAGAATCCGTACAAGAACTTCCGCGTGGGCGACATGTCTAAGGAGAACTACTCGACCGCCAACATCGACCTGCACCGCCCCTATGTGGACGGCATCGTGCTCACCTCGTCGAAGGGCGAGCCGATGAAGCGCGAGAGCGACCTAATCGACGTGTGGTTCGACTCGGGCGCCATGCCCTACGCCCAGATACACTATCCGTTCGAGAACGCCGACAAGTTCGGCGAGGTGTTCCCCGCCGACTTCATCGCCGAGGGTGTCGACCAGACGCGCGGATGGTTCTTCACTCTGCACGCCATAGCCTCGATGCTCTTCGATTCGGTGGCATTCAAGAACATCATATCGAACGGTCTGGTGCTCGACAAGAACGGCAACAAGATGTCGAAGCGTCTGGGCAACGCCGTCGATCCGTTCGAGGTGCTCGACGCCTACGGCGCCGACGCCACCCGCTGGTACATGATATCGAACTCGCAGCCCTGGGACAACCTGAAGTTCGACAAGGAGGGAGTGGACGAGGTGCGCCGCAAGTTCTTCGGCACGCTCTACAACACCTATTCGTTCTTCGCCCTCTACGCCAATGTCGACGGTTTCACGGGCCGGGAGGCCGAGATCCCCGTCGCGCAGCGCCCCGAGATCGACCGCTGGATCATCTCGCTGCTCAACACTCTGGTGAAGGAGGTCACCGAGTATCTCGACGATTACGACCCCACCCCTGCGGCCCGTGCCATTCAGGATTTCGTGGGCGAGAATCTCTCAAACTGGTACGTCCGCCTCAACCGCAAGCGTTTCTGGGGCGGCGGCATGAGCGACGACAAGCTGGCGGCCTACCAGACGCTCTATACCTGTCTGGAGACCGTGGCGGCCCTCGCCGCGCCGTTCGCGCCCTTCATGGCCGACCGCATCTTCACCGACCTGAACGCCGTGAGCGGCCGCCACACCGACGGTTCGGTCCACCTCGCAGCGTTCCCGACGGCCGACGAATCATCGATCGACCGCGAGCTGGAAGAGATGATGGACATAGCGCAGCGCGTGTCGTCGATGGTGCTCGCCCTGCGCCGCAAGGTGAACATCAAGGTGCGCCAGCCGCTCACCAAGATACTCGTGCCCGTGCTCGACCGCGACATGGCACGTCACATCGAGGCAGTGAAGGGACTCATTATGAGCGAGGTGAACGTGAAACAGATCGAGCTTCTGACCGACACCACGGGAATCATAACCAAGCGCATAAAGCCCAACTTCAAGACCCTCGGCCCCAAGTACGGCAAGTACATGAAGCAGATAGCGGCTCTCACGGCCACCTTCTCGCAGGAGCGCATAGCCGAGATAGAGTCGTCGGCCGAAACCCTGCTCGACCTCGGGGGCGAGAAGATCGCGGTTACCGCTGCCGATTTCGAGATCACGTCGGAGGACATGCCGGGCTGGCTGGTCGCTTCGGAGGGCAAGCTCACCGTGGCGCTCGACATCACCGTCACCGACGAGTTGCGCCGCGAGGGCGTGGCACGCGAGTTGATAAACCGCATACAGAACATCCGCAAGGACTCGGGATTCGAGGTGACGGACAAGATCCGCGTGGAGATCGAGTCGAAGCCCGTCGTAGCGGGTGCCGTCGAGCATTTCGCCGACTACATAGCATCGCAGACCCTCGCCGTCGGAGTGCGCGCCGCAGCCGAGCCGCAGGGCGCCGTGGTAGTCGATTCGGACGTCGACGACGAACCGCTGCGCATAGCCGTGACGCGCGTACAGGCGTGATTGCCGATATTTTTGGAATAAAGATTTGGCAGTTCATAAAAAATGCCTTATCTTTATTACAGCAACATTAAATATTTTACGACTATGGAAGAGGAGAGAGTACGATACGGCGACGCCGATCTGGCGGAGTTCAAACAGATAATTCTCAAGAAACTCGAACAGGCCAAGGCCGATTACGAGCTGCTCCGCTCGAACATAACCCATTCGAGCGACAACGATACGGAGGATACATCGCCCACGTTCAAGGTGCTGGAGGAAGGCGCCACCACTCTCTCGAAGGAGGAGACGGGACGGCTCGCCGCCCACCAGATGAAGTTCATCCGCAATCTGGAACTGGCTCTGGTGCGCGTGGAGAACAAGACCTACGGCATCTGCAAGACCACGGGAAAACTCATCCCCAAGGAGCGTCTGCTGCGCGTTCCGCATGCCACGGAGTGCATCGAGGCCAAGGAGAAGCGCAAATAGGAGCCGTCGCCGCATCTCTGCCGCGACATACATACGCACGATATTTAACCGTCCGACGATTCGGGCGGTTATTTTATGGTCCTGCGCGGGCCGAACGGATTTACGGCACACTGAAATGCGCCGTCATTCCGCCGCCGTCGCCCGCACCGCAAACTACACCCCCGCCCCCGCAACCTCGGACTTTTCCGTCGACCTACATAAAATATTTCCGCCGCACCGCATTTTTTTCGTAAAATATTCGTTTATAACCGTTTTTTTCACTACATTTGCAAAGCGAATCGAGAATAAGGGGACACGGAGTCCCCTTATTTCGTAATCATAACCGACGGAAACCATGATAGACTGTGCAAAAATAATCGAGACGGCCGACCGCGAACTGGAAGGCACCGACATGTTTACGGTGAGCTGCAAATGCTCGCCCGCGAATGAAGTGGAACTTCTCATCGACAGCGACACGTCGGTTACCATCGAGGCGTGCGCCGAACTGAGCCGCGCCATCGAGGCGCAATTCGACCGCGACGAGGAAGATTTCTCGCTCACGGTGGCATCGGCGGGCATCGGCTCGGAGCTTACCAACATCCGCCAGTACCGCAAACTGATCGGCTCGCCCGTGGAGGTGCTGCTGCTGAGCGGCGTGAAGATCCTCGCCCGTCTGGACGAGGCGACCGAGCAGGGCATCACGGTGTCGTACGAAGAGAAGCAGGCCGTGGAGGGCAAGAAACGCAAGGCGACGGTGACCGTGACCCGCACCTACGGTTTCGACGAGATAAAGTACACCAAAGAGTATCTCGATTTCAAATAAAATCGGCAATATATTAACGTTACGGACACCTGATGACAAAAGATATTTCTACATATATAAAAGACGAGCTTTTACAAAAATTCGAGTTTCACAATTACGGGCATGCTATTGAAATATTACATGAAGCATTTCCCGAGGAGTGGAACGACATACAGGAATGCTTGGAGAAACTATCGATTTCCACTGAAGATATAATTACATCAGGTGGTAATGAGACTGCTATCCCTAAAAAATTTGATAATATATTATATAATTTAGGTTGGCGAGAAATCAGAATAACTGGAGATTTATTAGTTAAGTTATATCCAAGAAAACAGAATCAACGAGGTCGTTTTGATGAAACGCCATTTGATGAAAAAATAATAAAGGGATATATTGACGGACACAATATTGATTTCATAAAAGGTAAAGTCGCATTCGATTTAGAATGGAATAGTAAAGATCAAACATTTGATAGAGATCTGCTCGCAATGAGGACATACTTTGATTGCGGATTAATTGAAGTCGGAATTATAGTAACACGATCTAAAGAACTTAATGATATTTTTAGAGAACTCGGCAAATCAATCATGTCCAAATACGGAGCCAGTACCACATGGATGGGTAAATTAGAGTATAGGCTTAAGTCTCGCAGAAATGGAGGATGTCCAATTTTAGCAATTGGGATTAAGAAATCTTGTATAGAAGGATATTAATATGAAAAATACATTATCAGAGACTATAGCAGATTTCAAAAGTTATACTGCTGGGAAAAAATATAAAACCATTTATGCAGATCCTCCTTGGCAATTCCAAAACAGGACAGGCAAAGTAGCCCCAGAACATAAACGTCTTAACAGGTATAGTACCATGACGTTGGAAGAGATAAAACATTTGCCAGTCGCTGATGTAGCCGATGAAAAATGCCATCTTTATTTATGGGTCCCTAATGCATTATTGCCAGAAGGTTTGGAAGTCTTGAAAGCATGGGGATTTGAATATAAAACCAATATAATTTGGGAAAAAATTAGAAAAGATGGTATGCCTGATGGCAGAGGGGTCGGATTTTACTTTAGGAATGTAACAGAAATACTTTTATTTGGTATTAAAGGTAATAAAAACAGAACGCTCGACGCCGGACGATCGCAAGTAAATTTAATTCGATCAATAAAAAGAGAACATTCTAAAAAACCGGATGAATTTATTTCATTGATCGAAAGTTGTTCATCAGCTCCATTTTTAGAGATATTTGCAAGAGGAAACAGAAGCCATTGGGATATGTGGGGAAATCAAGCAACAGATGATTATGAACCGACATGGCACACATATGCAAACCATACAATTGCACAAAAATAATATTCAAAGATAAAAGATAATAAAGAGCAATACAAAATGGAAAACTTAAATCTTATCAGCAACTTCGCTGAGTTCAAGGAGCTTAAAAACATCGACAAGTCGACCATGATCGGCGTTCTGGAGGATGTGTTCCGTCACGCGTTGCAGAAACAGTTCGAGAGCGACGAGAATTTCGACGTCATCATCAACCCCGAGAAGGGCGACCTCGAGATCTGGCGCAACCGCGAGGTGGTGGAGGACGGTGCCGTCGAGAACCCCAACACGCAGATCGGCGTGTCGGAGGTGAAGGCTATCGACCCCACCTACGAAGTGGGCGACGAGTACACCGACCAGATCATGATGAACCAGTTCGGCCGCCGCGCCGTGCTGTCGCTGCGTCAGAATCTGGCTTCGCGCCTGCTCGATCTGGAGAAAGCCAACCTCTACGAGAAGTATTCGGAGAAGGTGGGCGAGATCATAACGGGCGAGGTGTACCAGGTATGGAAGCGCGAGGTGCTGATTCTCGACGACGAGGAAAACGAGCTGATCCTCCCCAAGAGCGAGCAGATCCCCAGCGACTTCTACCGCAAGGGCGACACGATCAAGGCCATCGTCAAGAGCGTGGAGATGAACAACAACCAGCCGCGCATCATCCTGTCGCGTACGGCCAACCAGTTCCTCGAGCGTCTGTTCGAGCAGGAGGTGCCCGAGATCTTCGACGGTCTGATAACCATCAAGAGCATCGTGCGCATCCCGGGCGAGCGCGCCAAGGTGGCCGTGGAGTCGTACGACGACCGCATCGACCCCGTAGGCGCATGCGTCGGCATGAAGGGTTCGCGAATCTACACCATCGTGAAGGAGCTTCGCAACGAGAATATCGACGTGGTGAACTACACCTCGAACCCGCAGCTCATGATCCAGCGTTCGCTCAACCCCGCCAAGATTTCGAGCATCACCATCGACGAGGAACGCAAGACCGCTTCGGTCTACCTCAAGCCCGACCAGGTGTCGCTGGCCATCGGTAAGGGCGGTCTGAACATACGCCTCTCGAAGATGCTCACGGGTTACGACATCGACGTTTACCGCGAGATCGAGGAAGAGGACGTGGCTCTGACCGAGTTCGCCGACGAGATCGAGCCCTGGATCATCGAGGCCCTGAAGAACGCGGGCTGCGACACCGCCAAGAGCGTGCTCGAACTGTCGGTGGACGAGATAGCCACGCGTGCCGACCTCGAAACGGAGCAGGCGCAGAAGGTCGTGGAGATCCTGAAGGCCGAGTTCGAGTAGAGAATTTAACGAGATTTAAGATTACGGAGGACAAAATATGACCAACAACAGAAAAATAAGGCTCATTCAGGTGGCAAAGGAGTTCAAGGTGGGACTTAACACCATCATGGACTACCTGCTCAAGAAGGGCGTGAACATCGACGGATCACCCAATTCGCCGGTAAGTCCCGAGGTGTACGACCTCCTTGAAAAGGAGTTCGGCGCGAACCGAACCATTACAGGGAATGAGCGCGACAACATACGCGAACGCATTTCGCTCAAGCAGGTGAGCATCTCGCTCGACGAGGCGGGCAAGGCCGAGAAGAGCGCCGACGAGCAGGAGGTAATCATCAAGAGCAACGTGATAAACGTCAAGGACGAGATTCCCCGTCCCAAAATTCTGGGCAAGATCGACCTGAATCCCAAGAAAAAGGCCGAACCGCAGAAGGCCGAGGCTCCGCAGCCGCAGCCCGAACCCGTCCGCCCCGCAACTCCGCAGGCACCCGCCGCAGAGCCGAAGGCCGAAGCGCCCGTTTCGGCGGCGGAGGAAAAACCGCAGCCCGCGGCAGCGCCCGAGCAGCCTGCCATCGAGGCTCCGAAGCCCGCTCCCGCACCCTCTGCCGAGAAAGAGCCTGCCGCGGCTCCCACCGAGGAAGAGAAGCCCAAGAAGGAGGACAACATATTCCGTCCCAACCACATGCAGCTGGCGGGCCCGCAGATCCTCGGCACGATGGACGTGTCGGGCATGGTCCCGGGCGGCAAGCATAAGCGCAAGCGTCTCGACAAGGAGAAGGTGGATGTCAACAAGGCCAACAAGGGCGGCGACCGACAGCAGAACCGCTCGGGACAGGGCGGCGCAGGCAAGGGCGCACCCAACGCATCGGCCCAGCCCAAGGCGGGCGAGGGACGCCGCAGCAAGAACAAGCAGAAGCACCAGCCCAAACCCGTGGTTCGTCCCGAGGTAAGCGACGAGGAAGTAGCAAAGCAGATAAAGGATACTCTGGCACGTCTGACGTCGAAGGGCGCCAAGAGCAAGGGCGCCAAGTACCGCAAGGAGAAGCGCGAGGAGATCCGCGAGAAGATGAGCGAGGAGCTGGAGCGCGAACAGCAGGAGCGCTCGGTGCTGAAGGTCACCGAGTTCGTCACCGTGAGCGAATTGGCTACCATGATGAACGTGTCGCCCATGGAGGTCATATCGGCCTGCATGAACCTGGGACTCATGGTGTCGATCAACCAGCGACTCGACGCCGAGGCTCTGGTGGTGGTGGCCGAAGAGTTCGGCTTCAAGACCGAGTTCGTCTCGGTGGATATACAGGAGGCCATCGAGACCGAGACCGACAGCGAGGAAGATCTGCTGCCGCGTCCGCCCATCGTGACCGTCATGGGTCACGTCGACCACGGTAAGACGTCGCTGCTGGACAACATCCGCAAGACCAACGTCATCGAGGGCGAGGCGGGAGGTATCACCCAGCACATCGGCGCCTACTCGGTGAACCTCAACGGCCAGAAGATCACCTTCCTCGACACCCCGGGACACGAGGCCTTCACGGCCATGCGTGCCCGCGGAGCCAAGATCACCGACGTGGCCATCATCATCGTGGCGGCCGACGACAACGTGATGCCGCAGACCGTCGAGGCCATCAACCACGCGCAGGCCGCAGGCGTGCCGATGGTGTTCGCCATAAACAAGATCGACAAACCCGGGGCCAACCCCGACCACATAAAGGAGCAGCTCGCCCAAATGAACTACCTCGTCGAGGAATGGGGCGGCAAGTACCAGAGTCAGGACATTTCGGCCAAGAAGGGCCTCAACCTCGACAAACTGCTCGAAAAGGTGCTGCTGGAGGCCGAGATGCTCGACCTGAAGGCCAACCCCGACAAGAAGGCGCAGGGTGCCGTCATCGAGTCGACGCTCGACAAAGGCCGCGGCTACGTGGCCACCATCATGGTGCAGAGCGGTACGCTCCGCGTGGGCGACGTGCTGCTGTCGGGAACCTACACGGGCCGCGTGAAGGCCATGTTCGACGAGAACGGAAAGAAGGTGACCGAGGCGGGTCCCTCGACGCCCGTGCAGGTGCTGGGTCTGAACGGCGCTCCGCAGGCGGGCGACAACTTCAACGTGATGGACGACGACCGTTCGGCCCGCGAGATAGCCAACAAGCGCGAGCAGTTGCAGCGCATGCAGGGCATCATGACCCAGAAGCACATCACCCTCGACGAGATCGGCCGACGCATAGCCATCGGTTCGTTCAAGGAGCTGAACATCATCGTCAAGGGCGACGTAGACGGCTCGGTGGAGGCCATGTCGGGCTCGCTCATCAAGCTCTCGAAGGAGACCGTGCAGGTGAACGTGATACACGCCGCCGTGGGTCAGATCTCGGAGTCGGACGTGCTGCTGGCCGCCGCTTCAAACGCCATCATCGTCGGCTTCCAGGTGCGCCCGTCGGCCGCGGCCCGCAAGACGGCCGAAAAGGAAGAAATCGAGATCCGTCTCTACTCGATCATCTACGACGCCATCAACGACATCAAGGACGCTATCGAGGGTATGCTCGAACCCGTCATGAAGGAGGTGATCGTATGTTCGATCGAGGTGCTGGAGATATTCAAGATATCGAAGGTGGGCACCGTGGCGGGCTGCGTGGTGCGCGAAGGCAAGTTGCAGCGCAACACCCCGATACGCGTGATCCGCGACGGTATCGTGATCTACACGGGCAAACTCGGATCGCTCAAGCGTTTCAAGGACGACGTGAAGGAGGTCACCGTAGGCCAGGATTGCGGTCTGAACATCGAGTCGTACAACGATATCCGCGTGGGCGACATCATCGAGGGTTACGAGCAGGTGGAGGTCAAGCGTAAGTAGCGCTCCGCCTCCGCCGACCGAATACAGGCAAGGAACGGATTAAAAACATACACAATAACAAACTACAAACCAAAAACTTGTGATGAATACTCAAATCAAATTCACCACGGCGGAAGAGGCCGTAAAAGTAATCAAGTCGGGCGACACCGTGCATCTGAGCTCGGTGGCTTCGGCTCCGCAGTGCCTTATCAAGGCAATGTGCGCGCGCGGCGAGGCGGGCGAGTTGAAGAACGTGCATGTCCACCACCTCCACACCGAGGGTCCCGCGCCTTACGCCGATCCTAAGTTCGAGGGCATATTCCAGCTCGATTCGTTCTTCGTGGGCGCCAACGTCCGCAAGGTCACGCAGAGCGGATACGCCGACTACATCCCCGTGTTCCTGAGCGAGACGCAGAAGCTCTACCGCTGCGGCGCAGTGCCCTGCAACGTGGCCATGATCCAGGTCTGCCCGCCCGACAAGCACGGTTACGTGTCGCTGGGCACCTCGGTCGACGCCACTCTGGCCGCTGTCGAGTGCGCCGACCACGTGATCGCGGTCGTGAACCCCAACGTGCCCCGCGCGTTCGGTCAGGCCATGATCCCCATGTCGAAAATCGACACCTTCGTGGAGGACAGCACTCCGCTCATCGAGGCCGTGCCGGGTCCCATCTCGGAGATCGACGCCGCCATAGGCCGCAACTGCGCCGCGCTGATCGAGGACGGCGCCACCCTTCAGATGGGTATCGGCGCCATCCCCAACGCCGTGCTGTCGCAACTCAGCAACCACAAGAATCTGGGTATCCACACCGAGATGTTCGCCGACGGCGTGCTGCCGCTGGTTGAGAAGGGCGTGATCAACGGCGAGGCCAAGGCCACCGACCCGGGCAAGATCGTCTCGACGTTCCTCATGGGCTCGAAAAGCGTATACGACTTCATCGACGACAACCCGGGCGTGCTGATGATGGACGTGGGCTACACCAACGACCCCTACATCATGTCGAAGAACGACCGCATGACGGCCATCAACTCGGCCTTGCAGATCGACCTGACGGGTCAGGTGAGCGCCGACTCGCTGGGCACCAAGTTCTGGTCGGGTGCGGGAGGTCAGATCGACTTCGTATACGGCGCTTCGCTGGCCAAGGAGGGCAAGGCCATCATCGCCATGCCGTCGATGACCAACAAGGGCGTATCGAAGATCTGCCCCACGCTGCTGGACGGCGCGGGCGTCGTGACTACCCGCTTCCACGCCCACTGGATCGTCACCGAGTACGGCGCCGTGGATCTCTACGGCAAGAGCATGCAGGAGCGTGCGCGTCTGCTCATATCGATCGCACACCCCTCGGCCCGCGAGGAACTGGACCGCGCCGCTTTCGAGCGCTGGGGTTCGCACCACCATTATATAAAGGGGTATATGGGATAAATCATTATATCCTCGGCGGCTGGGGGGGGGCGCACCGAAGGTGCGAGCCGCCGAGGATAGTAATGCCTGACGGCATTACCGATAACTACACCCTCCAAACACCAAAACGGGACTGCCATCCGAGGCGGTCCCGTTTACGTGTTATTCCACAAGGATCTGTTCCACGGGCTGTTCCCGCACCTTGTCGAGCGGGTGTGTCTGGTACCGCACCTTCCCGAAGTCGATGCCGTTCAGATCGATGCAGCGGATCGAGTTGTTGTAGGCCGTCTTGTAATAGACCTTGCGGTTGGTCAGATCGATGGCCGAGGTCCATTGCGTCGCGCTCGGTATGTCGGGGCATTTGCCCTCGGGATGCTCTATCCCTATCGGCACGTCGAAGTTGTTAAGCAGATGGAAACACTGCTGCACCGTGTCGAAAGCCGTGGCGCGCTGCGGTGCCGTCGCCCTGAAGAACGCCGCGCGGATGAAGCGCGAGGGAGGCGTGGCATCGCCCGGGATGCCGAGGAAACCCGAGTTACCGCCTATCGGTTGCAGCTCGATACCGCTCAGCCGCTGCGCGGGAGCACTGCCCGGGTAGAGATTGACGTAGTTGTTCAGATTGGTAAGGTGCCATTCGAACCCGGGTGCATTGGTCAGCACGCCCACCTCGTTGTCGTAGAAATGCGGCACGCCGCCCACTATCTCCAGCACGACCTGACGTCCCGAAGGTTCGCCTATGCGCCAGTGCACCACCGACATTTCGGTCAGTCCCACGATCCGCACCGACGATATCGCCGCTTTGAGCTCGTCGATGGTGGAGAATTGCGACAATATCCATATCACCACCTGCAAGTCGCCCAACGTACGCTCGTTCTGCGACGGATCGTAACTCTTGTAGCCGCCGTAGCGCGGGAAGAAAAAGAGTCCCGCCGACAATCCCGCCTCGTTGATTCCCTCGGCGATGAACTCCGAACGCGCCACCGACATCCCCACCAGTCCGTACTTGGCGACGAACATCATTCCGTCCTCGCCCGTCGGGGTGAACGATCTTATGCGTTCGCTCCGCGGAATAATCACATATTCGCTTTCCAGCTCTCCGAGCGCCCACTCTATCGTGCGCGACTGCACGTAACTGCCGTCGGCCGCCGTAAGCGAGATGCCCGTGCAAGCCACGGCCTGGAATGTTCCGCAACATCCGACCAGCATGCCTGCCAAAATACCGCTCTTATTCATATCTTACGAAAAATTATAAGGTTCGGCCGTTACGCAGTAATTTTCGTGCCATAAGGGAAAACGGACCGCGATAAGGTCTGTTTTTTCGGTCCGAATGGTTAATTTTGCAGACAAAACCCGTAATCCGCATGTTGCACCGTTTCGAACTCCCCGTCGACGGGATTCCGCTACCGAGCCTCTTCACGTGGCCCTTCGCCTACACGCCCCATCCGTTGAGCCGTATGGCCGCCGAGCAGACGCAGCGTTACATAGCCTCGCGCGACGACTGGCGCGAGGAACTCGATCGCGGCAAGATGTTCGGCGTGCTCACCGTGCGCGACGCCGACGGGACGCTGGGTTTTCTGACCGCCTTCTCGGGCAATCTGGACGGCACCAACCGCCACGACTATTTCGTGCCGCCCGTCTACGACATGCTGCGACCCGACGACTTTTTTCGCCGTGAGGAAGCCGAGATATCGATCATCAACCGCCGTGTGGCCGAGCTCGAACGAAGCGACGGATATGTCGCCGCACGGGAGGGCCTCGCAAAAGCCGAGCACGATGCCGAATGCGGAATCGAGGCCATGAAGCGAAGCATGAAACTCTCGAAACAGTCGCGCGCGGCACGTCGCGCCGCGGGTGCTGACGAGGCCGCACTCGTACTCGAAAGCCAGCGCGAAAACGCCGATTTCCAGCGGCTCAAGCATCATCATAAACGGTTAGTCGAGCAGGCACGCACGCGGCTCGCCGAATACGACCGCGCGATCGAGGATCTTCGCGCCGAGCGCCGCCGCCGTTCCGCCTGCCTCCAGATGCGTATCTTCAGTCGGTTCCGCATGCTCAACGCTCGCGGCGAGGAACGCGACCTTTGCAGCCTCTTCGCCCCGACGCCCCAACGCATACCGCCCGCGGGCGCGGGTGAGTGCGCCGCGCCCAAGCTGCTGCAATACGCCTATCGGCACGGCATGCAGCCTCTGGCCATGGCCGAGTTCTGGTGGGGCCGATCGCCCAAAGGCGAGGTACGCCGCCACGGCAACTACTACCCCGCCTGCAACGGCAAATGCAAACCCATCCTGCAACACATGCTCGAAGGGCTGGAGGTGGAGCCCAATCCGCTGACGGGCATCGAGCCGCCCGAGCCGCGGATCGTGTGGGAGGACGACCACGCGGTCGCTATCGACAAACCGAGCGGCATGCTCTCCGTGACGGGAAAATCGGGCGTGCGGTCGGTCGAGGAGTGGGCGCACGAACGCTACCCCGACATAGCGGGACCCGTCATCGTGCATCGGCTCGACCAATCGACCTCGGGGCTGCTCCTGCTGGCCAAAAGCAAGGAGGCGCACAAGGCCTTGCAGGCGCAGTTCATAAACCGAACCGTCAAAAAGAGCTACGTCGCGCTGTTGGACGGCACGGTCGAACCGCAAAGCGGGACCATATCGCTGCCTCTGAAGCTCGATTACGACCACCGCCCGCGCCGGATGGTCGCCCCCGACGGCCGCAGTGCGGTAACCCGCTACGAGGTGATCGGGCACGAAGGCGCCATGACTCGGGTGCGCTTCTATCCGCTGACGGGCCGCACCCACCAGCTGCGCGTACATGCGGCGCATGCCGACGGACTCGACGCCCCCATCGTCGGCGACGACATCTACGGCACGGGCGGCGGGCGGCTCTGCCTGCATGCCGAGACCATAGAGTTCGACCACCCCGCCGACGGACGGCGCATACGCCTGCACTCCCCCGCCGAATTCTGATCGCGGCGCCGCCCGCACGTCCTCGGCAGGGGCCGCATCGTCGCCCCGCAAAAATATCGCTCCCAAAGAACAATTATCTCGTTTTTTGGTTAACTTTGTCCGCAGATAAATACAAAGGGGTGCCCGATGCGGGCTGAGATCATACCCTCGAACCTGATGCAGTCAGCACTGCCGTAGGAATTGTGTATCGCGTTTCTCCCGCAAGCGGTTTCCCGTTGCATTTATCCGATGTTTTTCAAAATCTAACCTTATGAACGTATACGTAAACGGCAAAGCTGTCGAAACCGACGCTGCCGACATAGCCGCCCTGCACGGCGAACTGGCCCTGCCCGACATGGTGGCGATAGCCCTCGGCGACCGCGTGGTCCCGCGCGCGGAATGGCCCGAACGACGATTGTCGGAGGGCGACAAACTGGTTATAATCAAAATGGCTTGCGGAGGATGAAACCGATCGGATTGCAGTTCATAACCCACTTCACCGAGCGCCACACCTACCTCGACTCGGCGCGCATAGCTCTGGAGGGCGGCTGCCGATGGGTGCAGCTGCGCATGAAGGATGCCGACGATGGTCTTTTCGTCGCCACGGCCCGCGAGGTGCGCGCCCTGTGCGACCGCTTCGGCGCGACGTTCGTAATAGACGACCATGCCGAGTTGGTCGGCGCGACAGGTGCCGACGGCGTGCACCTCGGCAAGAACGACATGCCCGTCGCCGAGGCGCGGCGGATGCTCGGCCCCGACATCGTAATAGGCGGCACGGCCAACACCTTCGACGACGTGAAGGCCCTCGCCGAGGCAGGAGCCGACTACATAGGCTGCGGGCCGTTCCGTTTCACCACCACCAAACAGAGGCTCAGCCCCGTGCTCGGGCTTGAAGGCTACCGTGACATCGTGCGGCGCATGCGCGAGAGCGGCATCAGTCTGCCCATAGTGGCCATAGGCGGTATAACGTTCGACGACATCGGGCCGATCATGCGCACGGGCGTGACGGGCATAGCCCTGTCGGGATCGGTACTGCGTGCCGACGACCCCGTGGCGGAGATGCGGCGCGTGGTCGAGGCCGTGGAACTACATAGCAGAACAAACGAATAAACAGTCGACATAATATGGAAAAACTCGTTATAGCGGGCCGCGAATTTTCGTCGCGACTCTTTCTCGGAACGGGAAAATTCGGTTCCAACGCCCTCATGGAGCAGGCCATAGCGGCCTCGGGCACCGAAATGGTCACCGTGGCCATGAAACGCATAGAACTCGGCGACGAGGACGACGACATGATGAAACACATCGTAAATCCCCGCATCCGACTGCTGCCCAACACCTCGGGCGTGCGCAACGCCGAGGAAGCCGTATTCGCCGCCCAAATGGCGCGCGAGGCGTTCGGGACCGAGTGGCTCAAGCTGGAGATCCACCCCGATCCCCGCTATCTGCTGCCCGACTCGGTGGAGACTCTGAAGGCGACCGAAAAGCTGGTAGGGATGGGTTTCGTCGTACTGCCCTACTGCCAAGCCGATCCCACGCTCTGCAAGCGTCTGGAGGAAGCGGGCGCGGCGGCCGTCATGCCGCTCGGCGCACCCATAGGCAGCAACCGCGGATTGCGTACGCGCGACTTCCTGCGCATCATAATCGAGCAGTCGACCATCCCCGTGGTAGTCGACGCGGGCATAGGGGCCCCGAGCCACGCCGCCGAGGCTATGGAGATGGGTGCCGCCGCCTGCCTGGTCAACACCGCCATAGCCGTCGCGGGCGATCCCGTGGCCATGGCCGAGGCATTCCGCAGCGCGGTAGAGGCGGGCCGCAAGGCCTTCGAGGCGGGGCTCGGCATGCAGACGTCCGATTTCGAGGCCGAGGCCAGCTCGCCGCTCACCGCATTTCTCGACGAATAGAAACCGCCCTGCCCCGCGGGCAGGGCTATCTTCGGTGCGACCCCCGCAGCCGCCGAAGATAAAATTGATCCGAATAATATTCAAGTAAAATACATGAAACCCGAAATAAAATATTCACGTTCGCACAAAGTCTACGTCCCAGGAAAGCTCTACCCCGAAATCCGAGTGGCCATGCGCCGCATCGAGCAGGTGCCGAGCGTCCGTGTCGACGAAAACGGCGAAAAACACTATACGCCCAACCCCGACGTATATGTCTACGACACCAGCGGGGCATTCAGCGACCCCGATATCGAGGTCGATCTGCGCAAGGGACTGCCTCGTCTGCGCGAAGGGTGGATCGCCGCGCGAGGCGATGTGGAGCGTCTGCCCGAGATAAGCTCGGAGTACGGACGCATGCGCCGCGACGACCGCTCGCTCGACGCGCTGCGTTTCGAGCACATAGCCCTGCCCTACCGCGCCAAGCGCGGCGCCGCCATCACGCAGATGGCCTACGCCAGGCGCGGCGTGGTGACTCCCGAGATGGAGTACGTCGCCATCCGCGAGAACATGAACTGCGAGCAGGCGGGCATCGAGACCCGCATAACGCCCGAATTCGTGCGCCGCGAGATAGCCGAGGGCCGCGCCGTGCTGCCCGCCAACATCAACCACCCCGAGGCTGAGCCGATGATAATAGGCCGCAACTTTCTGGTGAAGATCAACACCAACATAGGCAACTCGGCCACCACGTCGGGCATCGAGGAAGAGGTGGAGAAGGCGCTGTGGAGCTGCAAATGGGGCGGCGACACGCTGATGGACCTCTCCACGGGCGCCAACATACACGAGGCCCGCGAATGGATCATACGCAACTGCCCCGTGCCCGTGGGTACGGTACCCATATATCAGGCGCTGGAGAAGGTCGGCGGCCGCGTGGAGGACCTCACGTGGGAGCTCTACCGCGACACCCTCGTCGAGCAGTGCGAACAGGGAGTCGACTACTTCACCATCCATGCGGGAATACGCCGCAAGAACGTGCATCTGGCCGACAAGCGTCTGTGCGGCATCGTGAGCCGCGGCGGCAGCATCATGAGCAAATGGTGTCTGGTCCACGACCGCGAGAGCTTCCTATACGAACATTTCGACGAGATATGCGACATACTGGCCGCATACGACGTGGCCGTGTCGCTGGGCGACGGTCTGCGCCCCGGGTCGATAGCCGACGCCAACGACGAGGCGCAGTTCGCCGAACTCGACACGCTCGGCGAGCTGGTGCAGCGCGCGTGGGCCAAAGACGTGCAGGCCTTCATCGAAGGGCCCGGGCACGTGCCTATGCACAAGATACGCGAGAACATGGAGCGTCAGCGCGAGAAGTGCCACGACGCGCCGTTCTACACCCTCGGTCCCATCGTCACCGACATAGCGCCCGGGTACGACCACATAACCTCGGCCATCGGCGCGGCGCAGATCGGGTGGCTCGGCACGGCCATGCTGTGCTACGTCACGCCCAAGGAGCACCTCGCGCTGCCCGACAAGGAGGACGTGCGCACGGGCGTGGTGACCTACAAGATCGCCGCCCACGCCGCCGACCTGGCCAAGGGGCACCCGGGGGCGCAGATGCGCGACGACGCCCTGAGCAAGGCGCGTTTCGAGTTCCGCTGGAAAGACCAGTTCGACCTGTCGTTCGATCCCGAACGCGCCATGCAGTACTTCCATGCGGGGCGTCACACCGACGGCGAGTACTGCACCATGTGCGGACCCAATTTCTGCGCCATGCGTCTGAGCCGCGACATACGCCGCGAGTTCGCCGACAAGCAGACGGCCGACAAAATGTAACGTCATGACGTCGCTGCGCGAAACACTCGCCTCACGCTGCATGTCGCGTGCGCGGATCGACCGCGCGGCGGATGAGGCGGCGGCCGATCCCGAACTCTTCGGAGAACTGTTGTCATTGCTCGACGACGGCGAGACCGCAGTGGCGTGGCATGCCGCATGGGCTCTGGAGAAGGTCGCGGCGCGCAGTCCCGAACTCTTCACCGAGCAGCGCGCCGCGATCACGGCCCGCGCCATGACCGAGCGTCACTCGGGGATTCAGCGGCTGCTGCTGAGCATCGTACGCCACCTGCCCGACGAGGAGGAACCCGACGTCGACCTGCTGGATTTCTGCCTCGACGGCATCTTCTCCCCGAAGCTGAGCGTGGCTTCGCGCTCACTGTGCGGCAAGATAGCCTACTCGCTCTGCCGCCGTCACGCGGAGCTGCGGGCCGAACTCCGCGCCTGCATGGAGAACGCCGACGACGAGTGCCTGCCCGCGGCCGTGGCCTCGGTGAGGCGAAACATATTGAAGAAACTGAACAGATGAATCGCTGTTCGCCGACAGCGGAGGATTGCAAGAGCGTGAAGCGAATTGCAGTCCGCCGCGCGGGGTGGCGGCGAACTGCCGACATGGCTCGGCCATGTCGAGAATATTTTTGCGGAACAAGAAATAAAAACCATAAAAAATGTTTTCCGAGCAATTAGAGAAAATATCGTGGGAGGAGACGACCGCGGCGATCATGTCGAAGACCGACGCCGACGTGCGCCGCGCCCTCGCGGCACGCCGCTGCACCGTCGACGACTTCATGGCGCTCGTATCGCCCGCGGCCGCACCCTATCTGGAGACGATGGCGCGCCTGAGCCGACGCTACACCATGGAGCGCTTCGGCAAAACGATGTCGATGTTCATACCGCTCTATCTCACCAATTCGTGCACCAACTCGTGCGTATACTGCGGGTTCCACATATCGAACCCCATGAAGCGCACCATACTCGCGCCCGACGAGATCGAGAACGAGTACCGCGCCATAAAACGGCTCGGCCCGTTCGAGAATCTGCTGCTGGTCACGGGCGAGAACCCCGCCGCCGCGGGCGTGGACTACATAGCCCGCGCGCTCGATCTGGCCAAACCCTACTTCAGCAACCTGAAGATAGAGGTCATGCCGCTTTCGGCCGAGGATTACGCGAAACTGAAGGGCCACGGCCTGAACGGCGTGATATGCTTTCAGGAGACCTACAACCGCGCGCGCTACAACGTCTACCATCCGCGCGGCATGAAGTCGAAATTCAAGTGGCGTCTCGACGGCTTTGACCGCATGGGCATGGCGGGCGTGCACTCCATAGGCATGGGCGTGCTGATCGGACTGGAGGATTGGCGTACCGACGTCACCATGATGGCCCGCCACCTGCGCTACCTGCAAAAACACTACTGGAAGACCCGTTACAGCGTCAATTTCCCGCGCATGCGCCCCGCCGAGAACGAGGGCTTCCAACCCAACGTGATAATGAGCGACCGCGAGCTTGCGCAGGTGACCTTCGCCATGCGCATATTCGACCACGACGTCGACATATCCTACTCCACGCGCGAGCCCGCCGCGATACGCGACCACATGGCCACGCTGGGCGTCACCACCATGTCGGCGGCCAGCAAGACCGAACCAGGTGGCTACTTCACCTACCCGCAGGCGCTGGAGCAGTTCCACGTGAGCGACGAACGCACCGCCGCCGAAGTGGAGCGGGCGTTGAAAAGGGCGGGAATCGAACCCGTGTGGAAAGACTGGGACGCCTCGTTCGATCTGTGCGACACACGTAAAGCCGTCGGGTTATGACACGCTACGCACGGCAGACCATGCTGCCCGAGATCGGCGACGAGGGGCAGCGCAGATTGCGCGCAGCCCGCGTGCTTGTGGTCGGAGCGGGCGGACTCGGCTCACCCGTGCTGCTCTATCTGGCGGGAGCGGGCGTGGGGCGCATAGGCATAGTCGACAACGACGTGGTGAGCCTTACAAATCTGCACCGTCAGGTACTCTACACGGAGTGCGACCTCGATATGCCCAAGGCCGAGTGCGCCGCACGGCGTCTGCGCGACATGAACCGCGACGCGATAGTCGAACCGTATGTTGCGCGTCTTGAGCAGGAGAACGCCCGCGAGATCGTAGCGCGCTACGATCTGGTAGTCGACGCCTGCGACAACGCGGCCACGCGTTATCTTCTCGACGACGTGACGGCCGAAGCGGGAATACCCTACGTTTACGGCGCCATATGCGGGTTCGAGGGGCAGGTGTCGGTGTTCAACTGCGGGGAGCGGCCGCGCAGATACCGCGATCTGTGGCCCGACGAGCAGGCCATGCTGCGCACCGACGCGCCGAAAGGCGTCGTGGGCGTCACTCCCGCCGTCGTGGGTTCCGTCGAGGCGGGCGAGGCGCTGAAGTTAATATGCGGTTACGGCGAGACGCTCGCGGGACGGCTCTGGACGATCGACCTGCGCACCATGCAGGCGCAAATATTCGAATTGCCGTGAGACTGATCGTGATAACACGCCCCGACATGTTCGACGGCGAAGCCTCGTGGATCGCGGCGCTGTTCCGCGCGGGGTTGCCGACCCTGCATCTGCGCAAGCCCGACGCCTCGGCCGAGGACGTAAGGCGCCTGCTCGGCGACATCCCCTCGGAGTTCCACGGCTGCATCGTGCTGCACGACCGATTCGAGCTGTGCGGCGAATTCGCGC
This sequence comes from uncultured Alistipes sp., assembly GCA_959604655.1. Lineage (GTDB taxonomy): Bacteria > Bacteroidota > Bacteroidia > Bacteroidales > Rikenellaceae > Alistipes. The sequence continues at coordinate 18,907 of CAUHCL010000008.1, read as the reverse complement.
TGCGCGGCGTGCATCTCAACGGCCGCAATCCCCTGCCGCCCGAGAATCACACTGGCACCGTCAGCCGCTCGTGCCACACGCTCGACGAGGTGCGGCGATACAAACCCGAGTGCGACTACGTGACTCTCAGCCCGATATTCGACAGCATCTCGAAACGGGGCTACCCGTCGGCATTCACCTCGGCGCAGATGGAAAAGGCACGCGACGAGGGTATCATCGACGACAAGGTGATCGCCTTAGGCGGCATAACCGCCGAGCGCCTGCCCGCCGTCCGACAGATGGGATTCGGCGGGGCCGCCGTACTCGGCACCATATGGGACGCGCCCGACAAAGACACGGCCGCCGCACGGATAGGAAACATTTTGAATCTATTGTAACATCATGCAGGATAAGATCATACCCGCCAAAGTGCTCTCCATAGCAGGCTCCGACCCCTCGGGCGGCGCGGGCATACAGGCCGACATAAAGACCGTCACATCGTTGGGCGGATACGCCGCCGCGGCCATGACGGCACTCACCATTCAGAACACCGAAGGGGTGCGCGGGGTGTTCCCCGTGCCGTCGGCGACGGTAGCCGAGCAGATCGCCGCTGTCATGGAGGACATAGAGCCGCAAGCCGTGAAGATCGGCATGGTGAACGACGCCGACATCGTGAGGGTGATATCCGAAGCCATCGTGCGGTACGCGCCGCGATACGTGGTCTTCGACCCCGTGATGGTCTCGACGAGCGGCCACAGACTCATAGGCGAGAATGTCACCGCGCGGCTCGAAAGCGACCTTATACCCCGCGCGACGATCATCACCCCCAACATGAGCGAAGCGGAGGTGCTGTGGCGTCGGCCGATCGACTCCGTAGAGAGCATGAAGCAGGCCGCCGAAGAGCTCGCGCGGCGCTACGGCACGTCCGTGCTCGTCAAGGGCGGGCACCTCGACGGCGACAAGATGTGCGACATACTCTGCGACGGCCGTGAGACATATAGGTTCACGGCCGAGCGCATCGCGACACGCAATCTGCACGGAACGGGATGCACCCTATCGTCGGCCATAGCCACGCTGCTCGCGCAGGGCCGCAACATGTACGATGCCGTCGCTCAGGCCAAGCGTTACGTGAGCCGCGCCATAGAGGCGGGTAGCCGCATGGCCATAGGCCGCGGCAACGGACCGCTGTGGCACGGAGTCGGGAAGGAGAGGTAATTCGACATGGCTTAAGCCATGTCGGCAGTTCGCCGCCGCCCCCACGCGGCGGACTGTAACTCGCTTTACGCTCACTTCGTCCTCCGCCGTCGGCGAACAGCAATCGAGAAAACGGACAGTAATCGGCTTCTATTTTCCATAAAATCGCCCCTACCCCGATATTTTTTTCGTCCATTTTTTGGAAAAACGGATTTCCCGCCATATATTTGCACCGTTAAGGGGGATTAGCTCAGTTGGCTAGAGCGTTTGCATGGCATGCAAGAGGTCATCGGTTCGAGCCCGATATTCTCCACAAGACGCGACCGTTCATCGAAAGAAGAACGGCCGTTTTTTTATTACCTGCCCCGCCTGAAAACGAATCGGGGCTGCCGACCCGAAGATCCCGCAGCCCCGAAACTCTTACAGCAACCCGTCCGCTTACACAAACGGATATTTCACCACTTCTGCCTTGATGAGTCGGTCGCGGATAACCACTGCCACCACGGTGCCGAGTGCGGCGTACTCGCTCTTCACGTAACCCAGACCTATGCCGCACTTGAGCATGGGCGACATGGTGCCCGAGGTCACGTGGCCGATCTCCTCACCGTCGAGGTTGGCCAACTTGTAACCGTGGCGGGGCACTCCGCGGTCGATCATCTTGAATCCTACCAGCTTGCGCTGCACGCCCTCGGCCTTCTGACGCGCCAGCACGTCGCGGTCGATGAAATCCTTGCCCTCGGCGAACTTGGTCACCCAGCCCAGACCCGCCTCCAGCGGCGAGGTGGTATCGTCGATATCGTTGCCGTAGAGCGCGAAACCCTTCTCCAGACGCAGAGTGTCACGTGCACCCAGACCTATGTTCTTCAGGCCGAACTCGGCGCCCGCCTTCCACATGGCATCCCATATGGTCGCCGCGTCGCTGTTGTACATGTATATCTCGCAGCCGCCCGAGCCCGTGTATCCCGTGGCCGACAGTATCACGTCGCAGCCCGCAACCTTGGTCTGCTTGAAGGTGTAATATACCATGTCCTCGATCGGCTCGGGGCACATCTTCTGCACCAACTTCATGGCCGCAGGGCCCTGGATGGCGAGCTGGGCTATGTTGTCCGACGCGTTCTCCAGCTCGCGGCCCGCCTCCATGCCGAAAGCCTTGCCCTCGGCGCATATGTGCTGCCAGTCCTTCTCGACGTTGGCCGCATTGACGCAGAGCATGTATTTGGTCTCGCTGAAGCGGTACACCAGAACGTCGTCCACTATGCCGCCGCGGCCGTTGGGCATGGTCGAGTACTGCACCTTGCCGTCGAAGAGCTTCGACACGTCGTTGGTGGTTATGTGCTGCAACAGATCGAGGGCATGCTCGCCCTTGACCCATATTTCGCCCATGTGGCTCACGTCGAACACGCCGACGTTCTCGCGCACGGCCATGTGCTCGTCGTTGATGCCCGTGAATTCGATGGGCATGTTGTATCCCGCGAACTCGGCCATCTTGGCGCCCGCCGCGATATGATACTCGGTAAATGCTGTGGTTTTCATTTGAAGGTTATGTTGTTTCAGATTATTTATCGTTGCGTTTGATACCCAATCGCGGACAGCGCTTGAACTCCTTCGTGCGGTCGAACAGATAGCGGTAGGTGGTGTGCATCTTGTGGCGCGTGGCGCACACGTAGGTCTGTATCATGCGGTTCATCACGGGGTTGAAATCGCCTATCCACGCGAACTCCACCGTCTTGTAGTGGTTGCGGTCGGTGCGGATGTACGACTCGTAGATGTACTGTATCATGCCCGACTCCACGCCCTTGCCCTGGAACTCGGGCGTCACGGCGAAGATGATGCCGAATATGCGGTCGCAGCTCTTGCGCACCTTCAGGTCCCACATCAGGCGCAGCTTGTTCCACAGGTTGAGCTTGCCGTTGAACTTGCCTATCATGCGGTTCAGGTCGGGCACCATGATGAAGAATCCTATGGGCTCGTTGTTGAAGTAGGCGAAGAATATGATGTTGGGATCGACTATGGGACGCAGCATCTTCATGATGTTCTGCGCTTCCTCCTTGGGCATGGGCTTCACGCCCGTGAAGAGCGACCACGCCTTGTTGTAGATGATGCGGAAATCCTCGGCCACCTGCTCCAGATTCTTGGTGTCGATGTGCGCGAAGCTGTATCCCGGGGTAGCCATCAGGCGCTTGGCGCGCTCGTGTATCATCTGGTTGATGTCGTCGTCGTACACGCGCCACAGATAGGTGTTCTGGTTGAAGTAGTTCTTGAACCCGTAGTTCTCGAACAGCTCCTTGTAGTAGGGCGGGTTGTAGGGGTTGGCGTAGAGCGGCTGGAACTCGTATCCCTCCACCAGAAGGCCCCACCACGAATCGCGCGGACCGAAGTTCACGGGACCGTCCATTGCCTCCATGCCGCGGCTGGCGAGCCACAGACGCGCCGCATCAAACAGCATGTCGGCCAGCTCCCGGTCATTCACCGCCTCGAAGAAACCGCATCCGCCCGTGGGCTGCTCGTAGGAGTAGGCGTGTTCGTTGTCGTAGAACGCCGCTATGCGGCCCACCACCTCGCCCGAGCGGTCGTATGCCACCCAGCGGATAGCCTCGCCGTCGGCGTAGAGCTTGTTCTTGGCGGGGTCGAATACCGCCAGTATATCGTTGTCCAAAGGACATACCCAGTTGCGGTTGCCCTTGTAGAGCCGCTTGGGCAGATCGATGAACTCGCGTTCAAGGGCCTTGTCGGTCACCTCGCGGAGAGTGTATTTTGCGTTGCTCATATTGTATTTATGTCTTACTCACTGAATTACGACCACATATACGGTTGTCGGACGCAGCGCGCATATGTGCCGCGCACCGACCGCATGCCGTCGTCCGGATGTCGCCGACACCCGAATGCGACGTAAAGATAACCTTTTTTTCTCTATTACGTGAAAATGACGGGAATGTTTTTCGGGCCTCGCAAGAGTGCAAAACGTTCCCCCGTCAGCGGGCCATGTCCTGATAGAGGAAACGGCGTATGCTGCGTTTGGGAGTCTTCTCGAACTCGGTGGGATGGATCACATAGCAGGCCACCTTCTCGTAGGCTGCCACGCTGGCATTGAGCGTCTTGATATTCTCGGCCATCATCTTGTCTATCCCCTCGTCGTCGATATTCTCCTGCGCCGCCTGGTCGTAGTCGGGCACGATCAACGCCGTGAGTCGGCCGCCCTTCTCCACCACCAGCGACTCCAGCACCAGCGGCAGATTGTTGAGACGGTCCTCGATCTCCTCGGGATAGATGTTCTGGCCCGTACCCGTCAGAATCATGGTCTTGCAACGGCCCTTTATGAATATGGTGCCGTCGGGATCCATGGTACCCATGTCGCCCGTATGCAGCCAGCCGTCGTCGGTCAGCACGGCACGCGTGGCCTCCTCGTTCTTATAATAGCCCAGCATCACGTGCTCGCCGCGGATCATGATCTCGCCCGGGACACGTACGGGATCCGCCGAATCGATCCTGGCTTCGAGCAACCCCTTCAGATAGCGGCCGCACGAACCGTTCTTGAACTCGGTGGGGCACGAAAAACTTATCAGAGGACCGCACTCGGTCATGCCGTAGCCTATCGAGAGCGGGAAATCGATCTTGCGCAGGAACGCTTCGGTCTCCTGGTTCATGGGCGCGCCGCCCACGATGAACACCTTCAGCTCGCCGCCGAACGAGTTCATCATCTTGGAACGTATTATTGAGTAGAGCGCCGTGTTGAGCAACGGAATCTTCATGGCGATGCTCATCGGCCCCTTTTCGAGCATGGGCATGATCTGCTTGCGGTAGACCTTCTCCAGAATCAGGGGCACGCTGCAAATTATCGTCGGACGCACGTTCTGCATGGCCTCGACCAGTATCTTGGGCGAAGGTATGCGCCCGAGCAGGGTTATGTGACCGCCCACGGCCAGCTGGGCCAGAAAGTCGAACGCGCAGCCGTAGGCATGGGCCAGAGGCAGGAACGACAAGGTGCGGCCGCCGCGCACGAAATAGATCTCGCCCGTGCGCGCATTGCGGAAATTCTTGGCGAAAAGCACGTTGCCCGTAAGGTTGTTGACCGACAGCATCACGCCTTTCGACGAACCCGTGGTGCCCGAGGTGTAGTTGAGCAGTATCATACGGTCGTTGGCCACCTTGCGGAACTTTATGTCCTCCACGCCAAAGCCCGACGGGTACTTGCTGCGGAACATGGCGTCGAGACGGTTCATGATGCCGCTCAGACGGCCCGCCTCGCGCTCGTACATGACACCGAAATCGGCCAGATCGAACGCACCCTCCAGCGCGGGCATGCGCTCCGCATCCAGCGCCTGCCAGAAATTGTCGCCCGCAAAGAGCAGTCGGCTCTCGGAGTGGTTGACGATGTTGACCACGTCGGCGGGGTTGAAATCCTGAAGTATGGGTACTATGACGGCGCCGTAGGTGATGGCGGCGATGTAGGTGACGCACCAGCGCACGTTGTTGCGCCCTATGAGGGCAATCTTGTCGCCCTCGGCGATGCCCGCATTCTCGAACAGAATATGCAGCCGCGCCATCTCCTCGGCCATACCTATATATGACAGCGTTTCGCCGCTGAAATAGTCGGTCAATGCCGGCAAGGCGCTGTTTTCGCGAAAACTCGCCTCATACATCCCGATTAAATTCTCCTGCAACATGGATTTTCGTTTTTTCGGTTCTCTTCATTCGGGCCGCAGCCCCTCTCTATCACTCCTTGGGATCGGAATCCTTCTTCTGCCAGATGTATATCTTCGATTCGGTGCCCGCCTTCAACCGCTCTATGTTCTTGCGGTGCGACCATATGAGCAGCCCCGCCACCACGAACGAGAAGACGATGAAGGTGAACGACACATCGTTATATCGCGACCACTCGGCCGAAGAGTATACTATGACGAACAGCGGAAAACAGCATCCCGCCGTCATGGAAGCCAGCGACACGTAGTGCGATATCATGAACACCAGCACCCACACCGCGAAGCATAGGAACACGATCTGCGGATAGATGCCCGTGATGGCGCCCACCAGCGTGGCCACGCCCTTGCCGCCCTTGAAATCGGCGAATACGGGGAATATGTGGCCCAGCACCGCGGCGAACACACCCAGAATCTTGAGATTGATGAGCCACGCCGACGACACGTCGGCATCGTAGCGCATGAGCGAGATGATCGACACGGCCACGAAACCCTTGAAGAAGTCGAGGACGAAGACGGGGACGGCGGCACGGCGCCCCAGCACGCGCAGCATGTTGGTGGTGCCGGCATTCTTGCTGCCGTGCTCACGGATGTCGACTCCGTAATATTTCTTTCCGATCCACACCGCGCTCGGAATCGATCCCAGGACGTATGCTATGATGAGCATCGTGATGGCACAGTAGTACGTTATAAGGCTCCAGTTTCCCATTGATGCAAAACTTAAAAACTCGCGGCAGCGACGGGCGCGAAGAGTCCCGACGCCGTTCCCGTGCGAAACATAATTCCGCACAAATGTACGAAAAATTTTTACTTTTACGTTGTTTTCCACAAAATTGCACGGCAAAGGGACGTTTCGGGAATGAATATTGGCCGTATAGCACGGCGGCACGCTCCGTCGCCGAGGGTGAATATGTGCGCGGCAAGTATTCGGGATCGGAAGCATTCGATTCACAAATTATTCGTACATTTGCAGATCGATAAAAAAACATTCGTCATGACGATAAGACACACCATCAAAGATACGCTCGCCAACCTCGTGTGGTGGCGCGAGATGGCAGCCATAATACTGGGCTGCATAATGATCGCGGCGGGATTCGTATTCTTCATCAACCCCTACAAGATCGTCCCGGGCGGCGTCTACGGCCTGGGCATCGTGCTGCACCAGATCTTTCCGACCGTACAGGTGGGAACGTTCGGCTACATGTTCGACATCCCCCTGCTGCTGACGGCCATAATGATCTTCGGCAAGCAGTTCGGCGGGCGCACGCTCTTCGCGGCCTGCATCACCCCGGGGCTGATGAACATAATGTCGGCTGCCGTATATCCCACCCGCGAGGCGTTGCAGGCGCTCGACCCGTCGCAGCTTCTCGGGGGCGCCGTCGACCTCTCGCAACACCTTATGCTCGCCTGCATACTGGGCGGTACGATCATGGGCGCGGGACTCGGCCTGGTGGTGCGCAACAACGCTACCTCGGGCGGAACCGACATCGTGGCCATGATCCTCAACCGCTACCTGCACATCCGCTTCTCGCGCGGCGTGCTGCTGGCTGACTCGTGCGTGGTGCTCACGGGTCTGGTGGTCATAGGCTTCGGCATAGGATCGGGCGAAAACGCCGAGGGCGGGTGGCTGCTCTCGCTCTACTCGCTCATCTGCATCTTCGTCTCGTCGCGCGTCATAGACTACGCCATCGACGGAGCGTCGTACGACAAACTGCTGTTCATCATAAGCAACGACCATTCGGAGCAGCTGCGCGAATACATCATAAGCGACATGGACCGCAGCGCGACCTATCTGAAGGCCTCGGGAATGTACAGCAAGGACGAGAAGGAGATGATCTTCCTGGTGGTGAGCCGCCGCGAAGTGGCGCAGGTGCAGCGCAAGATCAAGGAAATCGATCCGCGGGCGTTCCTCGTGGTGACCGACGCCTACGACACCTACGGCGAGGGATTCAAGCCCTTCCCCGACAAGGATACCATACTCGCCGACTAACCCCGTAAACGAGATTCGAAAGATGATAAGCATAAACACCCTGCGGCCGATCACGGGCGACGGACGCAAACTCTTCGTCGAGACCTACGGATGCCAGATGAATGCGGGCGATACCGAGATAGTGGTGTCGATCATGCAGAGCGAGGGCTACGTCTACACCGACGACATCGAGGACGCCGACATAATACTGCTCAACACCTGCTCGATACGCGACAATGCCGAGCAGCGCATATGGGGCCGTCTGAGCGAGATACGCCGCTACCGCAAGCGCAAGCCGTCGCTTCTGGTGGGCATCATCGGCTGCATGGCCGAGCGGCTCAAGGAAAAACTTCTGGAGGGCGACGCCGCGGTGGACATCGTGGCGGGTCCCGACGCCTACCGCGATCTGCCGCGGCTGGTGCGCGAGGCCGAAGCGGGCGCTAAGGGCGTCAACGTGCTGCTGTCGCAGGAGGAGACCTATGCCGAGATAGCTCCCGTACGTCTGGACAAGAACGGAGTGAGCGCATTCATAGCCATCATGCGCGGATGCGACAACTTCTGCTCCTACTGCGTGGTGCCCTACACCCGCGGTCGCGAGCGCAGTCGCGACGCAGCCACCATCGTGGCCGAGGCCCGTTCGCTTTTCGAGAACGGCTACCGCGAAGTGACGCTTCTGGGGCAGAACGTCAACTCCTACCGCACGGGCGACGTCGACTTCCCCGCCCTGCTGCGCAGCGTGGCGGAGATATCGCCGCTGCTGCGTGTGCGCTTCGCCACTTCGCATCCCAAGGATATGAGCGACCGTCTGCTGGAGACCATGGCTTCGATGCCCAACATCTGCCGTGCCATACACCTGCCCGCGCAGTCGGGGTCGAGCGTCATGCTCGAACGCATGAACCGCAAATACACGCGCGAGTGGTATCTCGACCGCATAGCGGCCATACGGCGCTACATGCCCGACTGCGCCATAACCACCGACATCATAGCGGGATTCTCGGGCGAGACCGAGGATGATCACCGCATGACCCTCTCGCTCATGGAGCAGGTGGGCTACGAGTTCGCCTACATGTTCAAATACTCCGAGCGCCCGGGCACCTTCGCCCACCGCCACCTGCCCGACGACGTTCCCGACGAGGTGAAGACGCGCCGTCTGAACGAGATCATAGCGTTGCAGAACACCCTTTCCGAGCAGAGCAACCGCCGCGACGTGGGCCGCGAGTTCGAGATTCTGGTGGAGGGCGTGTCGAAACGCCGCGCCGACCAGCTGTTCGGCCGCACCTCGCAGAACAAGGTGGTGGTATTCGACAAGGGCAGCCGCGCCGTGGGCGATTACGTGCGCGTACGCGTCACGGGCTGCACCTCGGCGACGCTGTTTGGCGAAGAGATATAGGCCCGCGGCCTATATGTTCAGTCCGTAAAGGCTTTTCAGATCGCGCTCCAGCTGTGCGGCCGACTCGAAGCGCAGCCCCTCCATGCCTACGGCGCGGGCGGCGGCCACGTTAGTCTCGTTGTCGTCGATGAAGACCGATTCGGCGGGATTCAGCCCGTAGCGGTCGAGCAGACAGCGGTATATCCGCGCGTCGGGTTTCACCATGCGTTCGTCGCCCGAAACCACTATGCCGTCCAGCCACGAGAACACCTCGTAACGGTCGCGTACCAAGGGGAAGGTCTCGTTCGACCAGTTGGTGAGTCCGTACACGCCGTATCCCGCATCCTTCAGACGTCGCACGACGGCAGCCGTGCCCTCCACCTGGCCGCCTATCATCTCCGTCCAGCGGCTATGATATATCTCTATGGCTTCGGCCTGCTCGGGATACTTGGCCGACAGTTCGGCCACGCATTCGGCGAACGGCCGTCCCGCATCCATCTGCACGTTCCATTCGCCCGTACAGATATTCTCGATGAACCGACGGCTCTTATCCTCGTCGCCGAAATAACCGTCGTAGAGATAGCGCGGATTCCAGTCGACCAGCACGCCGCCGAAATCGAATACGATGTTTTTTATCATAATGGCAAATCATAAAGTTACTCGTCGACACCTCGACATGGCAGAGCCATGTAGGCCGTTCGCCGCCGCCACACGCGGCTGACTGCTGCTCGCCCGAGGCCCGCGCACTCCTGCCGCCGCTATTGCGAAATCTTCACCAGCGCCTCGCGGTAGGCGTTCAGGATGCGCGACTTGGAGATGAATCCCAGATAACGGTTGTCGCGGTCCACCACGGGCAGCATCCACGTATGGTTGGCCTCGAAATGGGGTAGGATACTCTGCACCTGCTCGTGTTCGAGGATCTTGTAGGGGGGCTGGATCATGTAATGGGTGATCGAGCGTCCCCACCGCTCGCGCTTGAACATGTCCTCGCGCAGATCGTCGAGCTGCACCACGCCCAGCAGATGCCCGAAATTGTCTATGACGGGGAATATGTTGCGGTGTGCCGACGATATGATGCTCACCACGTCGCCCAGCGTGAAGTGCTCCTTGATACGTATGAAATCGGTCTCCATCAGATCCTCCAGCCGCAGGAACACGAACACCGACTGGTCCTTGTCGTGGGTCAGGAGCTCGCCGCGCATGCGCAGCTGCTTGGTGTAGATCGAGTCGTGGTCGAGCGTGTAGTCGACGGCGAACGATATCGACGCCACGATCATCAGCGGGATGAACAGCCCGTAGCCGTTCGACAGCTCGGCGATGAGGAATATCGACGTCAGCGGCGCCTTCATCACGCCCGCCATGACGCCCGCCATGCCTACCAGCGTGAACGACACCACCGACACCTGCCAGTGGAAGCACGCGTTGCACACCAGCGCCACGATGGCGCCCATGAACGCACCCACGAAGAGCGAGGGGGCGAACGTACCTCCCACGCCGCCCGAAGCGTTGGTGGTGGCCATCGCTATCACCTTGAAGAACATGATGGCCGTGACGTATACGATGGCCACCCACTCTATCCCGCTGAATCTGAAGAACAGTGAGTTGTCGAACAGCGCCGCCACGTTGCCGTGCATGAGCGCGGTCATGCCCTCGTAACCCTCGCCGTAGAGCGGCGGGAACACGAATATCAGCACGCCGAGCACGACGCCCGCGCAGGCCCAGCGCCTGTACTGCGAGCCTATGCCCTTTATGAACGAGCCCACCACGGAGTTGACAGACGTGAAGTAGTAGGACATGAATCCGCAGCAGACGCCCAGCACGATGTAAAGCGGTATCTGTTTGAGCACGAAGGCGTCGGCCTCGCTCAACGTGACCGATATGATGGGGTCGAATCCGCGGAACACCAGCGCCACGGTGGTAGCCGTGATCGACGATATGAGCAGCGGAATCACCGACGCCGCCGTGATGTCGAGCATCAATATCTCCAGCACGAACACCACGCCCGAGATGGGTGCCTTGAATATGGCCGCCACGGCAGCTCCCGCGCCGCAGCAGAGCAGCAGCGTCAGCTCCTTGTAGTTGAGCCGTGCCAGCTTGCCCACGTTCGATCCGATGGCCGCGCCCGTAAGCACGATGGGGGCCTCGGGACCGACCGAGCCGCCGAATCCGATGGTGGTGGCGCCGCCCACGACCGAGCTCCAGCAGTTGTGCGGCGCGATTCGCGAGTCGCGACGCGACATGGCGTAGAGCACGCGGGTCACGCCCTCCGAGATCTCGTCCTTGACGATATATTTCACGAACAGCGTGGCCAGCACGATACCCACGGCGGGGTAGACGAGGTAGAGAAACTGCGCGCGGTCGGCGGGGAACCACGTCACCAGAGCCGAGCGCACGCCGTAGAGAAGGATCTCGAACACGCACGTCCCCAATCCCGCCAGCGCGCCCACCACGACGGCCAGCAGAATGAGCATCTGACGGTTGCTCAGACGCTTCAATCGAGCGAATAGCCAATGCGAGGCTCTGTTTTTTAAGGAAGATATCGACATATCGGAAATTTAATAATCGTGGAAATATCTCGACATCGCCGAGCAATGTCGGCAGTTAGCCGACGCCCCACGCGGCGGACTGCGACGCCTATTTCCCTTGCTTGTACCGCTCCGACTGACGGCGGATCATCTCCGTATCCTCGAAGTAGTCGATCTTCATCGAACGCTTCACCATCTCCAGCGTCTCGGCCGCCTCGGCGCGCGCCACGGTGCAACCGCGGCGCAGCATGTCGTACACGCCCTCGATATCGTGCTCGTACTCCTTTCGGCGTTCGCGGATGGGCTCCAGCATCTGCTGAAGCACGGCATTGAGGAACTTCTTGACCTTAACGTCGCCCAGACCGCCGCGCTGATAATGTGCCTTCAGCTCGTCGAGCGAGGCGTAGTCGGGCAGGAACTCGGCGAAATGCTCGGGACGCGAGAAGGCGTCGAGGTAGGTGAACACGCAGTTGCCCTCCAGCGACCCGGGATCCTCGATGCGCAGGTGGTTGGGATCGGTGTACATGCTCATCACCTTCTTGCGCACATCCTCGGCCGAGTCGGAGAGATAGATGCAGTTGCCCAGCGACTTGCTCATCTTGGCCTTGCCGTCGGTACCCGGCAGTCGCAGGCACGCGGCGTTCTTCGGCAGCAGGATCTCGGGCTCGACCAGCGTGGGGCCGTAGACCGAATTGAACTTGTGGACTATCTCGCGCGTCTGCTCCACCATAGGCTCCTGGTCCTCGCCCGCGGGGACGGTCGTGGCGCGGAAGGCGGTGATGTCCGAGGCCTGCGAGATGGGGTAGGTGTAGAATCCCACGGGGATCGATTTGCCGAATTCGCGCATGACGATCTCGCTCTTCACCGTGGGGTTGCGTTCCAGACGCGCCACCGTGACGAGGTTCATGTAGTAGAACGCCAGTTCGCACAGCTCGGGAACCATGCTCTGAATGAATATGGTCGATTTGGCGGGATCGATGCCGCACGACAGATAGTCGAGCGCGACCTCGATGATGTTCTCGCGCACCTTGTCGGGGTTGTCGGCATTGTCGGTGAGCGCCTGCGCGTCGGCTATCATTATGAAAATCTTGTCGAACTCGCCCGAGTTCTGCAACTCGACGCGCTGGCGGAGCGAACCCACGTAGTGTCCCAGATGGAGACGGCCCGTGGGACGGTCGCCCGTAAGAATAACTTTACCCATTTGTTATATGACTTAAATTAAATAGCTTATGTGTCGGGGCGGCATCGCGGCCGCCCTGTTAGCCGCAAAAATACGAATTTATGCCCGCGGGGCCAAAAAACTTGACGTCTATAATTTTTTTTTATACATTTGCGAAAACATTTGTTTGTTGCCTATGACTATCATTCAGCTTCAGTATCTTCTTGAAGTGGCCAACTGCGGCAGTTTCTCGGCGGCCTCGGAGCGCTGTTTCGTGACGCAGCCGTCGCTCAGCATGCAGATCAAATCGCTGGAAGAGGAGCTGGGCGCGGTGCTGCTCGACCGCTCGAAAAAGCCCGTCATCCCCACCGAAGTGGGTACGGTGGTCATAGCGCAGGCGCGCGAGACACTGCGCGCCTACGAAAGCATACGCGAATCGGTGCTGGAGCTCAAGGGCGAGACCTCGGGAAAGCTGCGGCTGGGCGTGATCCCCACCATAGCCCCTTACCTGCTGCACAAGTTCATACCCGATTTCGTCAGGAGCTATCCGCGCGTGGAGCTGGAGATACGCGAGATGGTGACGGCCGACATCGTGGAGGCGCTCCGCCGCGACGACATCGACGCCGCGCTGGTGGCCAGCGGTACCTGCGGCGAGGGGATCCCCGAACGCGACCTGTTCAGCGACCGTTTCTTCGCCTACGTGTCGCAGTCGAACCCGCTGTTCGAGCGCTCGAACATACGCATAGAGGATATCGACCTGAAGGATCTCATACTGCTCAGCCCGGGCAACTGCATGCGCGACCAGATAATCGAGCTGTGCCAGGCGCGCCGCAACGTCCCGTCGCACTACCACTTCGAGTCGGGATCGCTCGACACGCTGATGCGTATCGTCGACTGCACCTCGTGCCTCACCATAATACCCGAGATGGCGCTCGAATACATCCCCGCCGAGCGCCGCCGACAGGTGAAGACGCTGGCCAAGGGCGCCACCTCGCGGCGCATAGCCATAGCCGTGCGGCGCACCTACGTCAAAAACTCGATAATCAACGCTCTGGAGAGCACCATCCTCGAACACGCGGGCACGGCGGCGATGAAATAAATTCACGCCTTGCATCTTGCATGCAGCAGGCTGTTCGCCGACAGCGGAGGATGCACGAGCCTGCGGCGAGTTGCAGTCCGCCGCAGGGGGTGGCGGCGAACTGCCGACATCGCTCGGCGATGTCGAAAAACAAAGCGTTTTTATGCCCCGCACCATTTCCCGACGAACATCCCACGTCGCATGATTTCGTAATCTCGCAAAAATGTAATATATTTGCGAAGTTATACGCGTGCATTTTTTATATATGGAAAAATTGATCGAAACCATAGTCGGAGCCATTCAGGATAAAAAGGGTAAGGATATTGTATCGTTGGACCTCACGGGATTCGACGGAGCCGTATGTTCGCATTTCGTGGTCTGCAACGCCGACTCCACCACCCAGGTGGCGGCCATAGCCGACGGCATCGAGCAGGATGTGCTGGAAAAGACGGGCGAGAAGCTCTGGCGGATCGAGGGGCAGCAGAACGCCTTCTGGATAGCGATGGACTATGTGGATGTGGTGGTGCACATCTTCCAGACCGAGTTGCGCCAATACTACAAACTCGAAGAGTTGTGGGCCGACGCGCCGATTAAGAGATACGATTACGAACTTTAGGTTCATTTTATGGCAAACAAGAAAAAGAACGACATAAGGGTGACCGTCAGACCCAATTTCATGTGGATATGGGTCGCGTTGATAATGATTATCATCGGTTACTCATTCTATGCGGGCGGCGATTCGCAACCTCTGGCGGGCAACTGGAACACCGTGCGCAAGATGGTCCGCAACGGCGAGGTGGAGCGCATCACGGTCATCGACGGCCGCACGGCCAACGTCTACCTCACCGAAGAGGCGATAGAGAGATACCGCAGCGGGAGCGACGATGTGCTGAAACGGATGCCCAAGGAGGGCGAACAGATAGTGTTCAACATCGGTTCGGTGGAGCTTCTGGACAACGACGTCAAGGAGGCCGTGGCCGAATCGGGCATGGAGGACAACCCCGTAAGCATCGAGTACAAGAATGAATCGAGCCCCTGGGGCAACATCCTCATCAACCTGCTGCCGTGGGTGATCCTGATCGGCATATGGTTCTTCATCATCCGCACCATGTCGCGCGGCGGCGGAGGCGCGGGCGGCAATATCATGAACGTGGGCAAGGCGCGCGCGCAGGTGTTCGACAAGGACGATGCGGGCAAACGCGTGACGTTCAAGGATGTCGCGGGACTGGCCGAGGCCAAGGTGGAGATCATGGAGATAGTAGATTTCCTCCGCAAGGCCGACAAATACCGCGAGCTGGGAGCCAAGATCCCCAAAGGCGCGCTGCTGGTAGGCCCCCCGGGAACGGGCAAGACGCTGCTGGCCAAGGCCGTGGCGGGCGAGGCCAACGTGCCTTTTCTCTCGATTTCGGGATCCGATTTCGTGGAGATGTTCGTGGGCGTGGGCGCCTCGCGCGTACGCGATCTGTTCGAGCAGGCCAAGCAGAAGGCACCCTGCATAGTATTCATCGACGAGATCGACGCCATAGGCCGCGCACGCGGCAAGAACGCGGGATTCTCGGGCAATGACGAGCGCGAGAACACACTCAACCAGCTCCTGACGGAGATGGACGGATTCCAGACCAACGCGGGCGTGATAGTGCTGGCCGCCACCAACCGTGCCGACATTCTCGACAAGGCGTTGATGCGCGCGGGCCGCTTCGACCGTCAGATACAGGTGGGGCTGCCCGACGCCAAGGAGCGCGAGGAGATCTTCGACGTGCACCTGCGCAACCTGAAGCTCGATCCGCAGCTCGACCGTGCGTTCCTGGCCAAGCAGACCCCCGGGTTCTCGGGAGCCGACATAGCCAACGTCTGCAACGAGGCCGCGCTCATAGCCGCGCGCCACGACAAGAAGCAGGTGGGCAAAGAGGACTTCATATCGGCCATAGACCGCATAATAGGCGGACTCGAAAAGCGCAACAAGCTAATGACCAAGGCCGAGCGTCGCGCGACGGCCATCCACGAGGCGGGCCACGCCACCGTGATGTGGTCGCTGGCTGAATGCGATCCCGTGCTGAAAGTGACCATCGTGCCGCGCGGCAACAGTCTGGGTGCCACATGGTCGGTGCCCGACGAGGAGCGTGTGCACGTCACCAACGCCACTCTCGAAGAGCAGCTGGCGGGGATGCTGGGCGGCCGCATAGCCGAGGAGGTCAACTACGGCACTCTCGGCGCGGGAGCGTTGAGCGACCTGGAGCGCGCCACCAAGATGACCTACGCCATGGTGGCCTACTACGGCATGAGTAAGAAGATAGGCCCCATAAGCTACTACGACTCGACGGGTACGCGCGACACCTTCACCAAGCCTTTCAGCGAGCAGACCGCCCGCGAGATCGACGACGAAGTGCGCCGCATAATGGCCGAGGCCTACGGGCGCGCCCGAAAAATCATCGAGGAAAAGAACGACCGCATAAACGCCATGGCCGATCTGCTGCTCGAAAAGGAGACCATCTATGCCGAGGACATAGAACCCATACTCGGCCCGTCGGCCCAAAGCGCGAAGCAGGCCGCAGATGCCGAAGGCGCGGAGCCGTGCGAGAGCGCGACCGACGCTGCCGCTCCCAAACCCGAAAATGAAGAACAGACCCGAAAGATATGACCGATAAGATGAAAAACCTGTGGGTGCGCGCCGTGAGCGGCGTGGTGCTGCTCGCAGTAGTGCTGGGGACCATCCTTTGGTCGAAATGGAGTTTCGGCGCCCTGTTGCTGATGATAATTCTGGGCGGCGAGTGGGAGTTCTACCGCATGGCCGAGAAAGCGGGCTACTCGCCCCAGAAGACGCTGGGACTGGTGGCGGGAGCCATAGTGATGACGGTGGCGTTCGCCCTGATGTGGTTCTTCGACACCGAGAGCACCCTGAGCGACAAATACCTGATGCTCACCGTGGGACTCATGCTCTACATAATGATGCTGGTGCCGCTGATGTTCATCTGCGAGCTCTACCGCAAGAGCGCCACGCCCATAGCCAACATAGGATCGACGCTCACGGGCGTGGTGTACGTGGCTTTGCCCATGTCGCTGCTCTTCTTCATCCCGCTGCTGCTCGGGCACGGGGTGTGGAATCCGTGGACGCTGCTGTTCTACTTCTTCATCATATGGGCCAACGACGTGTGCGCCTATCTGTTCGGCATCACGCTGGGCAAGCACCGCCTGTTCGAGCGCATCTCGCCCAAGAAGTCGTGGGAGGGATTCATCGGCGGACTCATCGGCGCGATGGGCATGGGCTACATAGCCGCCACGGCGATGGGCGGCGACCACTTCGAGTGGATCGGCATGGCGCTCATAGCCGCCATAACGGGCGTGTTCGGCGATCTGGTGGAGTCGCTGTTCAAACGTTCGGTCGACGTGAAGGATTCGGGACGCATCATCCCGGGGCACGGCGGATGGCTCGACCGTTTCGACGCACTGATACTCTCGGTGCCGTTCGTGTTCATCTACCTCGTATTTTGCATGAATTAAAATGACCTTAAACCTAACAATATGAAGATCAACAAAGAGGGTTACCGAATAATAGCCGTATCGGGTCTCATCTGCCTGATATTCTGGTTGCTCATATACTATTTCCAGAACAACCATTCCGGAACGGGAGTGCTCGTCACCGGCACGCTGCTGCTCGTGGCTTTCTGGTTCTTCATCGTCGCCTTCTTCCGCGAACCGCGCCGCGTGAAGATACACGATCCCGAGCTGGTCTTCTCGCCGTGCGACGGCCGCGTGGTGGTGACCGAGATCGTGCACGAGGACGAGTATCTGAAGCAGAACATGTTGCAGATCTCGATATTCATGTCGATCACCAACGTTCACATGAACTGGATCCCCGTTAGCGGCGAGGTGGAGTATTGCAAGTACCACCCGGGACGGTTCCTCATAGCATGGCACCCCAAGTCGTCGACCGAGAACGAGCGCACCACCACCGTGGTGAGGATGGAGGACGGCAAACGCATACTGTTCCGTCAGGTGGCGGGCCTGATCGCGCGACGCATAGTGTCGTACATGAAGGTCGGCGACCAGGTGACGCAGAACGACGTATTCGGATTCATCAAGTTCGGATCGCGCATCGACCTGCTCGTACCTAAGGACAGCGAACTGTTGGTCGAGATAGGCGACCCTGTGGTGGGATCGCAGACCCCCATCGTACGCCTCAGAAAGTAGGCGTCCGACGGCCATAAGCGAACAGCAAAACAGTAACGGCATGACGCTCACACCGCAGAACATACTACGATTCATCGTCGGCCTTACGGCCACGGCCGCCATACTCTTTCTGATATGGTACTTCAGCACCGTGGTCATATACATACTGGTGTCGGCGGTGCTGGCCATCATGGGACGGCCGCTGGTGAGCTACCTGCTGGGGCTGAACATACGCGGGCGACGGCTGCCCCGCTGGGCCGCGGCGTCGATCACGCTGCTGGTGATATGGGTGGTGTTCGCCACTCTGTGCTCGCTGTGCATACCGCTCGTATTCAACAAGATCGGTGAGTTCGCAGCGCTCGATTTCACGTCGGTGATCGAGTCCATCGAGTACCCCATATCGTATGCGCAGGCCTACCTGCAAAACATGTTCATCCTGCCCGAAACCGATTTCTCGCTCAGCGAAACCATCATATCGACGTTGCAGGATCTGATCGACTACGAGACGGTCAACAATCTGTTCGCGTCGATCATCAGCATAGCGCTGTCGACGCTCATCACCGTGTTCTCCATCTCGTTCATAACGTTCTTCTTCCTCAAGGAGGACGGATTGTTTTACGCGATGGTGACGGCCATGTTCCCCGAACGTCTGCAACAGAACGTGACGCGCGCGCTCGACTCCATCACGGTGCTGCTGTCGCGCTACTTCATGGGACTACTCACCGAAAGCATTATACTCATGATCGTCATCTCGACCGTCATGATGCTCT
>CAUHCL010000007.1 GCA_959604655.1 uncultured Alistipes sp. | reverse complement strand
CGTGCGGGTGTAGAGCATGGCGCGGTTGTAGTAGACCAGCACGTTGTTGGGCGAATACTCCGCCACACGGTCGTAATCCTCCAGCGCACGGTTGTAGTCGCCTATCTGCGAACGGACTATGGCACGGTTGAAATATGTCAGCGAATTGGTGGAATCCAGCTCTATCACGCGGTCGAAATCGCGCAGCGCGAGCATCGGACGGTCGGTGTTGGAGTACACTATGGCGCGATTGAAGAACGACAGCAGATAGGTGGAGTCGCACCTCACGGCCGTATCGAAATCCTGCTCAGCCTCGGCGTAGAGCTTCTGCTGCATGCGTAGCGCTCCGCGGCGGTTGTAGCCGTTGGGATCCTCGCGGTTGGTGCTTATGGCGCTGTCGAAATTCTCGTAGGCGCGCACCGTGTCTTTCAGATAGAGGTAGCACACGCCGCGATTGACGTATGCGTCGGCCACCTTCTTCTCCTGGCGGATGAACATGTCGAAATCGGATATCGCCTCCTCGAACTGCTGGTTCAGAAGACGCGTGACACCGCGGCTGTAATAGGGCCCGGGCAGATCGGGACGCAGCTCGATGGCTTCGTGGAAATCCTTCAGCGCGTCGTCGTAATTACCCAACCGCGAGCGCGTTATGGCGCGGTAGGTGTAGGCTATGGTAAACACGGGATTCTTCTCGATGGCGGCCGAGAAGTCGGCGTCGGCGCCCAGCAGGTCGTCGAGATTGTATTTGGCTATGCCGCGCAGGAAATAACCCTCGTAGGCATCCTCGTCGAAACGCAGCAGCACGTTGAGCGTGCGGATGGCCTCCTGATAGTCGTCGTTCATCATGAAGCGGCGACCCATGTGGAAGAAATACTCTTTATTGTATTGGGTGCTGGCCGTCCACGCGCCCATGAGCACGACGATGGTGAGTATCGTTTTTATGATGCCTTTTCGCATTTCGCGTCTTGATTCCGTTAATGTTCAGCGGGGTGTCCCCCTCTTTGTCTTAAACGCGGCAAAGTCCGTTTTTATTTCGGGCCGCGGCGTGTTTCCCGTGCGGGGTTACTGCGGATCGTAGCCGAAACGGCGCAATTGCCGCTCGTTGTTGCGCCAGTCGTCCTGCACCTTGACGAAGAGTTGCAGAAAGACCTTTTTGTCCAGAAAACGCTCCAGATCCTCGCGGGCCGCTTTCCCGACACGCTTCAGCTTCTCGCCCTTGTGACCTATCACGATGCCTTTCTGCGAGTTGCGCGCCACGTATATCGTGGCCGATATGCGGTCGATGGTCGGTTCCTCCTTGTAGGTGTCGATCTCTATCTCGCAGCAGTAGGGTATCTCCTTGTCGTAGTTGAGCAGTATCTTTTCGCGTATGATCTCCGAAGCGAAGAAGCGCAGTGTCTTGTCGGTGAGCGTATCTTTGGGGTAGAAGGCCTCGCCCTCGGGCAGACGCTCCAGGATGGCGTCGAGCACCCCCTTTATGTTGAACTGCTCGCGGGCCGATACGGGCACGATCAGCGCATCGGGCAACTTGGCATGCCACAGGTCGACCAGCTCGTCGAGCTTCTGCGGATCCGAAAGATCTATTTTGTTGATTACCGCGATAGTCGGTATGCCGCTTCGGTTGATACGCTCTATCACCTCGTCCGAGCGGTCGCTCTGCTCCACCGTGTCGGTGACGTAGAGTATCACGTCGGCATCGTCCACGGCGCCTCGGACGAAGTTCATCATCGACTCCTGCAATTTGTATGCGGGCTTGAGAATGCCCGGGGTGTCGGAGTATACGATCTGGAAATCCTCGCCGTTCACTATGCCCATGATGCGGTGGCGCGTGGTCTGGGCCTTGGATGTTATGATCGACAGACGTTCGCCGACCAGAGCGTTCATGAGCGTCGATTTGCCGACGTTGGGGTTGCCTATTATGTTTACGAATCCTGCGCGGTGCATATATTATGCTATATATATGGTACAACCGACAAATATACTGATAAAAAAGGACTCGTGCAAGCGCGTACCGATTTCGGATCCCAATATTTGCATGCCGCTTCCTGTGTTTTGAATTACGGCATGTTTGTATTATATTTTGTACGAACTGAAACGGTGAGCTATGCAGGAGTACGGATTGAGCGGACGGCTTTATTGCGCGTGCCCCCGAATGCATCCGACAGTTCCGAGGCCGCTATCGGATGCCCCGAAACCTGCGATGCGGAAGAATCCGCCGACCGAGTGTCAACGACGAGTGCATCGCTATGGCAAGGCGGAGAGAGATGCTTTGCCGTTTGACCGTCAGGTCTCCCCCAACAATAGAACCACCTCGTCCGAATATTTCTTGCCTATGGGCAGGCGCTTCCCGTTTTTCGCCAGCGTCACCTCCGAGCGCGTGAAACTTGCGATGCGGTTGCGCGCCACCACGAACGAACGGTGTATGCGGATAAACTCTCCCTGCGTAAGCTGTTCCTCAAGACTGCGCAGGGGAATCTTGGAGAATACGGATGTGCCGTCGGCAAGATGTACCCTGACATAATTGTCTATCGATTCGATGTAAAGGATGCTGTCGATGGACAGCGTGACATTCCTGTATTCCGACTTCAGCACGATTTGTCGGGCTGCGGATTCCGACACGCGGAGCAGGTCGTGCATCTGCAACCATTGTTCGGCTTTCCGCATGGCGCGGTCGAAGCGTTCGTAGAAGTAGGGCTTGTGCAGGAAGTCCACGGCGTCCGACTCGAATCCGTCCAATGCATAGTGGGCATAGGCGGTGGTGAAAATCAGGCAGCAGGACGGGGGAAGCTGGCGCGCCAGTTCGATGCCCGACGTGCCGTTCATCTCGATATCGAGCAGCACGACGTCGGGCTGCCACTCGCGGATGCGCTGCATCCCGATACGCGGCGCACTGTATGTCTCCAACGTCATGCCGCCCCTCCGTTCGCAATATCGGCTGATGATATTCAGCGCAATGGGTTCGTCGTCTATGGCTATTACTTTCATCATACTTTCTCCGATTTGATTTCGAGCCGTACCAGGAATGTCCCCTCACGACCATGCCCGATATTCAGTCGGTGACGGTCGGGGTAGAGCAGTGCCAGCCTGCGGCGGCAGTTCTCGATGCCCATGCGTTTGGAGTTGCCTGCCGTGCGCGGGAATACGGAGTTCTCCACCTCGAAGCGGAGCGTATCGCCGCACTGTTCCAGACGGATGCGGATGAAACACGGCTCGTTGGAGGATATGCCGTACTTGAAGGCGTTTTCCACGAACGTGATGAGCATCATGGGCGGCACGGACATGGCTTCGTCCTCCATTCGGTGCGTGAAGCTGACATCGGCAAAGTCGTTCAGACGCAGTTTCTGCAAGTCGATGTACTGGCCTATGTACTCCACTTCTTCCGCCAGGGGGATGAACTCGTGGTTGGCATTGTTGTACATGTACTTCGTCAGGTTGATGAAGCGTTCGAGCATCGCCTCCGTTTTGTCGGAGTGGGTGATGAGCAGGCCGTAAAGCGTGTTGAGCGTGTTGAAAAGGAAGTGCGGGTTGATCTGCGCCTTGTATAGTGCCAGTTCCGCCTTGTTGCGCTCGTATTCCACCTCCTCGCGTGCCAGCCGTTGGCGGTACGCCTCGTTCAGCATCCCCACGGCGACGCAGAATACCGCCACGAGTATGTAATGCAGCCACACCGCCTGCCGATTCTGCCTCATGCCCCATCCCTAAGGGAAAGGGGCGTGTGTCGGCAGCATCTGGCGCAAATGGTAGAACGGCGAGGATATTTCATAGGTCGAGAACAGGAACGTGACCAGAAGCGACACCGCCATCACTGCCAGTGCATACGCCCTGCGACGGCGGCCGTGAAACAGTCGGGGAACGATGAAATACTTGTAAGCGAAGTACGTGACATACAGCCAGCAGGCGAAGGCGGCGAAATATAAGGGGTGCGTGCCCCACCACCTCTCCACGGGAAATGCGTAGAGCGTCAACGGCAGAAGAACCAGGCAGAATACAATGTCGGTATATAGTGATACGTTCTTCATCTGTCGGTCTGCTTATCGGTGCTGTTCGAACAGCCTTCCGTCACCCGTCACCTTGCTGACGGCGGATGACCGTATATGCTCGGACAGGGGCGCGGAGCCGTTTCGGGCTTGCGCCAAGCCGAGGAATCCTGTCGGAACAGTTGCAATTATTGCTCTGCTGTTCATAAATCATTGTTTACATCCGCAAAGATACGGCTTTTTCCCGCGAAAGAGGAATCGGGGCAACGGTGTCTGCCCCCGAAAAAGCTATGTTCGCCACCACATTCCGTTCGTTTACCCCCACATCTTTGCGTATATACGCCACAATCCGCCGCATCCTTTTATTTTTGCTGACGACTGTTTTAGAAACAAACGGATGTAAATGAAAAAGAAAATGTTTGCGGCCCTGCTCGTGGGGCTGACATTGTGTGCCTGTCGGCAAGCGCCGCCGACACGGGAAACGGCCGACTACCGTACATTGACCGTGAAATACGAAGATCGCACGCTGAAATCGGAATACACCGCCCGCCTGCAAGGCCGACAGGTGGTGGAGGTGCGTCCGCAGGTGAGCGGGCTTATCACGCGCATCTGCATCGGCGAGGGGCAAAAAGTATGCTCGGGCCAGGTGCTGTTCGTCATCGACCGATTGCCTTACGAGGCGGCTCTGGCGGAAGCCGAGGCTAACGTGAAGAGCGCCGAGGCACTACTCGCTACTGCCAAATTGGACATGCAAAGCACGGAGAAGTTGTTCGAAAGCCACGTCGTGTCGGATTACGATCTCGGCACCGCCCGCAATACGCTGGCCGCGGCCGAGGCGGCGCTGGCGCAGGCCCGAGCGCAGGAAATGAACGCCCGCAACAACCTCTCCTATACCGAAGTAAAAAGCCCCGTGAACGGCGTGGCAGGCATGATAGCCTACCGCGTGGGGGCTTTGGTGAGCAGCAACATCAGCGAGCCGCTTGTTACCGTGTCGGACGACAGCGTTGTGCACGCTTACTTCTCGCTCACCGAGAGCCGCGTAGGTGAACTCATGGAACAGTACGGTTCGCTCGACGAGTTCATCCGACAGATGCCCGAGGTGGAGCTTCGCACAGCAGGCGGCAGGATGTACCCGAACAAAGGACGCATATCGGCGGTGAGCGGCATCGTCACGGCATCGACGGGAACGGTGACGCTCCGCGCCGACTTCCCCAACCCGAATAACTTGTTGCGCGACGGGGGCAATGCCACCGTCATCCTGCCGACCAATCGGGAAAAATGTATTGTCATCCCGCAGGGAGCCACCTACGAATTGCAGGAGAAGGTGTTCGTATATAAGGTGGCGGACGGCAAGGCGCAGTCGGTTCCCGTCACCCTTTTCAGGCTGAACAACGGCACGGAATACGTGGTGGAATCGGGTTTGCAGGAGGGCGACGTGATTATTGCCGAGGGAGCAGGACTGGTGAAGGAAGGCGCGACGGTCGATCCGAAAACTAAAGGAAAGGAGTAAGCCATGACCGTCAAGACCTTCATAGACCGACCCATCCTCTCGGGCGTGATATCGGTGGCCATCGTCATCGTGGGGCTGATAGGTTTGAGCAGGTTGCCGCTCGAACGGTTTCCCGACATCGCGCCGCCCACTGTGCGCGTCAATGCCACTTACACGGGCGCCAATGCCGAGACAGTGATGAAGAGCGTGATTACACCGCTGGAAGAAGAGCTGAACGGCGTGGAGAACATGATGTACATGACCTCCACCGCCACCAACACGGGTTCGGCGTCCATCAGCGTCTATTTCAAGCAGGGCACCGATCCCGACATGTCGGTGGTGAACGTGCAGAACCGCGTGGCATCGGCGCAGGGACTGCTTCCGGCAGAGGTCACCAAATCGGGTATCACCGTGCGCAAGAGGCAGAACAACTCGTTGAAAGCCATCTCGCTGTATTCGCCCGACGACTCGTACGACGCCAACTTCCTGACCAACTACATGAAGATAAACATAGAGCCGCAAATGTCGCGCATAGCAGGCGTGGGCGATGTGAACATCTTCGGCGCCAGCTACTCCATGCGCATTTGGCTCGACCCCCTGAAGATGGCGCAATACGGGCTGATGCCCTCGGACATAGCCACGGTGCTGGACGAACAGAACATCGAGTCGCCCACAGGCACGCTCGGCGCGGAGTCGGCCAATACCTTTAGGTATGTGTTGAAGTATCGCGGCCGCCATGAGAGCGAGGAGGACTACGGCAACATGGTCATCAAGGCACTCCCGAGCGGTGACGTGCTGCGTCTGAAAGACGTGGCCCGCATCGAGATGGGCGCGGAGAACTATGCCATGTTCAGCCGGACGAACGGGCATCCGGGTGCCAACTGCATGATGGCGCAGACCTCGGGATCGAATGCCAACGAGATCATCGAAGAGATAGACAAGGTGTCGGCCGAAATCACGAAGTCGTTGCCCAAGGGCATGGTGCTGGAGGATATCACCAGCACGAAGGACTTCCTCGACGCTTCCATCGACAATGTGGTGGAAACGCTGTTCATAGCCATCCTGCTGGTGGTGCTGGTGGTCTACTTCTTCCTGCACGACCTGCGTGCTACGCTCATTCCCTCGCTGGCCATCATCGTGTCGCTCGTGGGTACGTTCGCCTTCCTCAGCATCGTGGGCTTCAGCCTGAACCTGCTGACGCTCTTCGCGCTGGTGCTCGTCATCGGTACAGTGGTGGACGACAGTATCGTGGTTGTGGAAGCCGTACAGGCACGCTTCGACGAGGGATACACCTCGGCCTACCGCGCCACGGTGGATGCCATGAACGGGCTGACTTCGGCGCTGTTGACCACCACAGTCGTATTCATGGCCGTGTTCATTCCCGTGAGCTTCATGGGCGGCACGACGGGTACCTTCTACACGCAGTTCGGACTGACGATGGCGGTAGCGGTGGCCATTTCGCTGCTCAACGCCATGACGCTCAGTCCTGCACTCTGCGCACTGATCCTGCGCCCCCGAGCGAACGGGGCCGACGGTGAAAGCCCCGATTTTTCCGACCGTTTCCACTATGCTTTCGACCGCTCGTTCCGCCATGTGCAGCAGAAGTACCTGAAGGGAGTTTCGTTTCTTCTGCGCCACCGCGCTGTTGCCGCGGGCTGCCTCGTCGTGACGGGCATCGCGCTGGTGTTGCTGATGAACACCACCAAGACGGGTTTGGTGCCGCAGGAGGACATGGGCGTCATCAACGTGAACGTGCAGACGGCCCCGGGCACCAACCTGGGAGAGACCGAGCGCATCATGGACGAGATCGAGGCCGCCATAAGGGACATTCCGCAGATAAAGATATATTCGCGTGTCACGGGAAAGGATGCCGTACACAACCAGTCGTCCTCCGCAGGTTCGTTCAGCATCCGATTGAAGAACTGGAGCGAGCGCAAGCAGAAGGGCGACGACGTAAATTCCGTGATGAACGAGATATACCGCCGCACGGATGGCATCAAGGCGGCCGCGATCCGCGTCTCCACCCAGCCGATGATCTCGGGCTACGGCATGAGCAACGGTTTCGAATTGTACGTGCAGGACAAGAAAGGAGGCAGTGTGGACGACCTGCTGAAATACACCAACGATTTCATCGACGCCATGAATCGGCGTCCCGAAATATCGCGCGCCTACACCACGTTCGCCACCCGATATCCGCAGTACATGGTCGATGTGGATGCTGCCCTGTGCAAGCGCAACGGCGTGTCGCCCTCCGATGTGCTGTCCACGCTTTCGGGGTATGTGGGCGGCCGCTATTCCTCGAACCTGAACCGCTTCACCAAGCTCTACCGCGTCATGATACAGGCCTCGCCCGAATACCGTCTCGATACGGAGGCTCTGGACAATATCTTCGTGCGCGGCGGGGACGGCAGAATGTCGCCCATATCTCAGTATCTCACGCTTACGAGGGTGTACGGCTCGGAGAGTCTGTCGCGTTTCAATCTCTTCTCCGCCATCAGCGTTTCGGGCGTGCCGGCCGACGGATATAGTTCGGGCCAGGCCATACAGGCCATCCGCGGGGTGGCCCAAACCGCCCTGCCCGAAGGCTACGGCTACGAGTTCGGCGGCATGTCGCGTGAGGAGGCGTCCACGGGCAGTTCCACCACCACGATGGTGTTCATCATCTGCATCGTCTTCATCTACCTTATCCTCTGCGCCCTCTACGAGAGCCTGATGATACCGTTTGCCGTTATACTCTCCGTTCCGTTCGGACTGGCGGGCAGTTTCCTCTTTGCCAAGTTGTGGGGACTGGAGAACAACATCTATATGCAGACGGGACTCATCATGCTCATCGGCCTGCTGGCCAAGACGGCCATCCTGCTCACGGAGTACGCCTCCGACCGCCGCCGTCAGGGTATGAGCATAGCCACCGCTGCCATGTCGGCCGCCAAAGCCCGCTTGCGTCCCATCCTGATGACCTCCATGACGATGATATTCGGAATGCTTCCGCTGATGTTCGCGCACGGCGTGGGGGCAAACGGCAACATCTCCGTGGGAGTGGGTACCGTGGGCGGTATGCTTTTTGGCACGGCGGGGCTGCTTTTCGTGGTGCCTTCGCTGTTCGTCGTCTGCCAATATGTGCAGGAACGTTTTCTGCCCGAACATGCCCGTAGACAATAAAGTTGATGATTATGAAAAGAATAGGAATACTTCTGGCCGTCTCCTGCCTGATGGGCGGCTGCGGCGTATATAACAAATACTCGCGATCGGACATGGATGTGGATATCGACAGTCTTTACCGTGAGCCGATGACCACGGCCGATACGACGACCATCGCTTCCATGCCGTGGCGTGAGTTCTTCACCGATTCCCGACTGCAAGCGTTGATAGCCGCAGGGCTGGAGCGTAATACCGATCTCGGTATTGCTCGCTTGCAGGTGGCGGAGGCGCAGGCCGTGCTGGCCAATGCCCGTCTTTCCTACCTGCCCTCGCTGAACCTGACGCCGCAGGCAGGCGTCAGCCGTTACAACGGGAATACGCAGAAGACTTACAACCTCGGTGCCACAGCCTCATGGGAGGCGGACATCTTCGGAAAGACGACGAACGCCAAGCGCGGTGCGGCAGCGGCGCTCGAACAGCGCCATGCTTACAGACAGGCCGTGCAGACACAGCTGGTGGCGACCATTGCCGAAAGTTATTACACGTTGCTGATGCTCGACGAACAGCTTGCCATCTCCGAACAGACGTTGGCGAACCGCGACGAAACGATAGCGACTTTTGAGGCCCTCATGGAAGCGGGCAAGGCCAACGAGGTGGCCGTGTGCCGAGCACGTGCCGATCGCGCGGAGATAGAAGCCTCTATGTTGACCCTTCGCAAGAGTATCGGCGAGACGGAAAACAGTCTGTGCGCACTGCTGAAGGAGCCTTCGCACGCCGTCAGCCGCGGGACGCTCGACGGGCAGACCTTTCCCGACACGCTTTCGACGGGTGTGCCGCTTCAACTTCTCGCCAACCGTCCCGACGTGAGACAGGCGGAAGCCGCATTGGCGGAGGCATTCTATGCCACGAACGCCGCCCGTTCGGCCTTCTATCCGAGCCTGACGCTTTCGGGCACGCTCGGCTGGACGAACAACGGGGGCGGCGGCATTGTCAATCCGGGCAAATGGATCTCCAATGCCATCGCGCAACTCACCGCACCGTTGTTCAATAAGGGAACGAACATCGCCAACCTGAAGATAGCCGAGGCACGTCGGCAGGAGGCCGCTCTGGCCTTTGAACAGTCGTTGCTCGACGCGGGCAACGAGGTGAACAATGCCCTTGTCGAATGGCAGACGGCCGACGGGAGGATTCGTCTCGACGAGCAACAGATCCGCGATCTCGAAGCCGCCACGGAAAAGACCCTGCTTCTCATGCGCTACACTCCCGTCAACTATCTCGAAGTGCTTACCGCACAGCAGTCGCTGCTCACCGCCCGACTGACACTCGCGCAGGATAGGATTGCAGGGATTCGGGGGATCATACATCTGTATCATGCGCTCGGAGGCGGAAAAGATTGACGAATCCGAATGCGTCTCCGATCATAGGCCTTCGAGGCAGACAATAAAAAATGCGGCCCGCGCGTGCGGGTCGCATTTTGTCGTTTCCGATAGTGCGTTGCTTATTTATTCGAGCAGCATGCGCCGTCGCACTCGGCGGCGGGAGCCTCGGCGTTCGCGTGGTTCTTGCACGAAGTGATCGACTTCATGTACTCCATGCTGGTCGCTACGCACTCCAGCGGGGTCTTGCCCATGCTGGGGTTGTCCTGCTCCACGATGAGCCACTTGCTGCCTGCCTCCTTGGCTGCCGCAACGAGCGAGGGAACGTCCTGCAAGCCGCAGCCCAGGGGACGGAACTCGAAAGCGGTGTTCTTCTTTTCCTCACCCTCGTTCAGACCGATGAGAGCATAGGGGTCGCCGTCCTGCTCGCCCTCGGCGAAGTAGTCCTTGAGGTGTACGACGGGAGCGCGGCCCGCATACTTGTGCAGATATGCCACGGGATCCTGGCCCGAGTACTTCACCCAGCACTCGTCCAGCTCGGTCTGCAACAGATCGGCGGGAACCGAGCTGTAAAGGAAGTCGAGGCCGAACTCGCCGCTCTCGGTCTTCTGGAACTCGAAATCGTGGTTGTGGTAGAGCAGAGTCAGGCCCGCAGCCTTGGTCTTCTCGCCGATCGAGCGGATTTCCTCGATCATCTGCATGAATTTGTCACCGCCCGGACGACGTTCCTCGGTAACGTAGGGTACCACTATATACTGGCATCCGATGGTCTTGTAATCGGCGATCACCTTGTCGATGTCGGCCAGCATGTCGGCCAGAGGCACGTGTGCCGAAACGGGCTCCAGACCGATCTCCTTGCACCAAGCCTTTACCTGCTCGGGCGAGTTGTCGAACAGACCCGCGAACTCCACGCCGTCGTAGCCCATGTCCTTCACCTTCTGAAGCGTGCCCTTGAAATCCTGCGCCATGTCGTCGCGGATGCTGTAAAGCTGCAATCCTACGGGCAGCTTGTCCTTGCATGCACCGCAGCACTCGCTTTTCTTGGCTGCGTTGCCGCCGCACGAAGCCAGTGTCGCCACTGCCACTACGGCCAATAAGAGGTTGTAAATTTTGTTCATAAATTCGATTTTTTATTTGGTTTGAATCGTGTCGTCGTTTTATAATGGCAAATATATGTCTTTTTGGATAGTTTTCAAACTATACGTGCCGAAATGTGAGATATGATTTACTTAAGTCCGTATTTTTATCGTATTCGCATTTCGCGACCGTAGCCTGCGGAGTGAGCGATAGCGAGCCTCCGCGGGGGGAGGCTACGGCTCGCGCAGCTCTGAAGAGCTGCATTGTCATCTGTATTGCGGCCTTTGCAGGATGATGGCCGCCACGGCGCAAAGTCCCGTTATCATGGGGTAGTAGAGATACGATATTATCTCCACGGGCGATACGGCCGCCAGCCCCGCGGCCATGAGCAGCTGCGCGCCGTATGGGAGTATGCCCTGCATGAAGCACGAGAACGTGTCGAGCAGGCTGGCCGTGCGGCGGGGCGGGATGCCGAAACGCTCGGCTATGTTGCGCGCGATCGACCCCGAGGATAGTATGGCCACCGTGTTGTTGGCGGTGCACACGTCGGCGAACATCACTATCGAGGCTATGGCGGCCTCGGCTCCGCGGCGGCTGCGTATGCGTGCCGTCAGGCGCGATATGATGTAGTCGATGCCTCCGTTGAGGCGTATCATTTCGAGCATTCCGCCCGCCATCATGGTTATGATTATCAGTTCGCCCATCGAGCCTATACCCTCGCCCATGGTCGACATCCAATCGAGCGGAGTCATCTTGCCGCACGCTATTCCGATCACTCCCGCCGACACTATTCCCGACACCAGCACTATCAGCACGTTTACGCCCGCCACGGCGCCTCCGAGGACGAGCAGGTAGGGCAGCACGGTCGCCCAGTGTATGTCGGCTGCGGTGTGGTCGTACGCGAGGGCGTGATTCTGCGAGAACGTATAGATGAGCAGCGTTATGACCGCTGCGGGCGCCACTATCAGCAGGTTGGTGCGGAACTTGTCGCGCATGCTGCACCCCTGGGTGCGCGTGGCGGCTATGGTGGTGTCGGAGATGAACGACAGGTTGTCGCCGAAAAAGGCTCCCCCGACGACTATGGCCGTGATCCACGGCGCGCTGCATCCCGTCTGGTCGGCTATGGCCGAGGCTATGGGGGTGAGCGCCACGATGGTGCCCACCGACGTGCCTATCGATATCGAGGTGAAGCACGCCGCTATGAATATCCCCGCTGGCAGGAACCGTTCGGGGACGATGCGCATCGTAAGGGCCACCGTGGCGTCTACGGCGCCCATCTGTTTGGTGGATGCGGCGAAGGCCCCCGCCAGCACGAAGATCCATATCATCAGCATGATGTTCATGTCCGTCGCGCCGCGCGAATAGTGGCCTATGCTCTCGTGCAGAGGCATGTGCCGCGTCATGCCCACGGCGCATACCGAAGCTATCATGGCCGCAGTGACTATGGGTATCTTGTAGAAATCGTTCGCGAGCAGCGATCCCGCGAGGTAGATGCCGAGAAATACGGCGAGCGGCAGCAGGGCTGCGATGTTTCCTTGGGAACGGTTCATTAATTACGTTTTTCGGTGTAAAATTAGTTTTTTATTTGTAATTTTACGGCAAAACATCATTTGAAATGTACGTCAAGAGATTATTTCAAGCGTTATTCGTCGCGGCGGCCGTGCTTTCGGCAGGCTGTTCGCGTCATTTCATTTCGGACGGCGGTCTGCGCCGCGACATTCACGACGGATTCGAGGCGCGTCGGGCCATGTTCTCCGACGACGCTCTGTTCTCGGTCTTCGACGGCGACATGTCGGCCGAGGAACGCGAGGCGATGGAGTTCCTCTACGGCGCCATGAGCACGACCGACATAGGCGACTACGACGGCGAATTTTTCCTCGACAACGTGCGCATGTCGCTCCGCGCCCGCCGCGAAATGCCGTGGGGCCGCTACATCCCCGAGGATCTCTACCGCCATTTCGTGCTGCCCGTGCGTGTCAACAACGAACGTCTGGACGAGTTCCGTACTATATATTACGACACCCTGCGCAGCCGTGTTGCGGGCATGTCGCTGCACGACGCGGCTCTGGAAGTGAACCACTGGTGCCACGAGAAGGCCACCTACACCCCCTCCGACAGCCGCACTTCGTCGCCGCTCGCGGTGATCCGCACCGCCGAGGGGCGTTGCGGCGAGGAATCGACCTTCACCGTGGCCGCCATGCGCGCCGTGGGTATCCCCGCGCGTCAGGTATATACGCCGCGTTGGGCGCATACCGATGACAATCACGCCTGGGTCGAGGTGTGGGTCGACGGCAAGTGGTCGTTCCTCGGCGCCTGTGAACCCGAACCCGAACTCAACGTGGCGTGGTTCAACCAGCCCGCCGCGCGTGCCATGCTGATGCACACCTGCGTGTTCGGCGATTACAGAGGTCCCGAGGACGTGATACGTCGCACGAAGTGTTTCACCGAGATAAACGTGGTGGGCAACTACGCTCCAGTTCGCCGCGCTACGGTGCGCGTGACCGATGCCGACGGCAAGGCGGTGCCGGGCGCGACGGTGGAGTTCAAGATCTACAACTACGGCGAGTTCTGCACCGTGGTCACCATGACGAGCGACGAGCGGGGCGAAGCCGTGCTGCACACGGGGCTGGGCGACATGATGGTGTGGGCGTCGCACGAGGGCCGTTTCGGCGTGGCGAAGCTCGATTCGGAGAATCTCGCCGTGAAGCTCGACCATAAGGCGGGTGACGCGCTGGAGATCGTCGAGGACATAACCCCGCCCGCCGAGGGCGAGATCCCCGCCCATGTGAGCGAGGAAGCCGCCGCGCTCAACAAGATACGCCTCGCGCGCGAGGATTCGATACGAATGGCCTATACGGCTACCTTCATGACCGACGATCCGACGGATTCGGCGTACGAACCCGAGGTGCGGCGTCTGCTCGTAGCCGCCAAGGGCAACCATGCCGACGTGAAGGCGTTCATCTATGGCGTGCCCGAGGCCGACCGCGCCCGTGCCGTGGCTATGCTGCGGTCGTTGTCGCGTAAGGATTTGCGCGATACTCCGCTCGAAGTGCTCGACGATGCGTTCCGTTCGGTGCCCGCGGGCGAACTCACTCCCGAATATGTGAATTATGTGATGTGTCCCCGCATAGCGAGCGAATTTTTGCGTCCTTATCGCAATGAGATCCGCGAGGCCCTGACGCCCGAGGTGGGCGATGCGCCGACCGCTGCGGATATCATAAAGTGGACTCGCGACAATATCAGCGTGGCCGACGAGTACAATCCCCGCCGCTTGCAGGGCACCCCTGCGGGTGTGCTGCGCTGCCGT
The DNA here is from genome assembly GCA_959604655.1 of uncultured Alistipes sp. Classification (GTDB taxonomy): domain Bacteria; phylum Bacteroidota; class Bacteroidia; order Bacteroidales; family Rikenellaceae; genus Alistipes. The sequence goes on along the minus strand of CAUHCL010000007.1, from coordinate 31,066 downwards.
CAGGCCGACGGTGTGTCGCGCGGCATATTCTTCGTGGCGGCGTGCCGCGCGTTCGGTCTGCCCGCGCGGGTCGACGGCATGACGGGCAAGGTGCAGTATCTCGCGAACGGCGAGTGGATCGACGTGCTGCTGGACGGTCCCGTGGCCGAGCGCGAGCGCAAGGTGGGTTACATGCGCATGACGTACGACAAGACGGCCGATCCGTCGCTGCCCGATCCCGACTATTATCGTCATTTCACCTTGTCTAAGATCGAGAACGGCCGCTGCGTCTTGCAGGGATTCGATGGCGGCGACGCCACCGAACTCGGGGCCGACGCTTCGGCGGGGCGTTTCAGCCGTGCCTTCACGCTGGACGAGGGCGATTACATGCTCACCTCGGGCCGCCGCATGGCCAGTGGCAAGGTGCTGGCGCGTGCGGTGACGTTCCGCATCGCGGAGGGCGAGACCACCGATGTGGAGCTCGTCATGCGCCGTGCCGACGACGATGTGAGCGTGCTGGGATTCATGGATGCCGAGAAACGATACATGCCCGACGGAGGCGCCGAGGAAGTGTCGCTGCTGTCGACCACGGGGCGCGGCTATTTCCTCGTGGCGGTGATGGGTTCGGGCGACGAGCCTACCAACCACGCGTTGCGCGACCTGGCCTCGATGGCGGGCACGCTGAAAGAGTGGGGGCGTCCCGTGGTGGTGCTGAGTCCTTCGGCCGAGGATGCCGCCAAGTTCGACCGCAAGATGCTGGGCGACGTGGCCGCTAATTACGGTGTCGATGTCGACGGCAAGGTGCGCGAGATGATCTGTGAGGGTTGCAGTTCGCGGCAGCGGACGCTGCCCGTGGTGGCCGTGTGCGACAGTTTCGGCCGCATAGTCTACTTCTCGCAGGGTTACAACACCTCGCTCGGCGAACAGTTAAACGGCGTCATTCACAAGCTGTGACACCACGCGGCGGTCGGTGCGGCGGACGATGGTTTCGTCCGTCTCGACCGCGAAGCTCACGTCGGGGTTTCTGTACGACATGCCGTCGGGCGCGCAGTTCCGCGCAGTGGAGTGGAATTCCTCGGCGCGGGTGATGCGTTCGATGGAGGCTATGTTCGAGGGGCGTATGCCTGCCCCGGGCATTACGATTATGCGTCCGTCGGCCTGTCGGACGAGTTCGGCGATAAGCTCCGCGCCCGCTTCGGCCGTGGGTTTCAGGCCCGAGGTCAGCAGGCGGTCGCAGCCGAGTTCGATGATCTGCTCCAGCGCGCGCTGCGGTGCGCGGCACACGTCGAATGCCCTGTGGAACGTCACCGACATCTCTCCCGCGGCCTTTTTCATGCAGCGGCAGGCTTCGAGGTCGATATCGCCGTCGGCCGTAAGTGCGCCTATGACCACTCCGTGCACGCCCGCCTCGCAGCAGAACTCTATGTCGCGGCACATTATATCCACCTCTTCCTCCGTGTAGAGGAAATTGCCTTCGCGCGGACGGATTATGACATTGACGTCGAGCGCGAGACCGCCTTTCGCCACCGACTCTATGAGCGCACGGCTCGGGGTGACGCCTCCGCAGGCGATGGCGGCGCACAACTCTATTCTTACGGCGCCTCCCGCTTCGGCCTCGCGGGCTTCGGCGAGCGACGAGCAGCAGACTTCGATCTTTCGCATAGCGGTAAATGTTTAATATGTTATCCGTGTTTTCGTCAAGAGTCGGTTGCTGTTCGCCGACGGCGGCAGGAGTGCTTTGGCAGTCCGCCGCATGGGGCGGCGGCGAACTGCCGACATCGTGATACAATGTCGAAACATATCTTCCGAATTTCCTCGATTTTTTTGCGGATAAACCAAAATGTTTTTGCACTGCAAAATTAATAAATAATCCGATAGCGAAAGAACGATATTTGCAGTCGGTAACGAGATTTATAAACCCTGCGGCGTCCGTGTGAGGCGCGCCGCGCAAAATGCGGAATATTATGAGAATTGAAAAGATCGTCGCGCGCGAGATCCTGGACTCTCGCGGCAATCCCACGGTGGAAACGGATGTCATTCTGGAGTCGGGCGTAATGGGCCGCGCCTCGGTGCCGTCGGGTGCCTCGACGGGCGAGCACGAGGCATTGGAGCTGCGCGACAACGACGCGCTGCGTTACGGCGGCAAGGGAACGCTGAAGGCCGTGGCCAACGTCAATGAGGTGATCGCTCCCGAACTGTGGGGCATGTCGGTGTTGGAGCAGCGTCGCATCGACCGCAAGATGCTGGAGCTGGACGGCACGCCGACCAAATCGAAGCTGGGCGCGAACGCCATACTCGGCGTGTCGCTGGCCGTGGCGAAGGCGGCGGCGAACTATCTGGGCGTACCTCTTTACCGTTACATAGGCGGCACCAACGCTCACGTGATGCCCGTGCCGATGATGAACATCATCAACGGCGGTTCGCACAGCGATGCGCCGATAGCGTTTCAGGAATTCATGATACGCCCCGTGGGCGCGACGTCGTTCCGCGAGGGTTTGCGCATGGGCGCGGAGGTGTTCCATGCCCTGAAAAGGGTGCTGCACGACCGCGGGCTGAGTACGGCCGTGGGCGACGAGGGCGGTTTCGCCCCCGCGCTGAACGGTACCGAGGATGCCTTGGATTCGATCATCGCGGCCATAGAATCGGCGGGGTACCGACCTGCGGAGGATGTCACGATCGGAATGGACTGCGCCTCGTCGGAGTTCTATCGCGACGGCGTGTACGACTATACCATGTTCGAGGGCGCTGCGGGTGCCCGACGTACGGCCGACGAGCAGATAGCCTATCTGGAGCAGCTCGTGTCGAAGTATCCGATCGACTCGATCGAGGACGGCATGAGCGAGAACGACTGGGAGGGTTGGCGCAGGCTGACCGAGCGTATAGGCGACCGCTGCCAGCTCGTGGGCGACGATCTGTTCGTGACCAACGTGGAGTTCCTGTCAAGAGGCATCGCCGAGAAGTGCGGAAACTCCATACTTATAAAGGTAAACCAGATAGGTTCGCTGAGCGAGACGCTCGATGCCATTGAGATGGCCCATCGTCACGGCTATACCACCGTGACGTCGCACCGCTCGGGCGAGACCGAGGATGCCACCATAGCCGACATAGCCGTGGCGGTGAACAGCGGGCAGATAAAGACGGGTTCGCTGAGCCGCTCGGACCGCATGGCCAAATACAACCAGTTGCTGCGTATCGAGGAGGAGCTGGGCGAACTGGCCGTTTACGGTTACAGGCGGATAAGGTAGGGGCGTGCTTAGGTGTATAAGCGCGTGTTTATGCGCCGCAAGTCATGTGCAGCAGCTGTTCGCCGACGGCGGTCGGAATGCGCGAACCTTTCGGGTGAGCAGCAGTCCGCCGCATGGGGCGGCGGCGAACTGCCGACATCGCACGGCGATGTCGAAATGTCGGATGTGAATTTTCATAAAACATGCTCCCTCTTGCGCGAAATCGTTGCGGGAGGGTGATTTGTTATGTTTGCCATTCTGTTTGCCGCTGTAAATTAATGCGATACATAAAGCGTTGATTTGCAGGCTGTAATGCTAATGTGTAATAATTGTTGATAACTTTTCCCTCGGGCGGATTGCGCTGTTGCGGCTTATCCTTAATTTTGTTCTCGCGATGGGTTCTCCTTTAGCGGTTTTCATGTGCCGCGCCGGAGATTAAAAGGGAACTCCTGTGTGATTCAGGGACTATCCCCGTAGCTGTAAACTCTCGAAAATGCCGTACAATCTCATGGTCACTGCCCTGCGGCGGGAAGACCGTGCGGTAAGGAGCGAGTCAGAAGACCTGCCTGTCGGATATGCGTGGCGTTATGTCTTCGGGCGAAGGGCATGCGACCGACCGAAATTTTAATCCCGATATGTTTTTGCATGCGGAGCGTGTGGGGATGTTTCGCGGGTAACGGAGAGGTGAATAATTAAAAACCAGGTAAGATGATACAGACAGTAGTTAAACGAGACGGACGCGTGGTGGGGTTCAACCGCGAGAAGATCGCTGCCGCGATCCGCAAGGCCATGCTTACGACCGAGCGGGGCGAGGACGAAGCGTTGGTGTACAAGATAACCGACCGCATAGAGTGCCGCGGATCGGAGAAGATCTCGGTGGAGCAGATCCAGGACATGGTGGAGATGGAGCTGATGAACTCGCCGCGCAAGGAGGTCGCCAAACGCTACATAGCCTACCGCGACAAGCGCAGCATCGCCCGCAAGGCCAAGACGCGCGACATATTTCTGGAGATAATCGAGGCCAAGAGCAACGACATCACCCGCGAGAACGCCAACATGAACGCCGACACTCCCGCGGGTATGATGATGAAGTTCGCCAGCGAGACCACCAAACCTTTCGTCGACGATTACCTGCTCTCGGAGCAGACGCGCACGGCATTGCGCAATAACTATATACACATTCACGACAAGGATTACTATCCCACCAAGTCGCTCACCTGCATACAGCATCCGCTGGACAAGATTCTGGAGCACGGTTTCCAGGCGGGCCACGGCGAGTCGCGTCCCACCAAGCGCATCGAGACGGCCAGCATCATGGGCTGCATATCGATGGAGACGGTGCAGAACGAGATGCACGGCGGGCAGGCCATTCCCGCGTTCGATTTCTATCTGGCGCCCTACGTGCGCCGTTCGTTCGTCGAGGAAGTAAAGACTCTGGAGCGTTTCAGCGGCGAGGATTATTCGCACCTCTACGATGCGCAGTTCCCCGACTACGTGGAGCGCGATCTGGATGGCCTGAAGGGTGAGGAACGCGTGTTGCAACATGCCATCAACCGCACCGTGGGCCGCGTGCACCAGTCGATGGAGGCCTTTATCCACAACATGAACACCATCCATTCGCGCGGCGGCAACCAGGTCGTGTTCTCGTCGATCAATTACGGTACCGACACCTCGGCCGAGGGCCGTTGCATTATCCGCGAGCTGCTGATCTCGACCTACGAGGGCGTGGGCAACGGCTCGACGGCGATATTCCCCATACAGATATGGAAGAAGAAGCGCGGCGTGAGCTATCTGCCCGAGGATCCCAACTACGATCTCTACAAGCTGGCCTGCAAGGTTACGGCGCGGCGGTTCTTCCCCAATTTCGTGAATCTCGACGCTCCGTTCAACCGCCACGAGAAGTGGCGTGCCGACGATCCCAAGCGTTACCTCTACGAGGTGGCGACCATGGGATGCCGTACGCGCGTGTTCGAGAACCGCTTCGGCGAGAAGACTTCCGTAGGCCGAGGCAATCTGTCGTTCACGACGATCAACATCGTGCGACTGGCCATAGAGTGCATGGATATAGCGGACGAAGGGGCACGCATCGAAAAGTTCTTCGAGAAACTGGACGCCGTTCTGGAGACCACGGCGCGTCAGCTGTGCGACCGTTACGATTTCCAGAAGACGGCGCTTGCCAAGCAGTTCCCGCTGTTGATGTCGTCGTTGTGGGTGGGCAGCGAGAAGCTCGGACCCAACGACACCATCGAGAGCGTCATAAATCAAGGTACTCTGGGCATAGGTTTCATCGGTCTGGCCGAGTGCCTTATAGCACTCGTGGGCAAGCACCACGGCGAGAGCGCCGAGGCGCAGGAGCTGGGACTTAGGATCGTGGGGCACATGCGCGAGCGTGTGAACGGATTCTCGGAGCGCTACGGGCATAATTTCAGCGTGCTGGCCACTCCCGCCGAGGGTTTGTCGGGCAAGTTCACGGGCCGCGACCGCAAGGATTTCGGCGAGTTGAAGGGCATTACCGACAAGGCCTATTACACCAATTCGAACCATGTGCCCGTCTATTATCACTGCTCGCCCAAGCACAAGGCCGAGGTGGAGGCCCCCTACCATGCGCTCACGGGCGGCGGACACATCTTCTACGTGGAGATCGACGGCGACGCCACGCACAATCCGCAGGCGATAATGGACATAGTAGATTTGATGGACAAGTACGACATCGGTTACAGCTCGGTCAACCACAACCGCAACCGCTGCATGGACTGCGGCTACGAGGATGCCGACGAGCATCTGACCGCGTGTCCGAAGTGCGGCAGCGACAACATCGACAAATTGCAGCGCATAACGGGCTATCTGGTCGGCACGACCGATCGCTGGAACAAAGCCAAGCTCGCCGAGCTGCGCGACCGCGTGATTCACAAGTAGGCATGCCATGCTGAGAGTGCTGCGCATAGTCGAGGGTACGTCGGTCGACGGGGTAGGGTTGCGGACTTCGATCTACGGGGCGGGTTGCACCAACCGTTGCGAGGGGTGCCATAACCCGCAGTCGTGGGATCCCGCGGGCGGCGAGCCGATGAGCGTGGATTCGGTGCTGGAGCGGATAATCGCGGCCGACCTCGACGTTACCTTTTCGGGCGGCGACCCGATGTTTCAGGCCGCGGAGTTCGCGGCGCTGGCACGCGCCGTGCGCGAGCATACCGACAAGACGATATGGTGCTATACGGGCCTTACGTTCGAACAGATCGTGGAGCGCGGCGGAGCCTGCGAAGAGTTGTTGCGCGCGGTGGACGTTTTGGTCGACGGACGGTTCGTGCTGTCGGAGCGCGATACCTCATTGCTGTTTCGCGGCAGCCGCAACCAGCGGATAATCGACGTGGCGGCGTCGCTGTCCGTCGGCAGGGCGGTGGAACTCGATCTGTCGTTTTAACCGATTGTGACAGAGACGGTGCCGCGCCGCACGTTGCGGAACGGCAAAGATGCTGCGATATTTTTTTGCATCGAAAGGTGTAAAAAAGAGTCGAAATTTTTGGATGATTCGATTTTATGTTATACTTTTGCACTGCCTTTTAAGGATGAATGCTGTTGTAGCTCAGTGGTAGAGCACTTCCTTGGTAAGGAAGAGGTCACGAGTTCAAGCCTCGTCAACAGCTCTAATATAGTCGAGGTTATCCGTACGGATAACCTCTTTTCGTATGTATCTGCGGGCCGCGCTGCCGTTGCGGAAACATACGCCCGAAACCACTGCCCGTCGGCGCCGCACTCACACCGCATATCTTCTACGTATACGAAAATTCCCCGCCTTACGAGAGTAGGGCGGGGAATGAATCGGAATCGCGGGATAAGTTGCCGCGCGGTTCGAAAGGATTTATTTCTCGGGACGCATGATGACCTTCACCAGATTGCCGTCGTCGAGCATCTTGCTCATGAAGGCCTTCACGTCGTCGGCGGTAACGGCATTGATCGTAGCCTCGTACTCCTTCGTATAGTCGATCTTATGGTCGTACCAATGCGTTATGGCCTGCGACCACCATCCGTTACGCTCCATCGACGCCTTGAGGTTCTTGAGCTGGTATTCGCGGGTCTTGTCCATATCCTCGGCCAGAGGTCCCTCGGCGGCGATCTTCTCGATCTCGGCCATCACGATCTCGCAAAGCTCGTCGGCCATCTCCTCGTTGGTATCGAAAATGATCTGCATAATATACATCTCCGCGGGTCTGTCCTGAATACCGCCCACGACCTGCACTCCGTACGTGCCGCCCTTCTCCTCGCGGATCGAGCGGAGGTAACGGTTGCTGAGCGCCTGCGTGAGGAATATCATGGTCATGCGGTTCTTCAGATTGTAGTCCGCGTCGCCCGTGAAGTTATAGCATACCGAAACTTTGGGCTGCTCCATCTTGGCGGTGAAATCATTATCGACGCCGCCGCTTACGGGACGCACCTTGTCGTCGGTAATCCCGTTCGTATGCTTCTTGGCCGCGGGCAGCGAACCGATATACTTCTCGACAAGAGGTTTCAGCGTCTCGGGATCGATGTTGCCGATGAAGGTGAAGCGGAAATCGGCGGCGTTGGAGTAGAGCGCCTTGTGGATGTCGGCCATGCGGTCGAGCTTCACCGTCTGCAACAGCTCGGGGGTGAGGTTGCGACGGCGGGGATTATCGCCGTAGAGAGTCTTCGTGACATTGTCGCTGAAGATGAAATCGGGGTCGCTCATCTGGTTGGCCAGCATCGACTCGTAACGCTTCATGAGGGTCGCGAAGTCGTCCTCCGAGAAGCGCGGCGCGGTGAATTGCAGATAGAGGAGCTGCAACATGGTCTCCAGATCCTTCAGCGACGACGAACCGCTCGCCGTGTGCTTGTACTGTCCGACGGTCACGCCGGCCGAAGCCACCTTGCCCGAGAGCTGCTTGCGCAGATCCGAAGCCGAGAACTTCGAGATGCCCGACATGTTCATAACGGCCGACAACATTTGCGCCGAGTAGTAATCCTCGTCGCCGAATATGGCCGCGCCGCCGTCCGACATAGCCGTAACCGATACTCGGTCGGCCTCGTAAGGGGTCTGCTTGACTACTACCTTTATGCCGTTCTTGAGCGTCCACTCGGTCGTGCCGAGGTTCTCGTTCACGGCGGTCTTCTTCACGGGCGAACCCTTCAAAACGACATCCTCGCCGATCAAAGGCTCCTTCACGGCGTTGTCCTCGAACGCCTCCACATCGGCGGCGACCGAAGCCTTCAACGCCTCGACCAGCTCCTGCTCGGTCGGAACCTCGACGCCATCCTTCTTGGGCGAGCGCACCATGATGACGGCATTCTTCAGAGGATCGTAGAGAGTCTGTACCGTATTATTGATCATGTCGAGGGTGATCATCTCCACCAGCTGCTTGTCCAGATCGTGCTCGGTCTGCGCGTCGGGCATGGGCTCGCCCAGACGGAAATTGTCGATGCAACGCTCGGCGAACGAGTCGTGACGACGGTCGTCGCGGCTGTTGTACTGCGTCTCGATGCTCGACAGCAGATTGTTCTTGGCGCGCTCGTACTCGCCCTCGGTGAATCCGTAGCGGCGCATGCGCTCCATCTCGGTAAGCAGGGCCTTGTAACCCTCGGCCAGCTTGCCGTCGGCCGTGCGCACGTATCCGCCCGTCACGTCGAGCGTGGGGCAGATGCCGAAGCTGCTCACGGGATCGAACGACGCCCCGAGGAACGGAGCGTCGGGCTTGCGCGAGATGTCGTTCAGACGCTCGTTCATCATTATCGATATGTAGCTCGAAATGATGTCCACCATTTCGGCGGCCACCAGACCCTTGTACTGCTTGGGCATGGCCTGCTGCTTGTAGAGGATTTGCAGATAAGAGCTCTGCATCTCGGGATCGACGAAGATGCTCACGATAGGCTCGTCGTTGTCGGGCACCGTTATCACCTCTTTCTTGGCAGCATCGGCCGCGGGTGCGGGAATGTCGGCCATCAGGGCCTTGATCTTGCCCTCTATGGCATCGACGTCGATATCGCCCACCACGACCACAGCCTGGTAGTCGGGACGGTACCATTTGTTATAGAACGATTGCAGATCGTCGTGCGAGAAGCTCTTCAGACCATCGAGATAACCTATGAGGTTACGCTCGGCGTACTTGGTGCCCTTGCCGACGGTCTTCAGCATGTCGATGGTCGAACGCCACGAAGCGCCGTCGCGCGTGCGCAGTTCCTCCATTATCACTCCGCGCTCCGAGTCGATTTCCTCGGGCTCCAGAGCGATGAAGTGCGACCAGTCGTGCAGAATGAGCAGCGCCGAGTCGATGACGCCCTCGCGCTGCACGGGCACGTCGCTCATGTAGTACTGCGTCAGATCCCACGAGGTGAACGCGTTGAGGTTGGCGCCGAACTTCACGCCGATCTTCTCCAGATACTCGATCAGGGTCTTGTCGGGGTAATTCTTGGTGCCGTTGAAGGCCATGTGCTCCAGAAAGTGGGCCAGTCCCTGCTGCGAGTCGTCCTCCTGAATGGCTCCCACGTCGTGCACGATATAGAAGTTGGCCATGTTCTTCGGCTTCTCGTTGTGACGGATGTAGTAGGTCAGTCCGTTGGGGAGCACGCCCGTGCGAATCTCCTTGTCGGCTTCGATGGGCTTCATCGGATCGACCTGCGCATGCGCCGTCATCGCCATACCCGCTCCCGCGAGAAGCGCCACGGCGATAAATAATAGTCGTTTCATAGTTGTTTTTGATTGTTGATAACACGCAAATATACGTACTATATTGTCGGATTGCAAATGCGGCATTGATTTTCACACTTTTATTATATACGGCCGTGCTGCCTGCGCCGCGCGCCGCGGCATAAGATATTTATCTTTTTTTTGCGCCCGGATTAACAATCATAAGAAAATATCGCTATATTTGTAATAAGATAAAACCAATAACCAATCATACGTATTATGAACGTTAATAATTTGATGGCAGATCTCGAACGCAAGCATCCGGGTGAGAGCGAGTATCTGCAAGCAGTACGAGAAGTCCTCGAATCGGTAGAGGAGGTTTATAACGAACATCCCGAGTTCGAAAAAGCTAAAATCGTCGAGCGCATGGTCGAGCCGGACCGCATCATAACGTTCCGCGTTACGTGGGTGGACGACAGCGGCGAGATTCAGACCAACATCGGCTACCGCGTGCAGTTCAACAGCGCGATAGGTCCCTACAAAGGCGGTCTGCGATTCCACAGCGCCGTGAATCCCTCGATGCTGAAGTTCCTCGGTTTCGAGCAGACGTTCAAGAACGCGCTTACCACCCTGCCGATGGGTGGCGCCAAGGGAGGATCGGATTTCAGCCCCAAGGGCAAGTCCGACGCCGAGATAATGCGTTTCTGCCAGGCATTCATGCTCGAACTGTGGAAGAACATCGGTCCCGACACCGACGTGCCTGCGGGCGACGTGGGCGTGGGCGGCCGCGAGATAGGTTATCTTTACGGAATGTACAAGAAGCTGGCACGCGAGTACAACACGGGCGTGCTGACGGGCAAGGGCATCACGTGGGGCGGCTCGCTTGTGCGTCCCGAGGCCACGGGCTTCGGCGCCCTCTACTTCGTGCAGCACATGCTGCATCAGGCAGGCAAGTCGATCGAGGGTAAGACGGTGGCCATCTCGGGCTTCGGCAACGTGGCCTGGGGCGCTGCCACCAAGGCGACCGAGCTGGGTGCCAAGGTGATCGCCATATCGGGTCCCGACGGCGTGATCTACAACCCCAACGGCATGACGCCCGAGAAGATCGACTACATGCTGGAGCTCCGCGCATCGAACCGCGACATAGTGGCTCCCTTTGCCGAGCGCTTCCCCGACGCACAGTTCATCGCGGGCAAGAAGGCATGGAGCATCAAGTGCGACATAGCTCTGCCCTGCGCATTCCAGAACGAGCTTAACGGCGACGACGCCAAGGAGCTTCTGGCCAACGGCACGTGGTGCGCGGCCGAGGTGTCGAACATGGGCTGCACCCCCGAGGCCATAGCCGCATTCCAGAATGCGGGCATCCTCTTCGCCCCGGGCAAGGCCGTCAACGCAGGCGGCGTGGCTACGTCGGGTCTGGAGATGACGCAGAACGCCCAGCACCTTTCGTGGTCGGCCGAGGAAGTGGACAGCAAACTGCACTACATCATGTCGCAGATCCACGAGGCTTGCGTGCGCTACGGCGAGCAGCCCGACGGCTACATCAACTACGTGAAAGGCGCCAACATAGCAGGCTTCATGAAGGTGGCCCATGCCATGCTGGAGCAGGGAATAATCTGACGGGTATAGAAAGAATATCCCGTAATGCCGCGCGGCCCGTTCTCATGAACGGGCCGCGTTGTCGTAAGATGCTGCTCCCGCCGCGCGTGCGGGTCGGAATAATTTCGCTATATTTGCAATGACAGATAAAATTCAGCTGTTATGGAGAGAGTCGAAATGGGGCAGGCGGAGCCGATGAAGTTGATATTTAATTATAACGATGTATTTTTCAGCTTTTTCTACGACAACAGTGAAAGTTGCGTGCACCGTTCGCGCGAATACGCCCTCAATTATGTCTATTCGGGCGAGATGGTGCTCGACAACGGCAGGGAGTGCGTGCACGTCGGCAAGGGCGAGTGCGTGTTCATTCCGCGCGACCACCACATAACCATGTACAAAAGGGCCTGCGACGGCGAACGCTATTGCGGTATCTTCATGATGTTCACCCGCCGTTTCCTGCGCGACGCGTACGGCAGACTCGGATATAGTGCGCTGCCTGCCGATATGCCCAAGCTGGCGCCCGAGGTGATGAAACTGCCGCGTACGGTAGAGCTGACGAGCCTGTTCTCATCCATGAAGCCCTTTTTCGATCCCGAGGTGAAACCGCGGGACGATTTCATGGATCTGAAGATGCAGGAGGGGCTGATAGCTCTGCTGCACATCGACGAACGGTTCGCGCCCACGCTGTTCGATTTCAACGAGCCGTGGAAAATCGACATTCTGGAGTTCCTGAACGAAAACTACATGTACGAGTTCACGATGGAGGAACTGGCGCACTATACGGGCCGCAGTCTCGCGACATTCAAGCGCGACTTTCGGAAGATAAGTGATCTGACGCCCGAAAAGTGGCTCGTCCGCAAACGGCTGGACGTAGCGTACGCCATGATCAGGGACGGCGGCAGAAAGGTCGCCGATGTATGCGTCGAGGTCGGATTCAAGAACCCGTCGCACTTCTCGACGGCGTTCAAGAGGCGTTACGGCGTATCGCCCACGGCCGTTTCGGCCTGAGCCGAATAATCGGCATTGACCTTCTGGGCAAATGTTTTTGAGCCTCACGGTAAAGCCTCCGTGAGGCTTTCGCTCTATTTTTGCAATCGTAATCAAACCGAATTGAGTATGGGACAGCATTATTTAGGATTCGCGGCGGCCGCGGTTGTTTTGGGCGCCGTCGCGTTTGCGGGTTGCACGGGCGGCGAGACAAACCAAAAGACACACGATATGAAGACATTGAATCTTACGAGCGAGTGGGACAAGACTTTTCCCGCAAGCGACAAGGTAGGGCACCGCAAGGTGACATTCGACAACCGATACGGCGTGACGCTGGCAGCCGATCTCTACTATCCGTCCGATGCCGCGGGCAAGCTGCCCGCCATAGCCGTCAGCGGTCCGTTCGGCGCGGTGAAGGAGCAGGCGTCGGGACTTTATGCGCAGACCATGGCCGAGCGCGGATTCGTCACGCTGGCTTTCGACCCCTCGTTCACGGGCGAGAGCGGCGGCGAGCCGCGGTATGTGGCCTCGCCCGACATCAATACCGAGGATTTCAGCGCGGCGGTGGATTTCCTTACCACGCTGCCCGAGGTCGATGCCGAGCGCATAGGCATTATCGGCATCTGCGGATTCGGCGGGTTCGCCATCAATGCCGCGGCGGCGGATACGCGTATCAAGGCCACTGTGGCGTCTACCATGTACGACATCAGCCGATGCACGGCCAACGGCTATTTCGACGCTATGGATGCCGATGCCCGTTATGAGCTTCGCAGGCAGCTTAGCGCGCAGCGTACCGAGGATGCCGCGCGCGGGACGTACGCCCGTGCGGGCGGAGTGGTCGACCCGCTGCCCGCCGACGCTCCGCAGTTCGTGAAGGACTATTACGCCTATTACAAGACTCCGCGCGGCTATCATCCCCGTTCGCTCAACTCCAATGACGGCTGGAACAGGACCTCGGCCATCGCGTTCCTCAATGCACCCGTCATGGCCTATGCCGACGAGATCCGCAGCGCAGTGCTGGTCATTCACGGCGAAAAGGCCCATTCGCGCTACTTCGGCGAGGATGCTTTCAAGAGGCTCACGGGCGACAACAAGGAGCTTATGATTATCCCCGATGCCGTGCATGTCGATTTGTACGACAACACGGAGGTCATTCCGTTCGATCGCATGGAGGCCTTTTTCAAGGGCAATATGAAGTGATCGGTCGCATCCGACCGTGCCGCGGCCGCACCCGATTCGGGAGCGGCCGCGGTGTCGTGAGGCTTGCGCGATACATAATTGCCCCCGAAAATTGCCTGATTGCATAAAAAGTGATACTTTTGTATATTCGTAACACAATGCGTCGACGACAATTATGAAAGGCATAGTCTTGGCGGGCGGCAGCGGAACCCGTCTCTATCCCATAACCAAGGGGGTGAGCAAACAGCTGCTCCCGATCTACGATAAACCTATGGTTTATTATCCGATATCGGCCCTGATGCTGGCAGGTATCCGCGACATACTCATAATCTCCACCCCGCAGGATCTGGGCGGTTTCCGCCGTTTGCTGGGCGACGGTTCCGACTACGGCGTGCGGTTCGAGTACGCCGAGCAGCCGAGTCCCGACGGCCTGGCGCAGGCGTTCATCATCGGCCGTGAGTTCATCGGCGACGACAGCGTGTGCCTGGTTCTGGGCGACAACATATTCCACGGCGCGGGATTTACGGGCCACCTCAAGGAGGCCGTGCGTACGGCCGAGGCGGAGGGCAAGGCCACCGTGTTCGGCTATCGGGTCGACGATCCCGAGCGTTACGGCGTGGCCGAGTTCGACGGGGAGGGTAATTGTCTGTCGATAGAGGAAAAGCCCGCCCGTCCCAAGTCGAACTATGCCGTGGTGGGACTCTATTTCTATCCCAACAAGGTGGTCGACGTCGCGGCGCGCATCAAGCCTTCGGCCCGCGGCGAGCTGGAGATCACGTCGGTAAATCAGGAATTCCTGCGCGACGGCGAACTGAAGGTGCGCCGGCTCGAACGCGGCTTCGCATGGCTCGATACGGGCACGCACGACTCGCTGGCCGAGGCGTCGATCTTCGTGGAGGTGATCGAGAAGCGCCAGGGCTTGAAGATAGCATGTCTGGAGGGCATCGCCTATCGCAACGGATGGATCTCGGACGACAAGATGGCGGAGCTGGCCCGCCCCATGATGAAGAACCAGTACGGCCGTTACCTGTTGAAAGTAGTGGAAGACGCGAAGCGTGCGGGAAAGGAGGGGACGCGATGAAGATCGTACCTACCTCGATTCCCGATGTGGTGATCGTCGAGCCCGAGGTGTTCGGTGATGCGCGCGGCTATTTCTTCGAGAGCTATTCGCAGCGGCGGTTCGACGAGGCGGTCCGTCCCGTCAGATTCGTGCAGGACAACGAGAGCAAGTCGCGGTACGGGGTTCTGCGCGGACTCCATTTCCAGAAGGGCCGACATGCCCAGTCGAAGCTCGTGAGAGTGGTACGGGGCAGGGTGCTGGATGTGGCGGTGGATATACGCCGAGGCTCTCCCACGTTCGGACGGCATGTGGCGGTCGAACTTACGGAGGACAACCTGCGGCAGCTGTTCATCCCCCGCGGTTTCGCCCACGGATTTTCGGTGCTGAGCGACGAGGCGGTGTTCCAATACAAATGCGATAACCTCTATGCCCCGCAGGCGGAGGGTGCCGTGGCGTGGGATGATCCCGATATAGGGATCGACTGGCGGTTGCCCGCCGAAGCGATTCTGCTTTCGGCCAAGGATGCCGCTCATCCGAGGCTGAAGGATGCTGCGGATCTGTTCGATTACAATGAAGACTATTATGCTCAATAAACGGATACTGGTGACTGGCTCCAACGGACAGCTGGGCTGCGAGATGCGTCGTCTGGGGGCCGTGTCGCCCAACGAATACATCTTTACCGACGTCGCCGAACTGGATATCACCGACCGCGCGGCGGTCGAAGCGTTCGTCGCCGACAAGGGTGTGGACATCATCCTGAATTGCGCGGCCTACACCGACGTCGACCGTGCCGAGGACGACGAAGCGAGGGCGGAGCTCATCAATGCCGAGGCGGTGCGCAACCTCGCCGAGGCCATGAAGGCGGTCGGCGGCACGCTGTTTCACATATCGACCGATTATGTCTTCGGGCTCGGCGGCAACACTCCCCGTACCGAGGATATGCCGCTCGACCCGCTCGGGGCATACGGCCGCACCAAATTGCACGGCGAGCAGGCCATAGCGGCCTCGGGCTGCAAGGCTGTGGTGATAAGGACGTCGTGGCTTTATTCCGAGTACGGCCGTAATTTCCTGAAGACCATGCTGCGCCTTACGGCCGAGAAAGAGAGCCTCAAAGTGGTGTTTGACCAGGCGGGGACCCCAACCTATGCGGGCGATCTGGCACTGGCGCTGTTCTCTATAATAGAGGGCGGCCTGTACGAGGGCCGAGAGGGCATATACCACTTCTCGAACGAGGGGGTATGTTCGTGGTACGATTTCGCCCGCGAGATCGTCGCCGCCACGGGGCGCGATTGCGTCATAGTGCCGTGTCACAGCAGCGAGTTTCCGTCGAAAGTCGTGCGGCCGCCGTATTCGGTGCTCGACAAGACCAAGATAAAGGCTGCGTTCGGCATAGAGATCCCGCACTGGCGCGATTCGATGATATATTGCCTGCGGCGCATGTTCGCCCGAGGATGATGCGGCAAGACGGATACCGTTGTTTGCTGTTCGCCGACGGCGGTCGGAGTGCTTTAGCAGTCCGCCGCAGTGGGGCGGCGGCGAACTGCCGATATTGCTTTGCAATATCGAGATATTGACAGGCCGTTTTGCGTATAGACGTAAAAATATCAAACTATGAAAAACATACTCATTACGGGCGGCGCGGGATTCATCGGCAGCCATGTGGTCCGCCTTTTCGTGAACAAATATCCCGAATGCCGCATAGTGAATCTCGACAAGCTGACCTATGCGGGAAATCTCGCCAACCTGAAGGATATCGAGCACAGCCCGAACTACACCTTCGTAAAGGCGGACATATGCGATTACGACCAGATGTGCCGTCTGTTCGCCGAGTACGATATCGACGGGGTGATCCACCTCGCGGCCGAGAGCCACGTGGACCGTTCGATCAAGGATCCTTTCACGTTCGCGCGCACTAACGTGATGGGTACGCTGTCGCTCTTGCAGGCCGCCAGAATGCGATGGGAGTCGAAGCCCGAGAAGTACGACGGCAAACTGTTCTACCACATCTCGACCGACGAGGTTTACGGTGCGCTGGAACTCACGCGTCCCGACGGCGAGGCGCCTTACGGCGACGAGTTCTTCACCGAGACCACCAAATACGATCCGCATTCTCCCTACTCGGCAAGCAAGGCGTCGAGCGACCACTTCGTGCGTGCGTTCCACGATACCTACGGCATGCCGACCATCGTTACCAACTGTTCCAACAATTACGGGCCTTATCAGTTCCCCGAGAAGTTGATCCCGCTGTTCATCAACAATATCCGTCTCGGCAAGCCGCTGCCCGTCTACGGCCGCGGCGAGAATGTGCGCGACTGGCTCTATGTGGAGGATCACGCGCGGGCCATCGACGTCATTTTCCATCGCGGCCGCGTGGCCGAGACCTACAACATAGGCGGTTTCAACGAATGGAAGAACATCGACCTGATAAAGGTGATAATCAAGACCGTCGACCGCATGCTGGGCAATCCCGAGGGCCATTCTCTCGGATTGATTACCTATGTCACCGACCGTGCGGGCCATGATTCGAGGTATGCCATCGATTCGCGCAAGCTGAAACGGGAGCTGGGTTGGGAACCCTCTCTCCAGTTCGAGGAAGGTATCGAAAGGACCGTCCGCTGGTATCTGGACAACCGTGAGTGGATGGAGAACATAACCTCGGGCGAGTACGAGCGGTATTACGAGGAGATGTATCGGGGAAGATAGGTTTGCAAGAGGCATATTATTAGTCTTTTATGCGGAATTTGTTTTTCTCTTTGTTGTCGTCGTCCGATTTCGATCCGTCAGCTTTCGGGTCTATGAGCGAGTCGGACTGGCAGGCGCTTTACAGTCTTTCGTGCGACCAAGGTGTCGCGGCGATGGTGTGGGACAAGCTTGGTCGGGCGATCGGGGAGGGTGCTCTGTCTGTCGACCGGCAGCCGTCCAAGGCTCTGAAAATCAAGTGGGCGCTGACAGCCGAAAGCGTCGAGGCCAAATATGCGCGTCAGAAAAGCGTGATCGGGAAACTCGCGGGCTTTTTCGCGGAACACGGCATCGGGATGATGGTTATCAAGGGTTACGGCCTGAGCCTCAATTATCCGTTTCCAAGCCATCGCCCGTGCAGCGATATCGACATCTGGCTGTTCGAGGAACGGCGTACCCCTTCGGGCGATACGGTTCGCGTGAGTGCGCAGCAACGCGGCGACGCTCTCCTGCGCGAGCATATGCACATCGACATCGACGAGGACA
Organism: uncultured Alistipes sp.; assembly: GCA_959604655.1. GTDB lineage: Bacteria > Bacteroidota > Bacteroidia > Bacteroidales > Rikenellaceae > Alistipes. The sequence goes on along the minus strand of CAUHCL010000007.1, from coordinate 13,179 downwards.
AGCATCATCATACGGTATTCTGCGTCGACGGCGTGCCTGTCGAGAACCACTACGATTTCATGAATGTCCACGCCCATCGTTCCAACCGAGCCGTCGAGGCGCGTTTGGCCGAGCTCGTACAGCGTAAAATGTACGAGACCGAGGTGGACGGTGCGGTCGTATACCTGCCGCCGTCGGATTTTCACGCCCTGTTTCTGCTGCGCCATTCGGCTTCACACTTCGCCGCCGAGAGGATCGTGCTGAGGCATCTGCTCGACTGGCGTTATTTCGTGTCGAAGTACGGCGACGACGTGGACTGGCAGGGGCTGACGGAGTTTGCCGAGAAGATGAACATGCACCGTTTCCTTCACGGCATGAATTCCATCTGCATCGACTGCCTCGGCATGCCGTCGGATCGGATCGTGTCGCCCGAATCGGATGGGGGATATGCCGGACGCATGCTCGACGAGATACTGCGTCCCGAATTTTCCGAGACGAAACCCGTCGGTGCGGGTTACCTGAAGTCGTGGAGCTACATGTTCCGCCGCTGGTGGGCCAACCGCTGGAAACACGGCATCGTCTACCGCGAGAGTCTGGCGGAGACGTTTTTCGTACAGATATACAGCCATCTGCTCAAACCCAAGTCGCTTAAATTGTAGAGTCTGTCAGCAAACGGTCGGACGGGCCGTCCTCGGCCCTGCCGAACTGCCGTTTTCGCCGACGGTATGAACTTTGCACCGATCGGGCGAAAAAGCAGTCGGTTTATGGAATATTCAAAAGACAACGACCGCTGCCGCTCGGAGGGGCGGCAACGGAAAGCGGACGATGCGGCGACCCTTTCGGAGGAACCGATGAAGGTGCCCGTCGTCACGCAGATCAGACCTTACAGCGGGCGGATCGAACCAACGGGAAAGGACGATCCCGTTTCGCAACGGCAGCTGGAGCAGGATGTGGCCAAAACCAACCCGTCGGTCGAAAGTATGGAGAGCCGAGGGTAGGACATGACAAAGGCAGCCCGAATCGTTCGGACTGCCTTTTGTCATTTCATTCTCGGCGGCGGGGCGGCGGCAAACAGCCGCCCGCCGTTATTTATTCATCTTTGCCCACGAATCCTTCAGCGTCACAGTGCGGTTGAATACGGGGTGTTCTGCCGTCGAATCGGTGTCGGCGCAGAAGTAGCCCACGCGTTCGAACTGGTAGGGCTTGCCTACGGGCGCATCCTTCAGCGACGGTTCGAGATATCCCTTGACCTTCACCATCGATTCGGGGTTGAGGTTATCCTCCCACGACTGCTGGCCGTTCGAGGTGTCGAACGGATCCTCGGTCAGGAACAGCGGGTTGAACAGACGCACTTCGGCCTCGACGGCGTGAGCGGCCGAAACCCAGTGTATCACGCCCTTCACGCGGCGGCCGTCGCTCGACGATCCTTCGCCCGAGAGGGGATCGTAGGTGCATCGCAGCTCGGTTATGTTGCCCTCCGCGTCCTTGATTACCTCATCGCACTTTATGAGATACGAGTAGCGCAGACGCACCTCGGCACCCGGGCTTAAGCGGAAATACTTCTTGGGCGGATTCTCCATGAAGTCGTCGCGGTCGATGTATATCTCGCGTCCGAACGGCACGCTGCGCATGCCCGCCTCGGCATCCTCGGGGTTGTTGACCGCCTCGCGCATCTCCACCTTGCCCTCTTCCCAGTTGGTGATTACCACCTTCAGCGGATTCAGCACGGCCATGCGTCGCTCGGCTACCTTGTTGAGGTCCTCGCGCACGCAGTACTCCATCTTTCCCAGATCGATCACGTTGTCGCGCTTGGCCACGCCCACCATCTCGGCGAAGGCGCGCACCGACGCGGGGGTGTAACCCTTGCGGCGCAGGGCGCATATGGTCGGCATGCGGGGATCGTCCCATCCCATCACGGCGCCCTCCTTGACCAGTTTGAGAAGGTTGCGCTTCGACATCATGGTGTAGGTGAGGTTCAGGCGCGCGAACTCGTACTGGTGCGACGGGTAGATATCGAGTGCCTGAATGAACCAGTCGTAGAGCGGACGGTGCACGTCGAACTCCAGCGTGCAGATCGAGTGCGTTATCTGCTCTATCGAGTCGCTCTGTCCGTGCGCGTAGTCGTACATGGGGTATATGCACCACTTGTTGCCCGTGCGGTGGTGCTCGGCGTGGATGATGCGGTACATGATGGGGTCGCGGAAGAGCATGTTGGGGTGCGCCATATCGATCTTGGCACGCAGCACCTTCGCGCCGTCGGGGAACTCGCCGTTCTTCATGCGAACGAACAGATCGAGGTTTTCCTCCACCGAACGGTTGCGCCACGGCGACTCCTTGCCCGCCTCCGAGATGGTGCCTCGCGTGAGACGTATCTCCTCCTGGGTCTGGTCGTCGACGTATGCCAGCCCCTTCTTGATAAGGACTATGGCCCAGTCGTAGAGCTGGTCGAAATAATCCGACGCATAGCGCTCCACGGCCCAGTCGAATCCCAGCCATTTGATATCGCGTTTGATCGAATCCACGTACTCGACATCCTCCTTCACGGGATTGGTGTCGTCGAAACGCAGATTGCATTTGCCTCCGTATTTTTGGGCGAGACCGAAGTTGATGCAGATGCTCTTGGCGTGACCTATGTGCAGATAGCCGTTCGGTTCGGGCGGGAAACGGGTCTGTACGCGTTTTTCGCCTTTGGCTATCGCCTCTTCAATGATCCCCTCCAGAAAGTTGAGCTTCTCTTTCGGCTCATTCGTTTCGATGATGTTCATAACCTTGTGATTATTATGATTTTTGGTTTTATCGTTTTTTGCCGAGCGGTATGTCTCTCAGCAGCCGTACCGACAGCTGCACCATTTGCTGCGTACCCCCCCCCGTACCGTCGTGCTTGAAAGCCAGATAGCAGTTCACGCGCAGCGTGCCGTCGAAGAAACGGCGGTCGTATCCGATCTTCGTGCTGTTGTACACATGCTTGTCCGTGCCGAAGAACCTCTCGCCCGCGTATAGCTCGCCTCCGTAGCCGTAGGGGAAGTCGTCGCTTCTAAACGACGAGTAGTAGGGTTGCAGCCCCTGCCCCACGTATAACCGTTCGTCGATGTAGAGTCCCCATTTCGACATTCGCGCCTGCAACATGCCGCCTTTGGGCGTGCGATACTTGGCGTCGTTGGCGCGGTCGCGCTGGAGGGTCTGTATGTAACGCAGTCTGATGTCGAAATCGAAATACGCCTCGAACCGAGTGCCTACGTAGGGCTCGATCGTGATGTTGTCGTTCACGCAGCCCACTATGCGCTTGCTGCCCGCGAAGTGGAACATCATGAAGGCGTAGCCGCCGTAGAACCGCCGCCGATAGTTGTCGAACCAATATTCTCCTGCCGAGAGTATGCGGAACTTCTCGCGCGATTCATCCGAGTACATGCCGCACCAGTCCACCGACAGCTCCGCGAATCCGCGCCGTCCGCGGTATTGGCCCATGAAGCCCTGTATGCGGTTGTCGTAAAAACGCACCGAGTCGCTCAGGATGGCTTCCGAATAGTCGCCCATCATGCTCTCGCGAGGGAATATACCCGCGTATGCCGATACTTTGCGGTTCTCGAAGCGGTAGTATATCTGCGGCCGCACCTTTTCGAAAGTGACCTCGTCGTTGCCGAAGTTCGAGAGCAGGTCCATGCCGACCATGAGTCGGTTCGCGCCGCTCCATCCGAATCCGATCCACGGCGTCAGACGCGAGCTGAACAGCGTCTGCGACTCGCCGAACTCGCACCCCGAGTATTCGCGGTTGTCGAAGTAGGTGTCGAAATCGGCCCCCGCCAGCAGTTTCGGATCTTTCTGGGCGTGCGCCGACGTCGCGGCCGAGAGCATTGCCGAGGCGACGAGCAGGATGCGTATTATGCGATTCATTTTCCGAAAGGTGATTTATGCTCGGCAAAGTTAATCTATTTCCTCGATTTATGTTACATTTGTCATCGGAAACAGTTGCAATATGAGAAAAATTACCAACGAAGAGTTGCATCGTCCCTCGGCGGCGGAGTTCGCCTCGATGCCGCGCATACCCGTCACGGTGGTGCTCGACAACGTGCGCTCGGCGCAGAACGTGGGGGCATTTTTCCGCACGTGCGACGCTTTTGCCGTCGAACGCCTGATCTTGTGCGGCATAACGCCCGCGCCCCCTTCGCGCGATATCCACAAGACGGCTCTCGGCGCCGAGCTCACGGTGGAGTGGAGCCGCTGCGACTCGGCTGCCGCGTGCGTCGCCGAACTGAAGGAGCGCGGCTATACCGCCCTTGCCGTCGAGCAGGTGGAGGGCGCCTCGATGCTCGACGATTTCGCTGTCGACGCCTCGAAGCGCTACGCTCTGGTGTTCGGCAACGAGGTGGAGGGCGTCGGTCAGGCCGCGGTCGACGCGTGCGACGGCGCGCTGGAGATTCCCCAGGCGGGAACCAAACATTCGGTGAATGTGTCGGTGGCGGGCGGCATAGTGCTGTGGCCCTTTTTCGTCGGATTCAAATCGTCGTTGCAGTAATGAAAACGCGTTACGATTGCGGCATTGTACGCAGAATAAAGGATATCGTTACGGCTCCGTTCCATAGTCCGAGCACGCGTCTGGTAGCGCGTCTGCGCCGTAGCGGAGTGAAGGTCGGGCGCGGTGTGGTGTTCCGCGACGCGTCGTCGGTGACCATAGACCTTACTCGCCCGAGTCTCGTGGAGATCGGCGATATGGTGGATATAAACGTGAATTTCACCATTATGACGCACGACTTCGCATCGGGTGTGTTCCTGCACAAGTACGGCGAACTGGTGAACTCGTCGGGGGCCGTCAGACTTGGAAACAATATTTATATAGGCCGCGACGTGACGATCCTGAAGGGTGTCACCGTCGGTGACAATTGCATTATAGGTCTGGGATCGGTGGTAATGCACGACGTGCCCTCCGATTCTGTGGTGGCGGGGTGCCCGGCGCGGGTGATCTCGACTCTCGACGACTATTTCGCCAAGCGCAAGCGCCGCAGCGAGGCCGAGGCGTTCGAATACGCGCGCAGCATCCGCGACCGTTTCGGGCGCGCTCCGCGTCCCGAGGATTTCTGGGAGGAGTTTCCGTTGTTCGTGAGCGGCGATCGGATCGATGAGTATCCCGAATTGCCCGTGCGTCGCCAGTTGGGTGAGGCGTATGAAAGTTTTTGCAGGTCGCATCGCGCACCGTATGACGGTTTCGACGATTTTCTGACGCAGGCGTTGTCCGATAGTGGCGAAATCCCCTCCCCTCCACCTTGCAACGGTCGGAGTAACGGTGTGTGAGATCCTTTCGGCGGCATAATACGGGCCGCGAAATTTGCTTAACCCGTAAATCTTGCCTACATTTGCGCCCAACATAGTCAAAAAGAAAAACAGATATGTCAGTTGCAGGTAAGGTCAGAGCCGTCACGACTCTGCGTTTGACCGAAATGAAACAGCGCGGCGAGAAGATCGCCATGCTTACCTCTTACGATTATTCCATGGCCAAGATCGTCGACGCCGCGGGTGTCGACGTTATTCTGGTGGGCGATTCGGCCGCCAACGTGATGGCGGGATACGAGACCACTCTCCCCATAACGCTCGATATGATGATCTACCACGCCCGTTCGGTGGTCCGCGCCGTGTCGCGCGCGCTTGTGGTGGTCGATCTGCCTTTCGGCACCTATCAGGGCAATTCCAAGGTCGCTCTCGAGTCGGCCATACGCATAATGAAGGAGACCGAGGCCGATGCGGTGAAGATCGAGGGCGGCGAGGAGATCCTCGAATCGGTGAACCGCATTCTCTCGGCGGGAATACCCGTCATGGGCCATCTGGGGCTCACCCCGCAGTCGATCCACAAGTTCGGCACGTATAATGTGAGGGCCAAGGAGGATGCCGAGGCCGAGAAACTGGTTCGCGACGCCCGATTGCTGGAGGATGCGGGCTGCTTCGGACTTGTGCTGGAGAAGATTCCCGCGGCGCTGGCCGAGCGCGTGTCGAAAGAGCTGAAGATGCCGACGATAGGCATCGGCGCGGGCGGCGGCGTGGACGGCCAGGTGCTGGTCATCCACGACATGCTGGGCATCTCGAACGACTTTTCGCCGCGTTTCCTGCGTCGCTATGCCGACCTTAACGGCATCATGAGCGAGGCCGTGGGCAATTACGTGAGCGACGTGAAGAGCTGTGATTTCCCCAACGAGAAAGAGCAGTATTAACCGACAACCGAAACCGACCGAGACTTTGCGAAAACTGGTTATCATACCCACCTATAACGAGATAGCGAATATCTCGCCGATGATCGACAAGGTAATGTCGCTCGACGGCGGATTCGATCTGCTCGTGATCGACGACGGCTCGCCCGACGGCACGGCCTCGGTCGTAGTGCGTCGGCAGGAGGAATTTCCCGACCGACTGTTCCTTATCGAGCGTGCGGGCAAACTCGGACTCGGCACCGCCTACATAGCGGGTTTCAAGTGGGCGCTGGAACGCGGCTACGACTATGTGTTCGAGATGGATTGCGACTTCTCGCACGATCCCGACGATCTGGTCCGACTCTGCGAGGCGGCTGCGGGCGGCAGCGACGTGGTCGTCGGGTCGCGTTACGTGAAGGGCGTGAACGTGGTGAACTGGCCCATGTCGCGCCTGCTTATGTCCTATTTCGCATCGGTCTACGTCCGTCTGGTGACGCGCATGCCCGTGCGCGACGCCACCGCAGGGTTCGTGTGCTATTCGCGCCGCGCGCTGGAGACCATCGATCTCGATGCGGTGAGGATGAAGGGTTACGGCTTTCAGGTCGAGATGAAATATTCCGCATGGCGCCTCGGCCTACGTGTCAGCGAGGTGTCGATCATATTCACCGAGCGGCAGCAGGGCGCATCGAAGATGAGCGGAGGCATATTCGGCGAGGCGTTCTTCGGCGTGATGATGCTTCCGTACCGCAGGATCCGCCGCAAAAACCGTGAATGATTCCTTATGGCCGCATATCGCCGAAGGTGCGGCGTCCCGCCATGTAGCGCAGGATGATCGACGAGCGGTAGATGTGCCGCGCCTCGGTTCTTACGTTGCCGCGTACGGCGCGGCGCTTGGCCGCGAGAGTACGGTGCATGGCCAGAAAGTCGCGGTAGGCCTTCAGCGTTGCTGCGGCGAGCGCGAAATCTCCCTTTACCATATATATTATTACCGACAGCATGTCGGACGCGGGCCTCACCACCGCCGCCAGCATGCGCTGCGGCATCGGCGCGCATTTGAACAGCATCGCCAGATTGTTGCGGTAGTTGAGATAGAGCTTGTTCGGCGATTCGTTGGGCAGGGTGCCGCCTCCGAGATGGTATACCGTGCTGCGCGGTTCCACGACGATCTTCCGACCCGCGAGCTGCATGCGCCAGCAGAGATCGATCTCTTCCATGTGGGCGAAGAAGTCGGCGTCGAAGCCTCCCGCCTGACGGAAATGCTCCGCGCGGCAGCAGAATGCCGCGCCGCTCGCCCAGAACACCTCGCGCGGTGAGTCGTACTGCCCGTCGTCCTTTTCCACGGTCGAGAGTATGCGGCCGCGGCAGAACGGATAGCCGAGCAGGTCGATGAATCCCCCGCAGGCTCCCGCATATTCGAATCTGTCGCGTTCTGCGTACGACAGCAGTTTCGGCGCCACGGCCGCGACCGCGGGATCACTCTCCAGCACGGCGAGCAGCGGATCGGTCCATCCTTCGGTGACCTCCACGTCGGAATTGAGCAGGATGAAGCAGTCGGCGTCCACCTGTGCGAGCGCGCGGTTGTATCCTTCGGCGAACCCGTAGTTGCGGTCGAGAAGTATCGTTTCGACGGTGGGGTAGTTCTCGGCCGTAAAGGCGACGGAATCGTCCGTCGAGCCGTTGTCGGCCACGATGATGCGTATGTCGCGCGGCGTGCGCGACACCACGCTGCCGAGAAACCGCTCCAGATGCTGTCGGCCGTTCCAGTTTAGTATGACTACCGCCGTGCGCATCATGCCTTCTTGGCGGCGGGTTCGGGGTTTATGAGCAGTTCCTCGGCCTGCGTCTGCTCGTCGGACCGCTTGCCCGAGAATCGTTTCGCTTCGGCTGAGTCCTCGATATCGCCGCCCTTGGCATCGGCTTCGGTGAGCTCAGCGGGCGGGGTGTATTTCCAGCGGCGGTGCGACCACATCCACACCTCGGGCGTGGCCACGATGTCCTTTTCGAGCAGACGTATGTAACGTTCGGTTATCACGTGATCCTCCACCTTCTCTTTCCCGTCGTATATCTTTATCAGGTCGCCCTCGTAGACGCCCGCTTTCAGGCGTCGCGGCGAGAAGTAGTAGACGGGCAGGTCGTATTTGCGCGCTAGCAGCTCCGCGCCGTTGTAGAACACGGTCCACTGGTTGAGAAAACGGTACCAGTGGAAATTGAGGCGGTACGTGGGGTTCTGGTCCGATATGAGTCCCATGATTACGGGCCGCGTGTCGCGGTGGTCGATGAAGTAGCGTATCATGCGCTTCATGGTCACCAGCTTGACGTTGGTGTGCTGGCGTATGCGCTTCATCAGCTCGTCGAATACGGGATTCTCTATCTTGTGGTATACGGCCACGAAAGTGTGGTCGCGCGATATGAGGCTCATGGTGCTGCCCGCCTCCCACGATCCGAAGTGGGCCGTCATGAATATCACGTTGCGGTCGCCCACCTCGCGCAGGATGTCGTCGGCGTTGTTGAACCGTATGCGTCGGCACAGCTTCTCGTCGCTCACGCCCGACTGGCTTATGATGTTGATTATCTGCTCCGACAGATTGCGGTAGTTGAGCGCGCAGATGCGTCGCAGCTCCTTTTCGGTCTTGTCGGGGAACGAGTTGCGCAGGTTGGTCATTATCACTCGTCGGCGGTAGCGCAGAGCGTAGCGCAGCGTGAAATAGAAAATCGGACCGAGTACGTAATGCCGCATGAAATAGGGCAGCATGGCGAAGCCGCGGCATATTGCCCACAATATCTCGACCGCGATTTTTTGTATGAATGTAAGTTCGTTATCCGTTTCGTTCGTCTTCATGCCGTAATGTGCGTTTTCAACAGTCGTTTTACTCGTCGTCCGACGATTGTTCGTCGTCGCGGGCATAGCGGTTGCGGCGAGGCTCCTTTTCGGGCTTGGGACACCCCTCTGTCACAATGACAAATTCGCCCTTGGGCTCGTGTTCGCGGAAATATCCGATCACCTCGGCGAGCGTGCCGCGCACGGTCTGTTCGAATTTCTTGGTCAGTTCGCGCGACACCGACACGCGTCGGTCGGCACCGAAGGTCTCGGCCAGCTGTTCGAGGCACTTCACCACGCGGAACGGCGATTCGTAGAATATCATCGACCGCTGTTCGCCGCGCAGTTCCTGCAATCGTTTGTTGCGTCCTTTCTTCTGGGGTAGAAATCCCTCGAAGCAGAAGCGGTCGCACGGGAATCCGCTCTGCACCAGCGCGGGAATGAGGGCGGTGGGGCCCGGCAGTGTCTCTACCTCGATGCCCGCCTCGACGCATGCGCGTACCAGCAGAAATCCCGGGTCCGAGATCCCCGGCGTCCCCGCATCCGACACAAGGGCGGCCGTGCGTCCTTCGCCTATGGCCGCCGTGACCGATGCCGCCGTGGCGTGCTCGTTGAACTTGTGGTGCGAATAGAGTTTCTGCTCGATTCCCAGATGTTTGAGCAGGAACGACGTGGTACGCGTATCTTCGGCCAACACGAAATCGGCTTCCCTGAGCACCTTTACGGCCCTTAGGGTTATGTCGTCGAGGTTGCCTATGGGCGTGGGTACGATATACAGTTTCGACATCTGTCAGGACAATTTGCGTTCCAGAAGTTGCATGAGGAACTTGGCACCTTCCGAATCGGGGTTCCATTCGTAGTTCTCGACTATGTGGATCATGCAGTCGTCGAGCGAGTCGAATCCGTCGAGCGAGTCGATTGCCGCGTCGTATGCCTCGCCGTCGCCGTCGAACAGATCGCGGATCATCAGGAACTTGTCGTTGATGCCTATCGCTTCGCGCAGCGATGCTATCTTGGTGTGGGTTATCTCCTCGCCCAGTGCCGACGGCTTGGCCAGCGTGTCGGCGAGCGTCTGGGCATTGCGGTTGATGGCGTCGCCCAGCGTCACGGGATGTGCGGCATCGTCGGCCTGACGCGCCTCGGCTGCGGGAGCCGTGGCGGGACGTACAGGTATTTCGATGCGTGCAGGCGCCTCTTTTGCGACGGCTGCCGCGTTTTCGTCCGTGCCTTCGGCGCGGTATTCCCGTTGCGGCGACGGTGCTGGGGCGGGTTGCGGCCGCACTTCCTCGTCGGCATCGAATATCTTCGATATGTCGATCACCTTTTCCTCACGCGGATGGGCGTCGTTGTATATCGACATCATGCGGTGGTGCTTGGTGCGCGGTCGGCTGCCTATCTCGTCGGCGCTGAAAAGGCTGTTCAGCGGGCGGCGCGAGGGCTGCGCATACTCGTCTTCACGGCGCGGTTCCTCCTGCTGTTCGGGTGCCGCGGACGTGCTTGTTGCGTCAGGTTCTTCCGCCTCGGGTTCGGGCATGACAGGCTCGTTCGCTGCGGGGGCGGGCTTGGTCGTCTCGGGCTCTTCGGCGGGAGTTTCCTCCGACTCGTCTTCCGTCACTTCTTCCGTTTCGTCTTCTTCCGCGAAGATGAATTCCACCTCTACATCTTTTTCGTCGCTGTCGGACTCGGACGCATTCTCCACGGCGGTTTCGTCCGTTTCGGGGGCTGTTGGTTCCGCCTCGTTTTCCGTCGGGACAGCGGGTGCGGGTGCCGATTCCTCTGCCGCTGCCTGCGGAGCTTCCTCCACATCGGCGGCGGGTGCCGCAGCGTCGAAACGCAGCGCGTCGTATATGTTCTTCAGTTTGTCGAGCGCTATGTCGCGTTCGATGGCTGCAACGCTCTCGCCCGCGTTCCACGTGCGGATGATGAGCGACAGCTTCTCAAATTCCGATTTTATAAATTCGATATTCATATCTTTCAAAGTAAAAGATTTTTCAAAGATAGTGAATTTTGACGATATACAAATTCATAAAAAGGAAAAATGTTTGTTCGGGAAAGGATGCGGGGCATATGTTTCGACATCGCGGCGCGATGTCGGCAGTTCGCCGCCGCCCCACGCGGCGGACTGCTGCTCGCTTTCGGCTCGCGCATTCCCGCCGCCGACGGCGAACCGCGGATAGGGCATTTTGCCGACAGTAATCAAAATAAAACGGCCCGATTTCCCGAGCCGTTTTCCGTGATTTTCATTGCCGACGCTTATTTGTTCGTCAGGCGGTCGCTGTAAACCGCCGCGGGCAGGTCGTGCAGATTGTATTGCGAAGCCATCGACCGTCCGTAGGCGCCCGCCGACTTGATCGAGAGCAGGTCGCCGCGCTTGGTCTTGCGCAGGCTGACGTTCTCGTCGAATACGTCGGTCGATTCGCATGCGGTGCCCACCACCGTGTATTTGGTGAATTTTTCCTCCTGCGAGGTGATGTTCTCGATGTTGTGGTACGAGCCGTAGAGCATGGGGCGTATCAGCTCGGTCATGCTGGCGTCGATGATGACGAGTCTGCGGCCCGTGGCTGTGGTCTTATTGAACAGCACCGAGGTGATGAGCTCGCCGCACTCGCCCACGATCGAGCGGCCGAACTCGAAGTGCACCTCGCGTCCGCCCACGTTGAGATATTCGTGTACGATGGCGAAGAGCGACGCGAAGTTGGGGATGGGCTCGTTCTCGGGCACGTCGTAGTTGATTCCCAGGCCTCCGCCCACGTCGACCATGCGGAACGAGAATCCCGACGATTCGAGTTTCTCCACGATGGCGTTGGCCTTGTTGCACATGTTCTCGAATACGTGCAGCTCGCGTATCTGCGACCCGATGTGGATGTGTATGCCTATGATGTCGATGTTCCCGAACGACTTTATGAGTTCGGTGTTTTCGAGTATTTCCTCATACGAAATGCCGAACTTGCTGTCGGCCTGACCCGTGTCGATGCAGCGGTTGGTCTTGGGGTCGATGTCGGGGTTGATGCGCAGGCCGACTTCGGCTTTGCGGCCCAGCTCGCCCGCTATCGCGTCCACCACCTGCAACTCCTCGATCGATTCGCAGTTGATGGCCAGTATGCCCTGCTCGATGGCGTAGCGTATCTCCTTGTCGCGCTTGCCCACGCCCGCATATACTATGGTCTTGGGATCGAATCCCGCCTCGATGGCCTTGCGCACCTCGTTGCCGCTGGCGCAGTCGATTCCCAGCCCGTATTCGCGTATGATGCCCAGCAGATAGTCGTCGCTGTTGGCCTTTATGGCGTAATGGACCTTATAGTCGTATTTTTTCGATTCGTAAACCACGCTCTCCAAAGTCTGGCGGAGAAGGTTGATGTCGTAGAGATAAAACGGGGTTTCGAACTCTTTGAGTTGCGATGCTACCTTTCTGCTTAACATAATAACTGCTTCCTAACGTTAGTGAATTGTCGGCGGCGTCCGTGGTTCGGGCTGTCGCGGCGCAAATGTAGCCATTTCGAGCGTTTTTTGCAAATAAAACGGCCACAAAGCGTTGTCTCTGTGGCCGTATGTGAAAAAACTGCGTGATTACGTGCAATGCCGTCATTCTTTGTCGGGCGTTTGGTCCGATGCGTATATCGATACGATGAAGTTTCGCAGCGATTCGATACGTTCTTCGGAGCATGTCGACAGTGTCTTGGTATAACCTCGCAGCGACTTGCCGAACGATCTTTTCCGCTCGTCGTCGGCTTTGCGTATGTGTTTGCCGCCGACGGGACGGTCTTGCGGTCCTGCGGTTTGTTCCTTGAATTTGTCCGACCGTTTCTTCGATTTGCAGGCCCGACGCATGCGCTGTTCGCGGGCGACGGCTTCGAGCGTTTCGCGCCTTGTCTCTTCGAGAGTCTCAAGCGCGACGCGCGCCAGACTCAGGGCCATGAGCCGCATGCGCGACTTGTCGCCCGTATACAGCTCGATTTGCGTTTCGATCAGGCGTGCCCACTCTTCGCGCAGCAACGCTTTTTGCAGCGGGGAGGATTCCGAATCGATCAGTTCGAGGTAATCCCGACTGATGCAGTCGAGGGCATAGCGATAGATTTTTACCTTGTCGCCGACGGTGGATGCGGCCGGAGCGTAATAGCGTTCAACGGTGTTTGCGTTGCGGTTTCCAAAATTTCGATTTTCCATGGTTCGATTTGATTAAAGTTAAACATTTTTATTATAATGTGCTGT